>JAUSBQ010000224.1 GCA_030651965.1 Pseudolabrys sp. | reverse complement strand
TGACTTGGCAAGACCTCGATAGAGGAGCTGCACCACTTCAGGAGGCAAATCGAGTTTCAAGGCCCACGAATGGCCATGCTCCGACATTCGTTTCCAGGTTTTAGCCAAGATATCGGCCAGTCTATCCTCGGCGACTTTGCTTTCAAATTCCTTGAGGTGATGCTCAAGGAAAACGAGGCAGATGACGTCCTCAAATAATTGCACTTCGGGATCGGCTTTTAATCGCTCCTTACGGATCAGCACGCCGACGCGTTTGATGTCCTCCGCGCCGTAGCCTACCTCGGCCATGATTCCGGCAAGCCGTTCGGCCTGAAGATTTCGTTGATGCTTACGCCAATTAAGATAGCCCTCGCGGCCTGCCGGATAGGATCTACGTGGCACCTTCCATCGCTCAATGTGCTGCCCGCGCGCGGCAATACGTAAACATTCGCAAGCGTTGGGCTGCACTCGGGCGAGTGTCTCGCTCATCCGTTGCCCGTAAATAAGCTCCGCAGGCGTCTTTCGCCCTGCAGCCTCAATAAAAACGGGACCTTCGGCGTTGATCGCGTCGATCGCAGCGATCACGTGCAAAAATCTGTCTTCATAGTGCATACTATTCTGCAATGGTGCGACCATCAGAGCGCCCCTCACCATCAAGTGGACGAGAACGGCTTCGATCTCATTTCTTTATACCGTCCGGCCCATGTTGTTTAAGGTAGGCCCAAAGATTTCTTGCCTCGTCTTCATTCTTAATGCCGACGAACACCATTTTTGTCTTCGGTATTTTGGCAGGTGGGTTCTTAATATACTCTAAGAACGACGCATCGTTCCACACAATGCCCGATGTTTTATTGGCTTCCGAATAGGAGTAGCCCGCCACTGTGCCGCTAGTCCGATTTTCAATCCCGTTCAGCATCGGCCCCACTTTATTTTTTGCCTTTTCTCCGATGTCATGACACGGCGCGCACTTCTTGAATGAAGTCGCCCCCGCGGCAAGGTCCTGTGCAGAAGCTGTCGCCAGCGCCCCCCCGCAAATTGCAGCCGCAATCATCATTCTTTTCATCATCGTCTAGATCCTTCCCTCGAATTTGCGGTCAACTAAATTGCCACATTTCCTAGTTATCTCAGCCATCCCTGCCGCTCATTGATTTTAGTCAAGACGGCAAATGGCTGTCGGCTTGCACATTCAAAATAATCGCTTCGGACAAGCACGCAACACGCCGGTGTCACCGAGCTTGGAGCAGGTGGACGCTCACCGCGAGCGGTCGCTCTTGCAACTGCCGTCCCTTGCGAGCAATCTCGGCTCAAGGGGCCACTCATCGGGCGGATGTCGGTTACAATGCCAATATAGACCACTCGGGCGCGGCGAACGATTTAGTTTTTTCTCCAAGGCATCAACAGGCGCCAATTGAATGGAAACCATATGTCCAATCGAAACGATGACAGGAAGGACGACGACCAGCGCGCAGGTAGCAGCTTGGTGCCGATGCTTGTCGTCGGGCTCGTGTTGATCGTGGTCGGCATGATCGTAGCCCTGGCGATCAGCTAGTTTTTAACCTTGCCCGCAGCTGTTGCGACTTTCCCTCGGTTGCGGGATTGCCGCGCCATGTGCATCTCACAGGCCGGCGCCGCTTTCGCATACTCCGTCAAGACGCTCGATCTGCTGCACGATGCCGACGAACGGTAGTCATTGCCAAATGTCTCGATTGCCCAAATTGGACGATTGTATCGGAAAGATCCGGCTTTAAGCTCCTCGCCGCGTCGAAACGGCGTCGATGACGTCCAAGACCCAACACATATTCCGCACGAGGTGCACAAGTCGGAGTTTGCCTGAGCTGCGATGGGAATGGCAGGTGGTCGGTGCGCCCGACCATGCGGATTGCCTCATAGGGGCAGTCCTCGGCACACCGAGCGCCGCCATTGAAATGATCGAGATTTACTTCGGCCGCGCGCGCGCGTCGCAAGGGCGGCAACCACGGCATCAATCCAACATGAGCGAGAAGGCATCGATGAACAACCACACCCCGCCCCCAGATATCGGACATTCAGGCAACGTGTGGGACAATGCGGCGATGGAGAGCTCTTCTCGTCGCTCAAGACCGAGCGCACGGCACGCAAAATCTACCGATCGAGGGATGAGGCGAACGCCGACGTGTTCGACTACTTCGGACGCTTCTACAATCCGAAACGTCGGCACTCGACGATCGGCTGTATGAGCCCTGCGGAGTTCGAGCGGCAGGCTGGATTAGCTTAGGCGGCTGTCAACCGAATCGGGTGCAAGCCCCCCGATCGATCCAAGAAATGTTGGCGTTTGCGCCGCGGCACCTGAGATATTGACTAAGATCAAGGCCCTTATCTGGAGACAATTTAGATTTGATCCGATATTTTCCGCGCGCATCGCTATTGTCGGCAGTAATCGTCCAGAATCAATTGCTGCTAACAGCAAGAAATCTGATGATGACATTCGACGCAAATCCTGGCGAGCCTCGGCATCAAGACACCCCGGTGCTGGCACTGGTGACGCGCAACAATGCTGTGCGCTACGGCACAGTACTCGCAGCCGTACTCCTTGCGTTTACCGCGCGCATCGCCATGATGCCGATCCTCGGCGATCAAGCCCCTTATCTATTTTTTCTGCCAGTTCTCCTGTTAGCGGCGGGTATTGGTGGATTTGGGCCGGGCATTCTGGCGACGGGGCTGTGCCTTCCGCTCGTTCTGCTCTTTGTCGCCAGATTTAGCGAATTCGATTGGTCCACGGCTTTGAATGGCGCGGTATTTGCGGCAATTGGCTTAGGCGCGGCTCTGTTTGGAGAGCGACTGCGCCAAGCGCGTCTTCAAATTTCCGCGCGCGCCGCTCATCTCCAGTCGATTTTCGATACCATTCCCGAAGCGGTGGTCGTCATCGACGAGAAAGGGACAATCCAGTCCTTCAACGCGATGGCAGAGCGCTTGTTCGGTTATACAGCCGCCGAGGCCATGGGGAACAATGTCAGCAGGTTGATGCCGACACCTTATCGCGAGGAACATGACGGGTACATTAAACGCCATATCGAGTCCGACAAACACCGAGGGGTCTCCATCGAACAAGTGGGTGTCGGCCGAGCCAAGAACGGCTCAACGTTTCCGGTCGAAATCACTATTGGTGAGATGAGTTCCGGCACCAAACGGTTCTTCACCGGATTTATTCGTGACCTGACGGAGCAACAGAAGACTGAGACGCGGCTGAAACAGCTGCAATCCGAGCTCGTTCACGTATCGCGACTAACCGCAATGGGTGAAATGGCCTCGGCGCTTGCCCACGAGCTCAA
>JAUSBQ010000218.1 GCA_030651965.1 Pseudolabrys sp. | reverse complement strand
TTGAAGTACTTGATCGCGCCCGGATGCCACGGGATCGGCGAGTAGTCCTTCACCTGGTTTTCGACCGTGAAGTTCTTGGCTTCGCCATGCACGGCGACCAGATCCGCCTTCTTGTCGATGACCGTCTTGACGATGTCATAGGCCATCTGGTCGGTCATGTTGGCGTTGGAGACCAGGATGTTCCACACCACGGTGTTGACGTTGTCCTTGGTTTGGCCGGGATAGGTGCCGGATTTGATAGTGCTTGAGGCATAGAGATTGCCGTATTTGGCATTCATCTTGGTCGCCAAGTCGCCGTGGTCGACCAGCTTGATCTTGACGCCGGGGGTCGCGCCGAGATCGGTGACCGCCGCTGTGGGAAGACCGCCGACCCAGAAGAAAGCGTCGATCTTCTTGTCCTTGAGCGCGTTGACCGACTCGGCGACGCCGAGACGCTCACGCGTCATGTCCTTGTCCTTGTCGAGACCGGCCGCTTCGATGACGCGGAAGGCCATCACTTCGGTGGCGCTGCCGCCCGAGCCGGTGGAAACGCGCTTGCCCTTGAGATCGGCCATCTTCTCGATGCCGGTGCCTTCGATGCTCACGACGTGCATCTGGTTGGGATAGAGCACCATCAGGGTGCGGACCGGCACCGGATTTCCCTTGAACTTGTCCTGGCCTTTTTCCGCGTCGAGCGCAGCGTCGACCATCGAGAAAGCGAGTTCGCTGCGGCCGGCGCCGATCAGCTTGAGATTGTCGACCGAACCGCCGGTCACTTCGGCGGTGGCCTGCAGGCCGGGGACCGACTTGGTCAGCACGTTGGCGAGGCCGCCACCGAGCGGGTAATAGACGCCGCCGGTGCCGCCGGTGCCGATCGAAATCGTCTTCTGCTGCGCCTGGGCGGCACTGAAACTCAGCGCCACCGCGGCGACCGCAGCCATAGCAATCCTGAAACCTTGCTTCATTGAACGCTCCTCCATGATGGTCTTATCGGCCAGTTGCTTGAACGCCGGCTGGCGCCGGGCCTTTCCACTGCCATAGCAGCAAAACGAACCCCAAAGTTAGCCCGATTGGGGCCGTATAGGGAATGTTAAAACCGGTGGTGGCTTCAAATATGGCCTTGAGCGGGCTCGGAAACACCAGCAATAGCCCCGATAGACCGAACAATATGCGCTCAATCGCCACCGTGCGGCGAATTGCCCAGCCCTGCGCGGCGGCCGCCAGGGCTGCCAGACCGACGCCGGTGACGGCGGTGATCCAGACGATGTCATAGACCGAGCCGCCTGGCGGGATTTTCATCAACAGTCCGAGACCCTGCGGATCCAGCACGAACACAAACGGCACCAGGAAGGCCGGCAGCGTGTACTTCCATGCATGCATCGTCGTCTTGTAAGGATCGCCGCCGGTGATGGCGGCGGCCGCGAAGGGCGACAGCGCCGTCGGTGGCGAGACCTCAGACAGCACCGCGTAATAGAAGATGAACATATGCGCGGCATAGTCCGGTACGCCGAGCTTGGTCAGCGCCGGCGCTGCGATCACCGCGCAGATGATATAGGACGCGGTGACCGGTACCGCGAGGCCGATGATCCAGACGATCAGCCCGGTATAGAGCGCGGTGAGCAGCAGGCTGCCGCCGGCATAATCGATCACAATGGAGGAGAACTTCAAGCCAAGCCCGGTCAATGTGACAACGCCAACGATGAGACCTGCCGCGGCGCAGGTGGTGGCGGCGCCGAGCACGCTGATCGAGCCGTCGGCCATCGCGGCCGTGAGCTTTTTCGACGACGGCACCGCGCGCTGGCCGGCAGGGGTCAGGCCGACAATGGCGAAAACGGCGATCGAGACCAGCACCAGAAGCGGAAAGTACGAATTGAAGATCGACGAAAAGATCGACGTTCCGATACCGGGGATTGTGTAACCGACTGCGGCAATTGTGCCGATCACCAACAGCGGGATCAGGAGCTTTCGCGGGCCCAAGGCCGTCTCCGGCGCGAGCGCGCTCATGACGAAGGCCAGCATGGTCGAATAGAACACCGAGAGCATCGGCGAATAGCCAATCACCATGAAGACGACGACGGCAATCAGCGAGACGAAGTGGAAGCCGTAGCGCTTCACCATCAGCGCCAGCGGCATATCCTGCTTGAACACCACCTGGCGCGCGCCGAAACGCCAAGCGTCCAGTTCCACCATGAATACCAGCGACATGTAATAGAGACAGGTCGGGATCACGGCCATCCAGATCACGTCGAGATAACTGATCTTCAGAAATTCGGCGATCAGGAAGGCGGCGGCGCCGAGCACCGGCGGCGAGATGATCGCGCCAAGCCCGCCGGCCGCCAGCAGACCGCCGGCGGCATTGGCTTCGAAGCCGGCCTTTTTCAGCATCGGCCAGGACACCGTGCCGATCATCACCGTTGTGGCGACGCCGGAACCCGACGGACCGCCGAGCAGGAACGATGACGCCACCACCGCGCGGCCGGCGCTCGATGGCTTGTTGCCCATGACCGCGAGCGAGAAGTCGATGAAGAATTTCCCCGCGCCTGAATGCTGCAGGATCGCGCCATAGATCGTGAACATGACGATCAAAGTCGCCGACACATCAAGCGCAACGCCGAAAATGCCCTCCAGCGTGATGAACATGTGGCCGATCAGACGCGCGACATCGTAGCCGCGATGCGTCCACGGCGGCGGCAGATACTCGCCGAACAAGGCATAGAGGATGAACAGGATGGCGACGATCGGCATGATCGGGCCGGTGGTGCGACGCGACGCTTCAAGCACCAGCACGATAAGGGCGACGCCCAGGATGACGTCCCATTGTTCGGGCACCGCGGCGCGATCGGTAAAGTCGTCGCCGCTCAACAGGGCGTAGCCCATGATGCCGATGGCGAGCATGCCGGCGATCACGTCGAACCATTCGATGCGGTTGCGGAAGCCGGCGGCCAGCGGAAACAGCAGGAAGCTCAGCACCAGCACGAAGGCGAGATGGGTGTAGCGCAACGCCTGCGTCGGCACGATGTCGTAGGCGGCATAGAGGTGGAACAAGCTCATGGCCACGGCGATGGCGGTGACGAAGATGCCGGCCCAGCCGGACAGGCGGTTGGCCGCGCCTTCTTCCTGCTGGACGTATTCCTCGGCTTTGCGGAGCGCTTCGGCGGAAATAGCGGAGTCTGAATCCGATTGGACGTCGCTGGTCATTATCCCCCCGTGGCCCGCCGCCGCTAACGGCAGACCCATGTTCGCTTTGCCGTTGATCGGCGTTAGGTCCGGGCCCCCGCCAGCGGATGGCCACTTCCGTGCCTGATTTTAGCACGTTTGTCGATTGTGCAACGCGACAATGATGACGGAACCGGCCCGCCGGTGACGGCCGACCTGCCTCCATGATAGGCAGAGCCATGATTGAAACCACAAAACGGGCTATCTGCGTCGGCGAGGCCACGATCGAACTGGCGCGCGGCGGCGACGGCCGCTTTGCGCTGGCCAGTTCCGGCGACACGTTCAACACCGCGATCTATCTCGCGCGCGCGGGCCAGCCGACGGCTTTCGCCACCGCGCTGGGCGACGACCCCTATTCCGACGCGATCGTGTCGCTCGCCGCCGCCGAAAGCATCGGCACCGATCTGATCGCGCGCGTTGCCGGACGCCTGCCGGCGCTGGCCCTGGCCGATGCCGGCCTGACCGGCGCCCGCCGGACCCATGGGTGGGGCGAAAATCAGCCGGCGCGCGAGCTTTTCGAACTGCCGGACTGGAGCCTGACCGCCGCGGCGCTCACCACGGCGCGGCTGGTTTATTTTTCCGGCATCACACTGTCGCTCTATTCCAACGTCGGACTGGGACGCTTTCTCGCCGCGCTTGAACTGGCGCGCGCGGCCGGCGCCAAGGTCGCCTTCGACGGCAATTTCCGTCCGCATGGCTGGCGTGGCGATCTCTCTCGCGCGCGCACAGTCTTTGCCGAAGCGCTCAAGCGGGTCGACATCGCGCTGCCGGCCTATGACGACGAGGCGGTGCTGTGGGGCGATCCATCGCCGGAATCGACCGTCGAGCGGTTGCAGGCCTTCGGCGTCGCCGAAATCGTCGTCAAGAATGGACCCAATGGCGCGCTGGTGGCGAATGCCGGCGCCCGCGACATGGTGCCGGTGCCGGAGATCGTCACGCCGGTCGACGCGACCGCGGCCGGCGACGGCTTTAATGCCGGCTATCTCGCCGCACGGTTGGCGGGGCATGGCGCGATGGAAGCGGCCGCAGCGGCGCATCGACTCGCTGGCCAGGTCATCCGCCATCGCGGCGCCATCGTGCCGCGCGCCGGCGCGGCGATGCACTGACGCTTAAAACGTTATCGGTTTATTTATCGGCATAATTCAAAACCTGCGCGCGCGTTGCCACACGCGGCAACGGCTGGAGCTTAAGGGGACGCATGCGGGGCCAATACAAATCGATGAGTCTGGCGCGCCGCCTGGTGATCGACCTCATGCACGCGTCGGTGCCGCTGGTTGTCGTCGAGCGGACGCTGAAACTCGACCGTTTGATCCAGACACGATCGAGCCTTGCGGTGCGGCCGGGCTGGACGCCGATCATCGTCAAGGCGTTCTGCATCGTCGCGCGCAGCGAGCCGTGGCTGCGCACGTTCTATCTGCAATGGCCATGGCCGCATTTTTACGAGGTGCCGCGCAGCATCGCCATGGCGGCGATCGTCCGCGACAGTTTCGACAAGGACGTGCCGATCCTGCTGAAGATCGGCGCCGCCGACGAGATGCCGTTACGCGAAATCGAAGCGATCCTGCAAAGCGGCAAGAACGCGCCGCTCGACGACGTGCCGGCGCTGCGGCGCGTCATGCGCATCACCCGCCTGCCGATGCCATTGCGGCGCCTGGTGTGGTGGTTCGGCCTCAATAACGGCCGCCTGCGGGCGAACAATTTCGGCACCTTCGCCATCACCTCGCTGGCGACGACCGGCTCGGAAACCGTGGTGCTCAATTCGCCTGGACCGAGCATGATGACCTATGGTCTGATCAAGCCCGACAATACGATGAAGATTCTGCTGCATTGGGATCACCGCATTTACGACGGTGTGCTTGCCGCGCGCGCTTTGCAGAAACTCGAAGACGTGTTGAATGGCGAGATCGCCGACGAGTTGCTGGCGGGTGCGTAAGCTCTAGGGCTTTCCAATCAGGATCGCCGCGCCGGCGGCGATGAACGGCAGCGGCAAAGACACCAGCGCGCGCAGCCAGACGACGCGCGCCGGCATCATCGGCACTTCGTAGAGCACCAGGCGATGGACGGCATAGAGCGCCCACGCCGTCGAATAGGCGATCACCTGCGGCGCACCCGCTCCGCCCTTCAGCGCCGCGGCGCCGATGGCAAAGCCGACCACCGGGCCGCCCGGCGTCAGCGCGCCGCCAAGCACCGCGATCACGATGCCGGTCAAACCCGATTCCGCGCCGAGCCATGGCGCGATTAGCGCCCTCGGCAATATCTCGGCAATGTAGCCCGCACCAATCACACCGATGCCGATGCGCGGCAACAGATGCAGAAAGTCGATCACACCGGCGCGCGTGCCTTGAACGAGCAGCAACCGGCCACGCATAGCGGCGGCCAGCGCCAGGGCAACGACGAACAGCCACAGCATGAGATCGACGGCCAGCATCATGGCGCTTTGTCCGTCGGTCCGGTTGACTTGACCGGAAAGCCGGCGCGCACGGCGAGACGCGCCAATAGGCCCGCGAGAATCGGCAGCGGCAGCGCCATCACGACACGCCAGAACACGAAGTCGGCGCCGAAGAACGGCAATTCCCACACCAAAGCGCGCGTATAGCCGATCAATGTCCAACTGACGATGAAGGCGACCACCGTGCCGGCATCGGCGCCGATGAGCAGAAAGGCGGCGGCGATCGGATAGATCGTGAAAGGCCCACCCGGCAGAATGAAGCCGAAGGCCATCGCGATCAGCAGTCCGGTCATGCCGGATTCATGGCCGACCCATCGCGCCACCTGCTCGCGCGGCAGCAGCAGCGCGACGAATCCGCCGATCAGGCAACCGGCGAGAACCTTCGGGACCATGTAAGCGAACAGCAGCAGGTCGGTGTCGAGGACGGCGAGGAATCGCTCCGCGCCGTCGCGCCAATAGACGGCCAGCGCGGCGGAGCCGGACAGGACGGCGATCACCGCCGTCGACCAGTCGAAGGCGCGCCGGCGGCGGCGTTGCGGCGTTGGTTGATTCAAGGTGACCTAGCGACTTCAAGCATTGCGTCGCACAATATAGCCCGCGCGTACGCCGCCGATAAGTCCGCCGACCGGGTTTGAGAAGAAAGGCCGCCGGCCCTGAGACAGAGGCGGCGGCCAATTGTTGTGGGGCTTATCGAAAGTCAGCTACTCCGCCGGCACCGCCTTGGCGGGCATCACGGCAAAGGAAGGTTGCTTGGCGATCGCGAACAGGAAGCCGGCGACGATCAAATAGGCCAGCGTCACCGACGGCGTGACGCCGAGCCCATTGCCGATGCCGACTGCCTCGCCATGCATGAAGCCGAAATAGGTCAGCACCGCGCCGGCGAGCGAGAACGCCGAGGCGTTGATGAACCTGCGGTCGATCACGAACACCGCGATCGCGCCGAGCACCAGGCCGGTGAGGATCGAACCGCCGCCCATCACTTCGAGGCCGTGGAACAGCACGCCGTTCTGCGCCATCTTGGCGACGAATTCCGGCGCGTGCTGGGCGCCGAAGTTCATGCCGGCGGCGCCAAGCGCACCGCCGAGCAGCACCGTGGCCCAAGCCGCCAGATGCGGCGTGATCGCCAAGGCCACCGCCGGTGCGTGCTCGCGCGGCGTCGTCTGGAACGCCTGGGCGCAGATCAGCATGCCGATATAGAGCAGGATCGGCGAGATCGCGACCACCGGCACGATGGCCAGCAGCAGCGAGATGACGCCGAACCAGGACAGCACGATGACCATCAGACCGGTCGCCGCCGAGTAGCCGATGCGGCCGCCCATCGCCTTCCAGCCGGGATGGCCGATATAGACCGCGTTGATGAAGGGATTGCCCATCAGGCAGCCGATCAGGCTGACCGCGCCGTCCGCCGTCAGCACCTGCGTGGTCGGGTAAGGGTCGCCCGCTGCTTCCG
>JAUSBQ010000332.1 GCA_030651965.1 Pseudolabrys sp. | reverse complement strand
CAGATCGATAAACAGCCGGCCGCCGCCGATCGCCGCGAACACCACGCCAAAGGCGATGAAATAGAACACGAAAGTGACGGATGTTTCGGTCGTGACGCCGAAAATGCCGCTCGTCGTCAGCATCAGGATCTCGACGAACTCGGTCAGGCTGAAGCCGCTGAAACCGCCGATCGGCAAAACGAACGCAAATGCGCCATAGGCCAGGAAAGCCAGAATGACCCAGACCAAAATCCAGCCGGTGGTGCGGCGCACGCCCTCCAGCAGGAGCAGCACGAAAAGGATTCCGAAGATGATGTCCTGCGTGAAGACCGCATCGACATTCTCGATGCGGTTCTCGATGCGCGGCAGCGACAACCAGTAGTAGACCATAAAGGCCGCCGAGCCGCCGATCATCACGACATCGATGGCGCGATTAGCCCATTTCGGCAGCAGCGCCAGGGCCAGCGGATGCCACAGGAACACCAGCAGCAGCGCCAGCACCAGATGCAGCGGCCGCGACACCAGCGGCGGCTGCGGGTTCACCAGGATCCAGTACTGAAAGGCGACGAGAACGAAACCCGTCCAAAGCCGCACATCGGTCAGAAGGCGCAGGCCCTTCGGCATCAGGCCGTTGTCAGAGTTCATTTCGTGTGAGGTCTGCATGGACGCGCCGCGCCTTCAGTATGCGCCCGCCTTCGGCGGAGGGTGTGGGGATGGGGTGACGTCGGAAGCGGATTCGCCGCTTCCATCGTCACCCCGGAACGGTCCTCCCCGGTTGCCGGGGAGAAAGTCGGTGCAACAGCGCCTATATCAGGCCCTGTTCTTTGTAGTATTTGGCCGCACCGGGATGCAGCGGAATGCCGAGATTCTCCGGTTTGGCCGCTTGCTTCGGATCGAACGCGCCGAAGGCCGGATAGGCCTTCACCAGATCGGCGCGCTTATCCATGAAGGTCTTGACGATCATGTAGGCGATGTCGTCCGGCAGATCGTCACGCGCGATCAGATGCGTGCCGAAATCGGCGCCCCAGGTCGGACCGGTCTGACCCTTGAACCATTCCGGGAACTGCGCCGGCTTGACGCCGTTCTCGCCGAGCTTGGCGCGGGCCTTCTCGGACAGATCGACGAAGCGCACGTCGGCGGTCAGCGAGACTTCCGTGATCATCGGATGACCCTTGAGCACGGTGTCGAGCAGGATGTCGGCGCGGCCTTCGCGCAGGATGCTCGGCGTCTGCTCCGGGTTGACCTGAATGATCTCGCCGCCATTCGCCTTGATCTTGGCGCGGTCGAGGCCGTAAGCCGCGAGGATCATGTCGACGGTCGGCGGCACGTTCGAGCCCTGCGGCTTCATCACGATGCGCAGCGGCTTGCCCGAGGTGAAGATCTTGTCCATTGTGTCGAGGCCGGTGCTCTTGATGAAATCGTTGCGCACCAGCATCGCCATGTAGACCGAGTTCAGGCCGCCGATCAGCGCGCGAATGTGCGTCGCCTTCTTGCCGTTGTAGAGCTCCCCGCCATTCATCGCCCAGACCGAGGTGGCGACATTCGACAATGCGATTTCCGCCTTGCCCTGCTCCACCACCATCGGATTGGCAACGCCGCCGCCGCGCGCGATGATTTCCACCGACGTTTTGCCGAGCGCCGGCTTCAAGGCCTGCTCTATCGCCGCCGCCGCGACATACCAGCCCGAGCCAACCGGCATGGCGCCGATGCGAATCGTGTCGACCGCATTGGCCGTGCCTGCCGCGGCCAATGCGGCCGTCAGCGTCGCTATTCCAAGAAACTTATTCATTCTCATTGTCTCCTCCTGTTCAAGTTTTCTTCGTTTTAAGCAATCGCAGAAACCGCACCGCTCGCCTGGATCGCACGGGCGATGTCACTGGCCGCGCGCCGCACTGCATCCAGCGCGCGCGCACGAAACTCGTCCGACGTGAGTTGGATTTGCGGCACGGCGACGCTGACCGCGGCGAGCGGATAGTTGTCGACGTCGAGCACCGGTACCGCCAACACGCGCAAGCCGCTGCCGAAATAGGAATCGCGCAGCGCGTAGCCGCATTTCCTGACGCCGCGCAGGCTGCTTTCGATTTCGTCGCGCTTCATCGGCTTGTGTGGAAATCCACCAGGCCGCGGCTTGAGTGCGAGTACGCGCGCCAGTTCACGCGGCGGCAGAAAGGCCAGCATGGCTTCGCCGATGGTGCTCCAGAACGCCGGAATCGTTGTGCCGATGCGGATATCGACGCCCATACGGGTAAGGCCCGCGCGCACACGCTCGATATAGAGAATGTCGGCGCCGTCGAGCACGCCGAGACTGGCGGCCTCGTTCACCTCGCCGACCAGCGAACGCAGGATCGGCCGAGCGATTTCGCGCAAGTCAGCACGGCCGATGGCGTGCAGCCCAAGATCGGTAACCTTGAGCGTCAGGCGGAAGCGCTTGCTGTCGGCAATCCGGCTGACATAGCCGGCCATCACCAAGGTATTCAGCATACGAAACGCGGTGCCGGGATCGAGCTTCGCCAGCAAGCCTACTTCGCTCAGGGTCAATTCCGGACGCTCGGCGGTGAAGGCTTCAAGAACGCGCAAGCCCTTGGCGAGCGAATTGACCAGATTTCGCGAGTCCTCATCTGCCTCGGGCTTCACAGCCGTGAGCGTGGCTCCGTCTGGCTTGGAACGTTTCTTTCCCGACATCGTCATTCTTATGTTTCGGATTGCGAAACTTATTTGCAGCCATATTAAAGACCGAACGGATTGTGCCGTCAATCGCGAGCGCAAAAGCGCACGAGATGCGGTCGAACGTCGGAATCTGTTCCTTGATACTATGCCGTAGAGGCCGAGTGCTGCGAAAGTCCGGCGTCGTTCGCCGCTGCCAAAGCCGACTACCAGGCCGAGCGCGTTTCCGGCGGAATGACGGATAGATCTCAGGGCTACTTCATAAGAGAATGAATCGTCGCCAGCGAAGCTACTTCAGGAGCTGAACCGTATAGAGCACGAGGCTCGGGAACGTCACCAGCAGCGCGAGTCGTACCAAGTCGGCGGCCAGAAAAGGCACGATGCCTGCATAGATCGTTCGCAATGGTATTTCCTTGCGCATCGCGTGAACGACGAACACATTCAGACCGATCGGTGGCGACAGCAATGCGATTTCGACAATCGTTACGTTGATGATGCCCCACCATACGAGATCGTAGCCGAAGTGCTTGATGAGCGGCAGAACGAACGGCAACGTCACGACAATCGCGGCGACCTCATCGAAAATGGCACCAAGGATCAGGTAGATGACCAGCAGGATAGAAACGACCATCGGTCCCGACAGGTTGAGCGCGCCGACGGCCTCAATCATCCGCTCGGGAGCGTGCGCCACGGACATGAAATAGGAAAAGATCGAGGCACCGATGATCATGACATAGATCATCAACGTCGTGGCACTGGCCTCGGCCAGAACGCTCAAGAAGCTTTTCCAGGTGAGCTTCTTCCGGCCTATGGCGAACATAAGTGCGATCGTGACGCCGACAGCCGCGGCCTCGTTGACTGTAAAAATGCCGGTGTAAATACCGCCCAGAACGACCGTCGCCAAGAACAGAACGCCCCAGTTGGCCTTGATCACCTGCCAGCGCTCTGGCCACGGCACGCGCGGGCCGGGCGGACCGGCATTTGGGTTGATGATATGCACATAGGCCATCACTGCTAACATGTAGAACGAGATCGCCATGATCGCGGGAATGATGGCCGCAATGAATAGATCGACGATGAATTGCTCGCTGAGAATGGCGTAGATGACCATGATCGAAGATGGCGGCACGATAATGCCGAGCGTGCCGCCCGACGCCACCACGCCGGTGGCCAGCGCCGGCGAATAGCCTCGTTGAATCATCTCGGGTAGCGCGACGCGGCCGAACGTCGCCGTGGTCGCAATCGCCGAGCCGCAAACGGCTCCGAAGCCGCCGCAGCCGCCGATGGTCGCAAGGGCCAAACCGCCGCGGTGATGGCCGATAAATGCATAAGCGAGCTTGTACACGTCGGATGCAAGACCTGCCGCCGCGGCCAGACTGCCCATCAGCAGGAACATCGGAATGACCGCCAAATCGAGATTCGTGAACACGCTCGCGGGCTCGCTAGCGAGTAGCGACAAGGCTGGCTTGACGCCGACCAGCATCGCGAAGCCGGCCGCTCCCACTACGCCCATCGCTATCCCGATCGGCACATGCAGCGCCATCAGAATGAACATCGCCACGAAGCCCAGGGCAGCCAATACAAGTGGATCCGGCATGTGCGCTCTCACGAAAAGTGAATGTGATCAAACGTCGTCGGATCGGAATGCGCGGGAGAAATCGAACACAACGACGGTGAGCTGAACCGGAACGCCGGCAAGCAGTAGAGCCGTCGCGATCCACCATCCGGGCGCGATCGGCAGCTTCAGCACCCAGGTCGTCTGCCCGGAATTTGTGACTTCAATGGCGTAGGGAATGAACTGCCAAGCCATCAGGCCGACAAAGGCCAGCGTGAATAGCCCGCCGAAGCCGTCGAGGAACGCCTTGCCTCGTGGACCGAGCGCGTTGCCGAGAAACTCCACGGTAATATTCTGACGCGCTGCGAGATTGGCCGGGACACAGGCCGCGATCACGACCGCCATCACAATCGCGCTGACATCGTTGACCCCGTGGATCGGCGCACCGAACAGCCAGCGCAAGCTGATGTCGAGCGTCGTCATCACTGCAAGGATTAACAGGCCGAAGAATCCGATAAGCGCTATGGTCCGGCTCACCTTGAGCATTCTCTGCCAATATGGATGTTCTTCACCCATTGTCAGACCGCGCCTTTTGCTCGGCGTGCGTGGCCGCCGCTTGTCGAAGCCCCAATAAAGCGCGAGCCTGGTTGGGTGTAGCAACGCTCCGATCGAGCTGCTCGATGATGGTGACGGCGCGCTCGACCAGAGCGGCATTGCTCGGCGCCGGCACGCCACGGCGCAGATAGAGATTGTCTTCAAGACCGACGCGCGCATGGCCGCCGAGCAACACGGCCTGCGCCACCATCGGGAACTGCGTCGCGCCGATGCCGAAAGCGGCCCACTCGGCGCCTGAGGGCAACTGGTCGCGCATCGCCATCATGACTTCAGACGTCGCCGGCGCCCCCCACGGAATGCCGAGACAAATCTGAAACAGCGGCGGGGCGTCGATAAGCCCCTGCTCGACGAGATGCCTGGCAAGACGAATGTGACCGAGCTCGAACGCTTCCATTTCCGGCTTTGCGCCGCTCTCGCGAATGCGTGCCGCCATCTCCCGCAGATCGGATGGCGTGTTGACGAACACATGCTCGCCGAAATTCATGCTGCCGACATCGAGACTACAGATATCGGGCTTTAACGCGACGATGTGTTCGACCCGCGCTTGCCACGGCGCCAGGGTCGAAACCGGATCGGCGATACGAGGATTCTCACGGCCAGGAACGAAACGTGCGCCTGGACCGGTCGTCAAATTGATCAGGATGTCGCAGTTCTGCTGCTGAATCCTGTCGACCACTTCTTTGTAGAGTTCGAGGCGCATGCTGGGCGCGCCGCTCCCCGGCTCGCGAACGTGAATATGCGCGATGGTTGCGCCCGCTTTGGCAGCGTCGACGGCGGATTGCGCGATTTCAACAGGCGTCACCGGCACCGCCGTGTTTTTCCCGGAGTAAGCGGCTCCTCCAGTCAAAGCACAGGTGAGAATGACAGGTTTGGACATTTCGCTCTGCGCTTTCGGTTTATGCGAGCCGCAGGTCGGCTCGTTTGGTCAGAATTGGGTCAGTCGCGTTCGGCTTCGATCGGATTTCGCAGGGTGCCGATGCCTGATATTTCCACTTCGACCGTATCGCCGGCTTTCATCAGCAAAGGCGGGTTGCGCTTGAAACCAACGCCGCCGGGCGTGCCGGTCGCTATGACGTCGCCCGGAATGAGCTCGCTCCAGGCCGAAACGTATTCGATGATCTCGGGGATCGAGAAAATGAGCAGGTCGACCGTCGCGCTCTGCACCGTCTGGCCGTTGAGCCGTGTTGCCAGCGAAAGCCTTGTCGGGTCTGGTATTTCGTCCGCGGTGACAAGCCAGGGCCCGAACGCGCCGGTGGCCGCGAAATTTTTCCCGGGCGTCCATTGCGACGTATGCCGCTGCCAATCGCGCAACGAACCGTCATTATAGCACGAATAGCCCGCGATATAATCGAGCGCGTTGTTGCGCGATATGTGGCGTCCGCGCTTGCCGATAACCACCGCGAGTTCGCCTTCATAGTCGAACTGGCTCGACACTTTCGGGCACACCATCGGCTGACCGTGCCCGACCTGGCTCGCTGCCAGACGCAGGAAGATGACTGGCTTCTCCGATTCCGTGCGTCCGGTCTCCTCCACATGCGAGCGATAGTTGAGGCCGGCGCAGAAAATCTTGTCCGGATTCGGAATGACCGGGAGGAAGACGACGTCGTCGACCGGAATCGTCGCTGTCTGGCTGCGCAACTGATCGAGCAATCCAGGCCCGGCAGTCAGGAGCGCCCTCAAATCCGGGTACTGGGCGCCGATCAGTTTTCCGAGATCGACAAGGTGATCGCCGACAACGATGCCATAAGACGCGCGTCCGCGATGGCTGAAGCTTGCAAGCCTCATTCCGTTCACTCCCCAGACAAAATCCAGCGCGCTTTGGCGCTAGTTGCGAATACTTATTGACATCGTCGATGCCGTGGCAAAATGATCTAGCCGGCAGTTCACTAGGTGGACGGACGGAATGGGGTCATTTAACAACGTCCGCTCGCTGGAGCGGGGCCTGAAAGTGCTCGAGGCTCTCAATCGCTGCCACGGCGCCAGAGCCCAGCAGATTGCACGCATCGTCGAATTGCCGCGACCGACCGTATATCGCCTCCTGGAGACCATGGAAAACCTCGGCTACGTCACGCGTAGCGAGGATTCCTGGACACTGACGGCGCAGGTCAAAGCGCTCAGTGCCGGATTTCACGATGACGTATGGGTGACGCGCGTCGCTGCGCCGATTCTGCATGAATTGGGTCGCGAAGTGCAGTGGCCGGTCGATCTCGTGACGTTCGAGAACGACGCCATGATCATCCGGGAGACAACTCACGCCGCGAGCCCGTTTTCGATCGACCGGGGAATGGCCGGAACCCATCTGCCGATTTTGCAGACGTCCGGCGGGCGCGCTTATCTCGCCTTTTGCACTGCAAACGAGCGCGAGGTGATCCTCGCGCGCCTTCGGCAGTCCGATAAGCCAGGCGATGCCATCGCCCGCGACCAGCGGTTCGTCGAACGCATTTTGTCCGAAACACGCCAGTGCGGCTTCGGATTTCGGACCGATGGGTTCAATCCTCACACGGCAAGCATTTCCTTGCCCATTTTGATCGAAGACCGCGTGCTGGCTTGCGTGACCATGATCTGGATTGCGTCGGCCTTGAGCTTCGAGGAAGCGACCGCCCGCAATGTCGATGCCATCAGGCGTGCCGTCAACCGCATCCAGACGCTGCTCCTGGCCTAGACGCCAATCGGCTCAAGCCGACATGCGCTCGGCCGTCTTGCTCTGCAAGACCTGCCGGAACCGTTCTGCGAAGTCATACTCGTCGGCGGCAAAGAAAGCCCCGGCAACGTATCGGTCCGGTCGAACGAGCATGATCTGGTCCCGGTGCGTACGAAGCGGCCGGATGAAGCCATCCATCGCTGAGACCGCTGTAACGGACGCGCCGGGCGCGACCGGCCTGTCCTCACCGCTGATATAAATGAGCGAAGGCTTCAACTGATGCCAGAGCGGATGCGCAAGCTTCGATAAAGTCGCAGCTTCCTTTTCGGATTGCGCGATGAGCGCAAAGCCGGGGCCGAGCACTTCGTCGAAGCGGACGGCCTTGCCGGAAGAAAGCTTTACTACCGGCTGCGGCAACATTTGACCAACCAGCGACGCCTCATAAGGCTGGCGATCGATATCGACGAAGAGGCCGCCGTCATAACGCGGCGCTGGCTTGAACTTCATCTGCAGGAAGTAGTCCTGCGCACCTGGGAAAGACTCCAGCATCTTCAGCAGCATCGCGCGAAGCGCGGTTTGTTCAGCGCCCTTCGGCATGACAAACTGCCCCATCGCAACCGCGAGCTGGATCATCGCCCAGGCCGGACCGCGACGCTCGTCGTCATAGCTATCGAGAACCGAGGAATCGGCGAGCCCCCGGACCAGCATGCTCAGCTTCCACGCGACGTTATGGGCGTCACGCAAGCCGGCATTCATCCCCTGCCCGGCGAAAGGCGGCGTCAGATGGGCGGCATCCCCCAACAGAAGCACACGGCCCTGCCGCATGCGTGAGGCAATGCGGGCATGGAAAGTGTAGATGGCGCGACGGATGACGTCCTCTTTGCGGTACGCGCGATAGGGAGCGATGAGCCGCCCGATGGATTCGTCGGTCAGCATGTCGGCGCCGGTCTCGCCGTCGAGCAGCATGAATTCGTAGCGCCGGCCGCCGCGCGGCGCCGGGACACTCACGGCCGGACGGCTCGTGCTGCAATAGAAGCGCGAGTAGTTGACCTGATCCGGGTCCGCCTTAAGATCGAGAACGATCCAGTCCTGCTCGTAAGTGCTGCCAATAAAATCGATGCCGACCCATTGGCGGATGGGGCTGCGGCCGCCGTCGCAGGCGAGCAACCAGTCGCAACGGATGGTCCTCGCGCCTTCGGGCGTCATGCATGCGATCGTCACGCCGGACGGGTCTCGACTGATGCCGGTGACGTTCCACCCGAAACGCAGATCGACGCTCGAAAAACGGCTCAGGCTTTGAACCAGCTCCGCCTCCAGCTCCGGCTGGTACATGAAATGCCGTTTTGCAAAACCGTAGGTACGAGGGCCGGCGCCGACAGTACCGAAACACTGGCCGCTATCGTCTAAATACCGTGCACCATCGCCCTCGATTGTGTGCTTGAGAAAGCCGTCGGCCGCGCCGAATGCCTGAAGTGTGCGCGCGCCCTCGTCGTCCAGAACGATAGCCCGCGGATGGTCGACCGTGGCGGCGTTTCGTTCGACGACAAGAACGTTGATGCCGTCCTGTCCCAGGAGATTGGCGACCGTCAAACCGACCGGTCCCGCACCGACCACGACAACAGGGAAATGCAAGACTTCAGTCATCCGCTAGCAAGCTCCAGGCCGGCGCCCATTTGGTACCATTCTCATAAGACATCGCGGCAGCGGGCCGCGATTGCCATCGCTATCTCGCGAGTGTTCATTCGGCGGACAACATCAGGCCGACTGTACCCACTCACGATAGCGCCGGGAGACCGCATAGGCTTCTGGGCTACCGTGCACAATAATAGACGATGCCAGCTTTCGACCGCCGCTAACGAGCCGATGCGCGAGAAAGCGATAGGCTTCAGGATAGTTCGAGAAATCGGTTTCCGTCATGAAGCGCTCGAATGCTTCGCTCGGCACGACGGGATCGAGCCGATCCTTTTCGTAAATGGCGACGCGCTCGGCGATACGCCATTGGCCGTTGCGCTTTTGGAGCCGATCGAGAAAGCGGCCGTAAGAGACGTTGTCGACGAGGATGCCCGACAGCGTCTGACGGCCGAGAATCGATATGCTGGTTTCTGCGATCGCCCGGTCGCCTTTCAGCGAAACAAGCGGCCAGCCGATCTGATGCTTGGAAAGCGACTTCGCGTTGACCGCCGCGCGCTTCGACGCCTCGACGAACTCGGCGAATGGCCCTTTGAACCATGTCACCGCGATCGAACCGTCCGGGTGGAAGGTCTCAAGCAATTCGTCCCAACGCCCTTGATCGCGATAGAGAGCCCAGGCCTGAATCAGATCCATGCAGTCCAGACGATCCGACGTGGTCATGTTTGCACTCAAATTCGGCGCCCGCCGCCAAAACCGTTCGATGGCCGTCCGATCCGGCAGCGGGACGCAAGAGAAGCCGAACCGCGCCTATTTCGTCTTCTGGATTGCGGCGATCTCGTCGCTGAAGGCTTTCAGCAGCTTTTCACCATCCGGCATCGACTTCTTCCACTCCTCGATCGCCGGCTGAACAGCCGCCTTCCACGGCTTTTGCTGCTCGTCGGTCAGGAGTGTGATCGTGCGCTTCTTGTCGCTCTTGGCCGCCTGGAACACGGCGTCGTTATTCTCGTCGAACTTCTGGCCAAAGAACTTGGCAAAGACCTCGCCCGAATTCTTGTCCAGCGCGGCCTTCGCCGCCTGCGGCAAGCTCTCGTATTTCGCCTTGTTCATGATGACCATAAGCGAGGTCGAACCGAGCGGCAGGATGATCTGATGCTTGGTGACATCGAGGACGCGGAATGTTTGGAGCGCATTCCATTCATTGAGCGTGGCGTCAATCACACCACGCGAGAGGCTTTCGGCGAGCGACGGACCGGTGATGCCGCCGATCGGGACGCCGCCAAGTGATTTGACCACATTGAGCGACACGGGGCCGGCAGCACGGAAGTTATGGCCCTTGAGGTCTTCCAGCTTAGTCGCTGGAAATGTCGTGTTCACGAAAATTGGATTGTTGGCGCAAACGCAAAGGAATTTGACGTCATTGAAGCCGCCGCCTTTCAGCAGCCCCTTCTCGAACATCCGGGTGAGCGCCAGCGAGCCGGCATAGGCATTCGGAACGATAAAAGGCAGTTCGACAATCGTCGCGGCATCGAAGCGGCCAGGCGTGTAGCCGGGTACGATCCAGGCAATATCGGCGACACCATCGAGAACGAGCTTGAGCTGCGCCGCGGGATCGCGGCCAAGCGTACCGCCCGGGTACATTTCGATCTTCAGCGTACCTTGCGATTCGGCGGTGACGCGCTGCGCCCAGGGCGTCAGAATCTTGCTTGTTATGAAAGCCTGTGGTGGCTCGAAGCTCGAGAACCGCAACGTCACCGGGTCTGCGGCCACAGCCGCGGTTGTGGTGGCAATCGCAACCGAAGCGAAAACGGAAGCGGCAACTAGACGAGTGAGCATCGTGATCCTCCCTGGGCTCGCGGCTTCTGGGCCGTCGAATTTCTTCTGCCTGCGTCGAATGACGCCGCACCAGCTCGGAGGCAATCGGTTTTGAATGATTGTCCGCACTGTGGACGCGAAAGCGCAACTGCCGTCCATGGGGTGAACGTCCACGCCAGCACGGTTGCTGTTGCAGCGCACACACCCCTATTGGGATGGCAACAGACTAGTTTTCGTTGGGCTTTTCTCATACGGCCTTTCGAGAAGCGCGGAATTGGGAAGGAAGCAGGCTATGGAAATTCAGGCGCTAGGCTATGTGGGCCTCCCGACCGTCGCGATCGATGACTGGGCCGCTTACGGCACCAAGTTTCTCGGCTTGCAGCTTATCGACCGCACCAAGGGGTATTTGAACTTCCGGATGGACGACCGCCGCCAGCGGCTCGTCGTCAGCAACGATAGCGCCGATCGTTCAAGCTTCTTCGGATGGGAGGTCGCAGATGCGCGGGCCCTTGAGGCCATGGCGACCCGCGTCGAAAGCGCCGGTATCGCCGTGGAGCGCCTTTCCGGCCAGTTGGCGAGCCAGCGCCGCGTCAAAGAGGCGATCGCTTTCAAAGATCCCGTCGGCAATCGGCTCGAAGTCTTCTACGGCGCCGAAATCGCAGTCGATCCCTTCGTTCCCGGCCGCTCGATTTCAGGTTTCCGCACCGGCCCGCTTGGCATGGGACATGCCGTCTTGCACGTGGAGCATCTTGATGCCGCCCTGGAGTTTTACACCAAGGTTCTCGGGCTCCGCGTCAGCGACTTCTTCACGGTGCCCTATCGCGCCTACTTCTTCCATGTGAACCCGCGGCATCACAGCTTCGCGATGATCGAAACCGGTCGCAACGGCATCCATCACCTGATGATGGAACTGACAATGCTCGACGATGTCGGCCAGGGTTACGATCTGGCTCACGGCGAGAAAGGCCGCATCGCTACGACGCTCGGTCGGCACATCAACGATCAGATGGTGTCGTTCTACGCCCGCACGCCGTCGGACTTCTTCATCGAATACGGCTGGGGTGGCCGTTCGATCGAACCAGCAACTTGGCAGCCCGAGGAAATCACCTACGGCGCCAGCCTCTGGGGCCACGACCGCGACTGGCTTGGGCCTGAGCAACTCGCCGCCGCGCGCGAGCTCAAGCTTAAAGCCGCGGAAGACGGCCTGCGCGCGCCGGTCAACGTCATGGATGGAAACTATACGGTCGCGCCGGGCGCCTGTGCATGGTGGGACTCCATGCGGAAGACGGGTTGACGCCTGTCGCCTCCCCGCCCGTCATGTCGCAAGTTCAGCAAGCCATCGTGATTTCGGCGCCAGGCGGCCCGGAAGTCCTCGTCAAGAAAGACGATTGGCCACTGCCAGTGCTCGATGACAATGATGTGCTCATCGAAGTCATTGCCGCGGGCGTCAACAGACACGATTGCAATCAGCGCAAAGCCGGCCCCGCGCATGAGCCCAATCCGGTCCCGGGCCTTGAGGCCGCCGGACGCATCGTCGCCTGCGGCAGGAATGTTTCAGGGACGCGGATCGGCGAAATGGTCATGGCGCTGACCGACGGCGGCTCTTATGCCCAGTATGTCGCGACGCGGTCCGAGCTCGCATTGCCGATACCGGAAAACCTTGATTGGATTTCGGCGGCTACCCTGCCGGAAGCGCTGTTCACAACCTGGTTTAACTTTTTCGGGCTGATGCAGCTAAAACCCGGCGAGTGTGCACTCATCCATGGTGCGACCAGCGGCGTCGGATCGATCGCAACTCAATTGCTGACGGCGCTCGGCTATAAGGTTTACGGCACGGCCGGCACGGCGGAGAAACGAAACGCGGCGCTTGGCTTCGGATGTGTCGCCGCTTTCGACTACAACGACCCCGACTTGCCCAGCCGCGTCAGACGTGCAGCGGGCGGTCGCGGCATCGATGCCATCCTCGACATGTCGGCCGGCGCGCACATTGACTCTGACCTGGCCATGATCGCGCAGGACGGCCGCATCGCACACCTCTCCGCCGGTGGCGGAAAGACACTGCAAGTGCCTTTGCGACAGTTGATGGCCCAGCGGGTGCGGATCACCGGCGGATTCCTGAGGGCAACGCCAGTCGCCATGAAGATTGACGTCGCTCGTCAGCTGGAGAAATCGGTCTGGCCGCTGCTGGGCACATCAATAAAGCCGCATGTTGAAGCGACCTATCCCCTCGACAACGCGGCAGCCGCGCATCGGCACATCGAGACCAATAGTCACATCGGAAAAATCGCGCTTACCGTGAGCAAATAAAGTGCCACGAGGGAAGTCGAATAACACGGAAGCAGTCGGGCGATGTCCGCCCTTGCACTGACAAGGGCGGACTATCGTAGTGAGTTACAGCGCTTCTTTCGAAAGATCGACGCGCGGCGGCAGCTGTGCCATGAGTTCTTCCTTGGTCACTTTCTTTTTCACGTGGAGTTCATTGTTTTCCACGCGACTAATATAGCAATCGATCATCCCGCTATGGTCTTCCTTACGCAGGATCTTCGATCCCTGCGGGAACCCAATTGAATTCTCCATTTGCAGGCCTTCGAGGGCCTCGATGACGGCCTTATCGTCTTTCTTGGTCTTCCAGCCGGAGGCTTCGATCGCCTTCTTCAACGCGAACAAGTTTTCGTAGCTCTGCCAGGAGTGACTCTTGGCATTGACGCGATTCGAATCGGTTTCGCGGCCATCGACATCGTCAGTCCCGATCAGTTTGATAAACTGGCGGTGGAATGCATCATCCTTGTACTTCACCATCCGGGGGAAGTTCTCGACGATGTAAACGCCCTCGGCCGCTCCCTTAAGATCGGCCGGCGCGATCGCTTCGATCGTGCCGCTGACGGAGTACATCTTCATCGTCTTTTCCAGGCCCATGGACTTGGCCTGCGTATAGAAGGCGACCGACAAGGCGCCGAAAAACACCGAGAACAGCACTTCCGTATCCTGCGGAATCTTGCTCAAATAAGGAACCAGATCCTTGGCGTCGAGCGGGACGAAGATCGGATCGTTGACCTTGCCGCCAAGCCGCTCAATGATTGCCTTGTGTTCCTTATAGTGGCTGTGGCCCCACGCGTAATCGGGCGAAATGATCGTCCAGCGCTTGCCGAGATTTGCGTAAGCCCACGGCGCGCCCGCGGCGGCGAGCCCGTATGTATCGGTGCCGGTGCGGAAACTGTAGCGCGTGCCTTTGTCACTGGTCGCCTCGGTGGCTTCTCCAGTCGAAAAGTATACGGTCTTGAGCTCGGTCGCGACCGGAATGGACGCGAGCATGACGCCGGAATGCACAGACCCGGTCACGAAAGACGCGTTATTGCGTTGGACAAGAGAACGTAGCTTGCGCACGCCGGTGGCCGGGTGTGATTCAGTATCTTCCGTTACCAGTTCCAGTTTACGTCCGCCGATACCGCCGCCTTCATTGATCAACTTGGTCGCAGCAAGCGCGCATTTGTTATGCCAATAGCCCCACGACGCGAAGCCGCCCGTCAATTCACAGTGATGGCCGATGATAATAGGGCCGGCCTGCGCAAAGGCCGACATATCGCGCGCGAGCGTAACGTACGCCGCACCGCCCGCCAGTGCGGTATTCAGAAAACTGCGCCGTGTAATCCGGCCGGTCATTCGTGGACCTTTGCCTGCATGTCCTGTCATTGAATTACTCCTTTCACGTTTTTAAGCGATACGCCGAGGTATCGATGAACAATCTCAGGGTTTGTTTGTAGTCCGGCACTGGTTCCCTCGTGGACGATCCGCCCGCGTTCCATGAGGTACACGCGGCTGGCGAGGCGCATTGCTGTGCGCAAATTCTGTTCGACCAACAGCACTGAGATGCCGCGTTTGGCGATGTTCGCGATTTCATGCCGGATTTGCGAAACGAGCTTTGGCATGATTCCTTCGGTCGGCTCGTCGAGGATGATCAGCTTCGGCTCCAGCATCAGGCAGCGCGCGATGGCAAGCATCTGCTGCTCGCCGCCGGAAGGTGTGCCAGCCGGCTGGCGCAGCCTTTCCTGGATGCGGGGGAAGCGGACAAACATTTCCTCGAGCATGTTCCGATTGGGCGCGCCCTTCACAGTCAAGAGAAGGTTCTCCTCGACGGTAAGCAGCGGAAAGATACCGCGGCCTTGCGGAACATAGCCAATACCCATGCTGGCGAGCTTGTGCGGCGCGACGTCATTCAACGGCCTGCCGTCGTAGACGACAGAGCCGCCGGTGCGCCGAAGCAGGCCTAGGATGGCGCGCAGCGTCGAGGTTTTCCCGACACCATTGCGGCCCAGTAACGCCACCGTGTCACCACCGTTCACCGTCAGATCGACGCCCCGAAGGACTGGGATTTTTCCGATCTGCGCGGTCAGTCCGGTGACATTTAGCATGATCAATCATCCTCAGGAGAGCCGAGATAGGCTTCCTGCACTTTCGCATCAGAAGCGATTTCGGCTGCGGTGCCGGTCGCAAGTATGCCCCCCTGCGCCATCACCATGATGAAGTCGGCAATGTCGAATACGACCTCCATGTCGTGTTCGATCAGGATGACGTCGGTATGCCGCGAAATGCCCGTGATCATGGCGACGGTCCGCTCGGTTTCTTGCGGGCCCATGCCGCACACCGGCTCGTCAAGCAGAAGCAGCTTGGGCTGCGCCGCAAGCGCCAACGCCATTTCCAATAGGGCGACGTCGCCATACGACAGACTGGAAGCCAGAGCGCCGCGATGGTCCGACAGGCCAACCTCTTCGATGAGATCGTTAGAGCGCGCGGCAACGGCGCGATATGAACTGACGGGACGGAACGGTGTCATAATGCGCTCGTGTGCCAGCACGGCTGCTCGCACATTGTCACCGACAGTCAAGCCGCCGAATACGCTCTTGATCTGCAAGGTGCGCGAGATGCCGCTGCGCACGATTTCATGCGGCTTGCGATTGACAATGTCCCGCCCTTGGAACGTGACGCGACCGGAGTCGGCGGCGATTTCGCCGGTGATCAGATTGAATAACGTGGTTTTTCCGGCGCCATTCGGACCGATGATGGCATTGAGCTTGCGACTTTCGAGATCGATCGTAACGTCGTCGACGGCGACCAAGCCGCCGAAGCGCTTGGTGAGACCCGAGAGGCTCAGTGCGGTTCCCGAGGCCGTCATCGAGGCTCCTCGATAACGGCTGCGGGCTTGTTGGGGTCTGCCCCTTGAGACCGGCGCATGAACGCTTTGTGAAGGAGGTCGTTCCAAGAGCCAGCAATTCCGCGCGGCGCAAACATGACGACCAGAATGGTGATGACGCCAACCGCGATCAGATAGTGTTCCCATGCGTTGGAAACGAGTTCACGGAAGATGATCAAGGCGCCCGCGCCGAACAAAGGCCCGAGCAGACTGCTGGCCCCTCCAACGATGGCCCACACCACCGCCTCGCCCGACACGTGATAGAACATGTAAGACGCCGAGGCATATCGGCCGAAAAAGGCGAATAGCGCGCCCGATACACCGGCGAGCGCGCCTGCGAGGACGAAAGCGATCAGCCGCGTACGATACACATTGATGCCAATCAGAGCGGCACGACGGTCATTCTCGCGGATGGCCTTGAAGCTTAACCCCAGCGGGCTGTTTACAATTAGCGCCATGAGGGCAAAGCAGCCGGCGACGATGCCGAGGATCACATAATACTGCGCGGTCGGATCGGTAAGCAGCAGCTTGTAGCCGCCGAGGTTCATCACCGGTGGAGGCGTGAACGACACGCCATCATCGCCGCCGGTCAGCCATTTCATGCTCATGGCAGCGAAGTAAAAGATCAGCGAGAACACGACCGTGATAATGGCGAAGTAGTGCCAGGTGAGCCGGACCGCAAGGACACCGGCAATCAGCGCCATGACGCTCGCCGCCGCCATCCCGATAGCCAGCGCCGACCAAAAACCAACGTCCCAGGCATTGATTGAAAGCGCGACGCCATACATGCCGAAGCCGAAATACAGCGACTGACCGAAAGACAGCAGTCCCAAATAGCCGAGAAGCAGATTCACACTCGCCGCGAGCAACGACCAGATCAGAATTTCGGCAATAATGTTGACCCAGAAGTTTGCCCCGAGCGCCGGCAGCGCATACGGCACCGCAATGAGCGCCAGTACCAAGACGGTCAATCCCAGCACGCGTGCGTGGGAGACCGTCATCGCGTGGCTCCGGCAAACAGGCCATGCGGCCGGACCAGCAGCGCGACGCTCATAATGACAAGCGAAGCAATGCGGGCCGTCGTCGGGTCGACAAAGCTCGTAACCACCCCTTCCAGCACGGCGAGCATGATGGCAGCCGCGACCGTCCCCTGCAGATTGCCAAGCCCGCCGATAATCACCGCCATGAAACAGACCGGGAGGATATCGACGCCAGAGCGGAAATCGACGGTCGTAATCGGCGCAGCAATAACACCGCCCAATAGCGCCATCGCCGTTCCGAGTGCAAAGGTGAACGCCGTGACCAACGTTACCGGTATGCCGAGAGACGTCGCCGTCTCCGGGTCATGACGGACCGCTCGGATCCAGGTTCCGAGCTTTGTACGATTGAGAAACAGAAAGAACGCGATCAGGAACAGCGCGGCAAACGCGGCAGCCGCGATTCGATAGATCTCATAGTTGATGCCGAATAGCGGGATAGTCCCGTCGATCGGCGCCGCCATACGGCGCGGCTGCGCACCGTAGGTGGCCCGTACCACCTCCTGAATGATCATCGAAAGCCCGAAGGTCGTGACAATCGTCAGTGACGCCTGGCGCAAGGTCGGACGAATGACGAGGCGCTCGATCACGGCTCCCAATATGAGGCCAATCAACGGAACGATAGCGAGTGCGATCCAGAACGATCCAGTGCTGGTCGCAACCACCAGCCCGCCGACCGTACCCAACATAAAGAAATCGCCGTGCGCGACGTTGATGACGTCAAGCAAGCCGAAAATGATGGAAAGGCCGAGAGCGATCAAAGCGACGATCAGCCCCCACACCAAACCATTTACGGCTAACGCCAATACTAATTCGTTCACGAGCCCGCCACCGCATTGTCTGCCATGGCGACGATCTTGGTGACCTTCTGGATTGGTGTCAAGTCCACTCGACTAGACATACCAAACATTACAATATATGCCTTTTTTACTGGCATTAGTGACTATTTTTATGTCAGTCTTTGTCGACTGTTGTTCGCTATCGACAATAATGAGACGGTTGCTATATGCTACGATCACCCAACAAGAACGGCGCCGCCCACCAATGAGCATCGATCAAGTCCTTGTGCAGATCGGCCTGCAGGAGACGGAGGCCAAGTTCTATTTGGCCGCCCTGGAACTCGGACAAGCCTCCGTGCGCGACATAGCAGCCAAGGCCGGCATCAGCCGCACCAATGCCTATGACGTGTTTTCTCGTCTGCTCGAGCAAGGCTTGGTGACGCAAGTGGGCGCCGCGGCGAACAAGATCATACTGATCGCGGCCGAACCGCCGGACCAGATCACCGAACTGCTCGATGCGAGGCGACGAAAGCTCGACGCGCTCCTACCTGAGCTCAGGTCGATGCATAACGGCGCGACCGGCAAGCCACGCGTACGATTTTATCAGGGATCCGAGGGCATCAAACTCGTGCTCGACGATACACTTTCGGCGCGGAACAAGTCGCTGCTCGGCATCCTCTCGATGCGCGACCTCTATGAAGTTCCCGGCCGCGCATGGATGGACAACTTCGTACGACGCCGTATCGAGGCTGGTGTGTTCCTGCGGGTCGTTCGCTCGCCGGCGAAAGACGTCAAGAATGTTTGGCCGCAAAGCACCGCCGACCTGCGCGAGGTGCGATTTGCCTCGTTTGATTTTGTCTTCACCATGACGAGCTATATCTACGACAACAAAGTCGCAATTATCTCCTCGCGACGCGAGAATTTCGCGATGACGATCGAGAGTGAGGAATTTGCGACGATGCAGAGGAATTTGTTCGAAGTGTTTTGGGCCTCTTGTCCGGCGCCGTGGCCAAAAGATGCGAAAGCAAAAGGCAATAAGGCGAAATCAGCTTCCGACACTTAGACGAACCGTTACCGAGGAGTATTGCGTGTCGATACATTACCCAAAGTTTAAAGCTGCCGCCTGCCATGTAGCGCCCTACTTCCTCGATACCGGGCGCACAATAGACAAGGCGCTGAGTTTGATTGAGGAAGCGGCCAAAAGCGGCGCGTCATTGGTGGCCTTTCCGGAAAGCTTCGTGCCTGGCTTTCCGATTTGGGCAGCCCTGCGCGCACCGATCGTCAATCATGATTTTTTCCGCTTGCTCGCAAGCGAGGCGTTGCTGACGAATGGTCCCGAGATTGGCCGCGTCCGCGCAGCGGCACGACGTCACAGCATTCACGTATCACTCGGGTTCACCGAAGGCACCGAGGCAAGCGTTGGCTGCCTGTGGAATTCTAATGTGCTGATCGGCCCCGACGGCGCCATCCTCAACCTGCACCGCAAACTGGTGCCAACTTTCTACGAGAAACTGATCTGGGCAAACGGCGACGCGCGCGGGATGCGCGTGGTCCGGACCGATATCGGGCGTATCGGCATGTTGATTTGCGGTGAGAACACCAACCCGCTGTCCCGATATACGCTGATGGCAGAAGGCGAGCAGGTGCATATCTCGACCTACCCGCCCTGCTGGCCGACCCGCCCGCCGGCCGAGGAAGGCGCTTACGACCTGCGTCGCGCCATTGAGATCCGCGCCGGCGCTCACGCCTTCGAAGCCAAGGTCTTCAATATTGTCTCGTCGGCATTCCTGGACCAGACCTTGAAGGACAAGGTCGCGATGGCAGACAAAGCAATTCTCGATATTATCGAACGCTCTCCTCGCAGCGTATCGATGGTTCTCGACCCCACCGGCGCGGTGATCGGCGTGCCGTTGTCGGAAAGCGAAGGTATCGTCTATGCGGACATTGATACGGAACTATCGGTCGAGCCAAAGCAATTCCATGACGTAGTCGGTTACTATAACCGGTTCGATATTTTCGACTTACGCGTCGATCGCTCGCGGCGCGACCCGGCTCGATTCATCGAGAGTGTGGAAGACCCTTCATCGGAATCGCTTAGTGCCGATACGGGGGATGAACGAGCCGCAATCGTATCCTTCCCCGAAACCGCGTCTGCGCGGCGTGAACGTTAGTAGACCTGACGACTGCGGAATTCCCGGAAGATCATCAGTTTCGACAATGCATAGAGCCAATTTCGATTTACTTCGGCGGCTCGACGACCGTTTTGGATGACCCTTCAGGAGCCGCCTGCATGCCTGGGGGCGTTTGTCCCTGCGGACTTGACGCAGGCGCGCCGCCCTCCGATTTTGTATCGATGGGCCCCGTCCAGCCTTGCGGCTGTAGCTGTCCCTTTGTCTCCGGGGTGACGGTGCGGCCGGTGCTTTGATCCAATTCGGGCTTGTCGGGCGCCGGAGTCTGCGCTGACGCCAACCCGGCAGAGGCAACCAGACAGAGCAAAACGAGGGCGAGGCGCATGTGACACTCCTTTGTGAGGTGCCAGTTCAACCCTTGGGTAGCCTTCCGGTTCCACTCTGCGCGCAGTGGCCTCGTCGGCGCCGCAAAGGCCACTGCGACGGCGCGTCGCAAACTTACTCCTCCTCATCGTTGGGATACTCTGCTATAGTTCCAGCAACGATTTCTCCGGGAGGGCTCATCCATGAAAAGCTTCATCATTGCCTGCGTCGCGGCTGTTGTGATCGCGGTCATCGGCGGCGTTGTCCTCAATGGCATCAACGTGCCTGCGGACGAGGCTTACAGCAGCGCCACCGGCGTGCGCCTCGGCGCCTAAACGGCACAAGGCCGGTCGTCACCCCTCGCGGCGACGTGGAGCCTGCTGCCGAGGGGTCGCGTAGCCGCCCGGTTGATGGCGAACGCTTAAAACGCTCAAAGAAATGAAAAAAGCGCCCGGCTTTCCAAGCCGGGCGCTTTCATCATTTCCGGCAGATTCGGTTATTCCGCGGGGCCTGCCGCCGTCGCCCTGCGTTGGGCATCGGTCGCACCGGTTGCACCGGCCCGCGCCTTTTCTTGCTCCAGCCAAAGGCTGTGGTGTTCCTTGGCCCAATTGACGTCGACGGTGCCTTCGCCCATCGCCTCAAAGGCGCCTTGCATGCCGATGGTGCCGATGTAGATGTGCCCCAGCATGGCGGCGATGAACAATACCGCCACGACGGAATGGACGATCTGGGCAAGCTGCATGCCCGAAATCTCGGTGCCGTAGAACGGGAACAGCAGCAGATAACCGGTGACCGCCGAGGCGCCGCCGCCGAGCACAACGATCCAATAGATCATCTTCTGGCCGGCGTTGAAGTGTTCGGCCGGTGGATGGTCGTTGCCGATAATGCCGCCGCCGCGCTTGACCCACTCGACGTCATTCCTGTTCGGGATATTGCTGCCGATCCACATCAGGAAAATCAGAATCACGCCGATGGTGAACGGGAAGCTCAGGAAGTTGTGCGAATATTTTGCCAACTCCGACCATATCGAGAAGGCCGACGGCCCGATCAGAGGCAGCAGCAGCGCCTTGCCGAAGGTGACGTTAAGCCCGGAGATCGCAAGCACCAGGAAGCACGTCGCCGTCAGCCAATGCACGAAGCGTTCGACCCCGTTGAAGCGCACGATCTTGCGGCCCGAGAACCCGCTTTGCAGTTTGACCTGTCCGCGCGCCAGATAAAACACAACCAGCAGCGCCAGCATACCGAGAATGGCGATGGCGCCGATCCAGCGCAGCGTCACCTGGTGCCACTGCCGCCACTCGCGGCCAGCCGGCTGTTCCAGCACATCGGACTTTTTATCGGGGATGGTGACACGGCCCTGAATCCGGTTGAGCTCCTGGAGAAGCTGTCGCTCCTGGACCGCGCTGGCCGTCGGATTGACCGAAGACGGCTGTTGCGCCGAGGCGGGCGCGGCGACGGCGATAACCAAAGCGAGCGCGAGAGCGCCGGCGACGAAGCGAACCTGCATCAAGAGTTTCGCCAAAATGCCGAACATTGGCATCCCCTCCCTTTTGTCTTCTCGGTGTCTTCTCAATTTCTTGTTGTCGAAACCGGCGGCGCGGAGTTTCCACGCCGCCGTTCAGGTCGCGATCGCTTCGCGGTAGGCCGTCTGCCAGCCCCAGGCGCCGGAGCCGTAGCCACGCCGGGACACGCGTTCCTTATAGATCTGGGCAATCACGTCGCCGTCGCCGGCGAGCAACGACTTGGTCGAGCACATTTCGGCGCACAGCGGCAGCTTGCCTTCGGCCAGCCGGTTGGCGCCGTACTTTTCGTACTCCGCCTTGCTGCCGTCGGCTTCCGGGCCGCCGGCGCAGAACGTGCATTTGTCCATCTTGCCGCGCGAACCGAAGTTGCCGACTTTGGGATATTGCGGCGCGCCAAACGGACAGGCGTAGAAGCAATAGCCGCAGCCGATGCACAGGTCCTTGGAGTGCAACACCACCGCATCGGCCGTGGTGTAGAAACAATCCACCGGGCAGACCGCCGCACAAGGCGCGTCGGTGCAGTGCATGCAGGCCATGGAGACCGACCGTTCGCCCGGCTTGCCGTCATTGATGGTGACGACGCGCCGGCGGTTGATGCCCCACGGCACCTCGTGTTCGTTCTTGCAGGCGGTGACGCAAGCGTTGCATTCGATGCAACGGTCGGCGTCGCAGAGGAATTTCATACGTGCCATGATCGTTGCTCCTTTAAGCCGCTCTGACCTGACAGAGGGTGGCCTTGGGTTCATGCATGCCGGTCACCGGATCGAAGCCGTAGGTCGTGAGAGAGTTCACACTCTCGCCCAACACGATCGGATCGGTGCCCTTTGGATAGTTGGCGCGTTGATCGACGCCTTCGAACCAGCCGCCAAAGTGGAACGGACTCCAGGTCACGCCCTTGCCAACACGTTCGGTAACGAGCGCCTTCATCTTGGCTTTGGAGTTGTTCTCCGCGCCGGTCACCCAGACCCATCCGCCGTCCTTGATGCCGCGTTCGGCGGCATCGGCAGGATTGATCTCGACGAACATGTCCTGCTGGAGTTCGGCCAGCCACTTGTTCGAGCGGGTCTCTTCGCCGCCGCCTTCGTATTCAACCAAGCGGCCGGAGGTGAGGATAAGCGGGAACTGCTTGGCAATGCCCTTGTCGACCGCGGCCTTTTGAACGTCAAAGCCGATGTTCGGCACCCGGAACTGCACCGCATTCGGCAGCGTCGGATACTTGGCGACGAGGTCAGGCCGCGGCGTGTAGATCGGTTCGCGGTGCACCGGGATCGGATCCGGCAAGCCGAACGCATTGGCGCGCGCCTTGCCGTTACCGTAGGGGGTGCAGCCGTGTTCGATGGCAACACGCTGGATGCCGCCGGACAGATCGATCGCCCAGGAGACAACATCCGGCGTGGTTGGGTTGATCTTGTTGATCACCGCCATTTCGGCTTCGGTCAGGTCCTTGTCCCAACCGAGCTTCTTGAGGACACCCAAAGTGAACTCCGGGTAGCCGTCCTTGATCTCGGAGTCCTTGGAGTAATAGCCGTTGCCGAGCAGGCTGACTTTGCGCTTGGTGCCGTCCGGCAGCGTTTCCTCACGCTCCAGACCGAAGCGCGGGCGGAAAGTGCCGCCGCCTTCTTTGACCGAGAGGTTGGTGTTGTAAAGCAGCGGCGTACCGGGGTGCTTGAACTCAGGCGTACCCCAGCACGGCCACGGCAGGCCGTAATAGTCGCCTTTGTTCGGCCCTGCGTCGGCACGTTGCGTGCGCATGTCGAAGTCTTTTTGATTGGCCATATGAGACTTCAACCGCTCGGGCGACTGTCCGCAGTAGCCGGTCGAGAAACCGCCGCGGTTGATCTCGCGGAGAATGTCCTCGGGTACCGGCAGATTGTTCTCGACCTTGATGTTCTTGAACATCAGATCGGCAAAACCGAGCTTCTTGGCCAGCAGGTACATGACCTCAAGATCGTCCTTCGATTCGAAAATCGGCTTGACGATCTGCTCGCCCCACTGCAGCGCGCGGTTGGACGCCGTCCGCGAGCCGTTGGTTTCGTAGCTGGTGGCGATCGGCAACAGATAAGTGCCGTTCTTGCGTCCGGGGGCCATCGAAGCCCAGGTGGTCGGATGCGGATCGCACACGACCAGCAATTCGAGCTTCTCGACGCCCTTCTGCGCCTGCGGCACGCGCGTCACGGTGTTGCCGCCGTGACCCATGACGAACATTGCCTTGATATTGTCCTTCTGCCTGATCTCCTTCTTGTCGAGGAGCGTGGCATCGAACCAGCGGGTCGACGGAATGCCGGGCGTGTTCATCGTACTGGTGACTTTGCCATCGGCCGCGGTGGTCTTGTCGAAGCGGTCGGCAAAATAGTTGTAGTCGACTTCCCAGACGCGCGACCAATGCCGCCACGCACCTTCGACCAGGCCGTAATAGAGCGGCAGCGTCGCGATATCGACGCCGAGATCGGTGGCGCCCTGCACGTTGGTATGGCCGCGGAAGATGTTGGCCCCCCTGCCGGGGCCGCCGACATTGCCGGTGGCCAGCAAGGCGATGCAGAACGCGCGCACGTTGGCGGTGCCGACCGTGTGCTGAGTCGAGCCCATGCACCAGATCAAGGTCGAGGGCTTTTGCGTCGCGAACATCTTGGCGACGCGTTCGAGTTGCGCACCCGGCACGCCGGTCACGCGTTCGACTTCCTCGGGCGTCCACTTCTCGACTTCCTTGCGGATGTCATCCATGCCGTAAACGCGCTGTTCAATGAACTGCTTGTCTTCCCAGCCATTCTTGAAGATGTGGTGCAACATGCCCCAGATCACCGGAATGTCGGTACCGGAGCGGATGCGGACATACTCGGTGGCATGGGCCGCGGTGCGCGTCATGCGCGGATCCATGACGATCATGTTCGCGCGGTTGGATTCCTTGCCCTCCAGGATGTGCTGGAGCGACACCGGATGCGCTTCCGCGGCATTGCTGCCGATGAAGAGGATCGTTTTTGAGTTACGGATGTCGGTGTAGCTATTGGTCTGCGCGCCGTAGCCCCAGGTATTGGCAACACCTGCGACCGTGGTTGAATGGCAGATGCGCGCCTGATGATCGACGCTATTCGTGCCCCAGAAGGCCGCGAACTTGCGGAACAGGAAGGCGCCTTCGTTGGTGAACTTGGCCGAACCGAGGTGATAGACGGAATCGGCGCCAGATTTGGCCCTGATCTCCATCATCTTGTAGCCGATCTCGTTGATCGCGACATCCCAGGAAATCCGCGTCCACTGACCGTTCACCAGCTTCATCGGATAGCGCAGGCGGCGATCGCCATGCACCAGTTCGCGTGTCGCCGCGCCCTTGGCGCAATGCGAGCCGCGATTGATCGGCGAATCCCAGCCGGGCTCCTGCCCGATCCAGACACCGTTCGACACTTCGGCGATCAAGGTGCAGCCCACCGAACAGTGCGTGCAGATGTTCTTGCGGATGGTGGCGCCGGCGACCGCCGGGCCTGCCGCTTCCGCCTTGCGGACGCTGGCCAACGGCAACGCGCCAAGCGCTGCGAGGCCACCGGCCACAAGTCCCGATCTGCGCAGGAAGGTTCGGCGGTCGAACCCGCCCGTTTCCTGGCTGCCGATTGCGGCTGCGAGACTGCCGCGACGTGCCTGTCGTTCTGATCTTTTTGTTAACACGGTCTAGCCTCCCTCAGCTCGGAAAACGGTTGACGCGATAGTAGGTCTGCACGCTGGCAGAATCCGCTTTGTAGCGCGCCTTGCGCTTTTCATCGTTGTTCTCGGTGTCCGCCATGGCCGGAGCGGCAAGCGGCGCGGCCGTTGCGACGGCGACACCTGCGCCGGCGCCGAGCGCGCGCAGGAAATCACGCCGTCCTAGTTTGGATTTGGGTTCCGACTTCATCGCCAGTCCTCCTTGGTCCCTATTCATCTCATCGTCGCCGCGCCGTGCGTTTGTTTACGCATTCAGCGCGAAAGCTTCCGTCTCGATGTCCATCAGCAGGCGCCCGATCGTTCCGACCGGACGATAGAAATTCGCGGCTTCCGCCATTTCGATGTCTCTGAAGAAGCGGCCCATCCACGACACCATATGCTTCTCGAATATTTCCTGATCGCTGCCGGGACGCCCGTCGAACTGGCCGCCAATCAGCCCGGCCATGATTTCGCATAAAGTTGCGGCATGATCTTCCGGCTCGACATTGCCCTCGACGCGTTCGATGCCGAGTTTGCCGAGGTCGTCGCGCAACCGCGCCAGCGGGCGCTCGTGCAGGAACCCGGTGAGATAGTAGGACCCGTAAGGCATCAGTTCGCCGCGGCCAACGCCAATGAAGAGATCGAAAAATTCGCGCTCGACTTGTTCGATGGTCGCGCGGCTGGCCGCTTCCGCCAGTGCAATGTGGGCCATCCCGAGCGGGCTGCTATCGCCGCGCAGCCCCGCGAGGCGCTTGAGCAAGGCAGCGTCCGGCGCGCGCATGAGCAACGCCGCGAGCAGCGCATATTCCTGCGCGCGCGCCGCATCGATCTCATCGACTTCGCCGGTCATTCTTGCCTCGCCGAACAGATCCGGCCGCAGCACAACGCGATTGATGCCGGTCAGGCTCTCGACCGACGTCACGCGCTCCGCCGGAACACGGGTCCAATTTGAAACTGATGGTTGCGAAATCCCGAGCTGGCGCGCGAGCTCGCTGACGCTGCCGGCAACGCGAATAGCTTGATCGAGACCGGAGTCGCGCATCGCGTTCTTTCAAATAGTTACAATGTAAGGGTAGTGCGGTACGCGCGCGCCGGTCAATAGCCTGAGGCTATAGTTCGCCTATTATTGTGGCAGCGCGCCGCCCTGACGACGTTTTTGTTTGTTGGGCGAAATGTCCTGCCCATCATCGTCGTCAGCGTGCGGCGCAGCATCATTAGTGCGATGCACAATCTCTTCATCGGTGGCAATATTTTCATCATGCGAAGGAACTTCGCTCGAATTCAGCGCTATACGATTCGCCGGCGCACTCAATTCGCGCGGTGCTGGCGTGGGTTGCTCGGTTGCGGGCGGCAATTCGGCTGCGGCCGGCTCTACGCGCGGCGTGTCGCCGAAAACGTCAGCCAACATTTTTTTCATGTCGAGGCCGGGATCGATTTCGCCAAAACCCATCGTCTCGTTGGGAATAGTGAAGTCCCAATCGTTCTCCGCCAGGCCTTTGAAATCTCGAATCGCCGGATCGGCCACCCATGCGCGACGAAGTGCCGCGAGCCGCAGGTCGCCGGGAACGCCCGCTTTCAGAAAGGCGGAGATGTCGGTTTCCGCGCCGATCGAATCGAGCGACGGCAGGCTGGCGGGATCGAATGCGGGCGCCTGAACTGCCGTACTATCCGGAACGCTGCGGCTCTCCACGCCCGCCGCGCCCTCCGCATCCTCCGCCGGCTCTTGCGGCGCGATCTCAGCGGCCGCCGGCGCGGCCTGCTCCTCGGCGTCGAGCTTGCGGCGCGACCATCGCGTCAAGAAATTTTCCGGCTCGCTCATTCGAGATCGTCTCCGGAAGTCCGGCCGCGCCGCGCCATGGCTTCAGGGTCGGCGCGGTCGCGCTTGCGTTTGAAGAACGGCCGCTCAACATGATGTTCGGCCACGAAAGCGGCGAGCACTTGCTGAATCGACAGCGGCATCGGCACCTGCTCGACCAGATCGGTTCCCGCCTCGGTGAAGCTTTCGCCCTCCGCCGGATCCGCGGTGACCGCGGCGATCGTGAACGGCGGCTCGCCATCCGTGGCGCGCAGCGCGACCCACAGCGCAGGCGCGCCGGAATTCAGATTGTCGCGATAAAATCCGGTCTCGGTGTGGTGCAATACGACATCCGCCGTTCCGGCATAGAAGGTCACGCGCTGACCGTCGTCGCTGAGTATCGTCCAGGCCGGCGTGTCCGGCTGGCCAGCCAGAACACCGGTGGCGCGCCAGTAGAATTCGGCCCATGGGGTCGTACCCTTGCTGCGTTCAACGAGAACGCCGACCGGGATGCTGAGATGCGGCGCGCTCATCCGACCGCCTCCAGATGGCGGATCGGCAAGCCGGTCGCCAGATTCTGCGGCTTCATGCGGATGGTTTTTTCCGGTGACATCGCCAGGATCAGATAGACCGGCTCGCCCTTGACCCTGTCGAGCACCACCGAGGGATCGCGGAAAGTCAGCGCGAACAGTCCGACGACGCGCGACATCGTCGCCGCATCGATCTCCTCGCCGTTCCACATCATGTCGCCGATCTTGGTGGCGTCGGCGTCGAGGCCGACATACCAGGCCAGATTGACCTCGCGCAGTTCGGTGAGCGGCTCGATCGTCACATCCACGCCGAGCACGTGAACGATCCAGCGCCGCATCGCTTCGGCAAGCGCCACAAGTCCGGAACGCCCCGCGGTCAGATCGATGGCCATATCGAACTGGTCGCTGCGCTCCCAGTAGCCGGAAGCGTTGTCTTCCTTGAGGACATGGATATGGGCGTCCGCCGGGATGCCCAGCATCGACACCAGCGGCGATTGCGGCGCGGGATTGATGCCGCCGATGATCTCGTCGTCGGCGGCCAGCAGCGACCCTTCATGCAAGGTGACGCGCTGGGTGCGGAAAAACAGTTCGCCCGCGCGCGCCACCTGCGCATCCTCGACGCCGTCGAGCGCGTTGCGCAGGATCACATGAACCAGCTGATTGACGAACAGCAGCGGCGTTTTTCCGGGGCCGTCGCGCATCAACTCGGCATAGGCGCCTTCCAGCGTTTTGTGCCGCAACAGCAGATCGCGGAATGCAATGAGAACCTGCCAGTTCTCCCGCGCGTCGGCATCGGCAATGGCGGCAATGTCCGCTGCCGATATGGCCAGACGTGGATTTGCGAACAGCGCGCCATGGAGCGTCTTCTCCACCACGCAGGCCTCCGGCGGCGGGATCAATTCGGGCCGCGCCAGATAGACTTTCAGAAAGTCGTCGGTCAGCAAAAGGCCGCCGCCTTGATCGCGGTCGAGCAGATGATGGCCGCAGGATATCCAGAAATCTTTCATTTTCGCTCTCTGTCGGCCAAATTATCGACCATGGCGATGAGGTCGACCTGATCCGCGGGCTGCTCGTCATCCGCGCCTTCGACTTCGAGAAATGCGAAGACACGATTGGGCTTTGCCCCCTCGCGCGGACGCAAGCTGCGGAATGTCTCGCGCACCGCGCCGTCCTCGAAACTGCGGTGAACCCCGACGAGAATGTCTTTCGGCTGATTGCACAGCGATTCCGCGAAAGCGACCTCTTCCGCAGCAGCCGCGCGCGCCGCGTCCATGTCAGGCGCGCCGAAATGTGCGACCAGCTTCTTCGCCAGCAAATCGACCACATGCGCCCGATCGTCTTCGCTCGCCTCGACGATCTGCACCAATGTCGACCAGCCCAGCGTTTCGACGCCGAGGAAGCCGCCGCGGAACGCCGAACGGGCTTTGCCTTGCAACGCTGCGGCATCGGTGTTCCAAAACACGAAAGCGCCGGACACCGCCCATTCGCCGGGCTCGGCCGCCTTCTCGAAAACGAACGTGTCGGACGTATCGAGCCTGATGGTGCGCAGCAGCTTCACGCCCGCGGCCCCTTGGTGACAGGATCGCGCCATGCGGCCTCAGTCAGCCGCGGCAGCAAGGCAACGCGTTCGATGTCGGCCTTGCCCATACGGCGCAGCAGCAGATCGCCGTTGACATCGATGTCGCGCCGCAGCCCTTTTTCGACCGGCAACCGCGCCAGATAATTGTTTGCGACCGCGCCGAACCCGCTCTCCTGCCAGGAATCGATGGCGACCATGAAATGGCGAGCGAAACTCTCGACGACATGATTGGAAAGCCCGTCGGTGAAGCCTTCCTCCTCCAGCGCGGTGACCAGCGGGTTCAATCCTGGTTCCGCTTCGGTCATCGAGACAGTGCGGATCATGGCGCCGAACACCAGCCACTCCGGCACGTCGTTCTCGCCGGTTCCCGGCGGCCAGCCCAGCCGCGCACCGCCCACCAAGCCCTGATTGACCGAAACGGAGTCCGGCCATCCAAATGTGATCGCGGTGTCCGGCTGGGCATAGGAAGACAGCGCGTCGGCCAACGCCACCATGCCGGCGTAAAAGACGCGCCGCGCCTTCGCGAGCGGCTCGTCCGGCTCCACCACCACGGCGAACTCCGCGAGGTCGAAGCGCCCGACATAGACTAATGTGCCGGCGCCCTGCTCCGGCGCAATCGCCATGGCATGCGCAAAAGCGTCGCCCAACTCGCGCAGCCGCACCGCAGTAAACGGCGGCGGCAGCATCAGTTCCGACCCTGAGGGATTGCGGGCGCCGGCCCGGGTCTGCAGCGGCATTGGTCCTCGCTATTACATTTTCATTCGAATAACTATAATAACGCCTCGCAAGCCCCCAAGGCCAGTCCTGCGGGAACCAGGAGCGTTCCAGGGTGGCATTCGTCACACCAGGCGTAGCCAAGCGACAAAAAGGCGACAAACCGATGGCCGAGCGGCCGCGTCATGTTCTGATCTGTTCCTGCGAAGCCACAATGCCGCTCGATGGTGAGGCTGTGCGCCAGGCTTGTCGCGACACCGTGGTGGTCGAAGGCAAACAGCTCTGCCGTGCGGAACTCGACCGGTTCCGCACAGCGACCGCGGCCGGCACCGATATGTTGGTCGCCTGCACGCAGGAAGCGCCGCTCTTTACCGAAGTTGCGAGCGAGATCGAGAACGCCGGCGCGCTGTCTTTCGTCAATATCCGCGAGAACGCCGGCTGGTCGAAAGACGCCGCGGCGAGCGGCCCGAAGATGGCCGCGCTGATCGCGGCGGCGGCGGAACCGGCACCGGTCTATCCGTGGGTGAGCCTGTCCAGCGAAGGCGTGACCTTGCTGTACGGCAACGACGAACGCGTTATCGAAGCGGCCCACCTGCTCAAGGATCACCTCGACGTCACGGTTCTGATCAAGCGGCCTGCCGGTATCGCGCCCTCGCGGGTCACCGACTTCCCCGTCGTGAAGGGCTCGATCCGTTCGGCCAAAGGTCATCTCGGCGAATTTGAGTTGGCCATCGACGATTACGCCGCGCCCCATCCGTCCTCGCGGCACGAACTGACCTTCGGCGCACCGCGCAACGGCGCCGTGTCCCGCTGCGACATTCTGATCGATTTGTCGGGCGGCGCGCCGTTGTTTCCCGCGTCCGACCTGCGCGACGGCTATCTGCGCGCCGATCCGGCCGATCCGGCGGCGGTGTTGCGCGCCGTGCTGAAAGCCCGCGATCTGACCGGCACGTTCGACAAGCCGCGCTATATCACTTTCAACGAAAGTATCTGTGCGCATTCGCGGTCCAAGATCGTTGGCTGCCGCCGCTGTCTCGATTTGTGCCCGACCGGGGCGATCACGCCGAACGGCAATCATGTCAGCATCGATCCGCAGATTTGCGCCGGCTGCGGCCAATGCGCGGCGGCCTGCCCCACCGGTGCTGCGGCCTATGCGCTGCCGCCGGTCGATGCCAGTTTGCGCCAGTTGCGCGCCTTGCTCGGCGCCTATCGCGGCGCCGGCGGCAAGCGCGCGGTTGTGATGTTCCACGATGCCGAGCACGGCGGCGCGTTGATCGACGCGCTCGCGCGGCACGGCGATGGCCTGCCGGCGAACGTATTGCCGGTGCAGGTCAACGAGGTGACGCAGATCGGGCTGGAAGCAATCGCCGCCGCTTTTGCCTATGGCGCGTCCGCCGTGCGCTTTCTGCTTCGCGCCAAGCCACGTCACGACGTTGCCGGCCTCGCCAAGACAATCGCCCTGGCGGAGCCGATCCTCGCCGGCGTTGGATTTGCCGGCGCGCGCGTCGGCACGATCGAGACCGACGATCCCGATATGCTCGGCAGCACGTTGCGCGCCATCGCGCCGATGGACGGTGCGGCCAAGCCGGCCACCTTCTCGGTGGTCGGGGGAAAACGCGAAGTGATGCGGCTCGCTTTGCGCGAGATGCACGCGGTGGCACCGGCGCCAATCGATGTCGTGGCGCTCCCCGAAGGCGCCCCCTTCGGCACGATTGAAGTGAAGGTCGAAGGCTGCACTTTGTGCCTCTCCTGCGTCTCCGCCTGCCCGACCGGCGCGTTGTCGGACGATCCCGAGCGGCCGATGCTGCGCTTTGCCGAGGATGCCTGCGTGCAATGCGGCCTGTGCAAGGCGACCTGCCCGGAAAAAGTGATCAGCCTGACGCCGCAAATAAATTTCCTCGCGCCGGCCGCGATGAGCCGCATCATCAAGCAGGAAGAGCCGTTTCATTGCATCAGTTGCGACAAGCCGTTTGGCGTGAAGAGCACCGTCGAGCGCGTGATCGCCAAGCTGGAAGGCCAGCACTGGATGTTCAAGAACTCCAAGGAGCGGCTCGACGTCATCCGGATGTGCGCGGATTGCCGCGTCGGCGCGATGGCGAAGGAGAATTTCGATCCCTTCGCCGCGACGCCGCGTCCGCTGCCGCGCACGACGGAAGACTATCTGCGCGAACGCGACCAGAAGAGCGACAGCTAGAGCATGATCCCGAAAAGCATGTCCTCGACTTGATCGGGGATGGGAACCGGTTTTCGGATAAGATCATGCTCAAATAAAAGTTTTCACTTCTTGCCGCCGGTCGCCTTTTCCAGGAAATCGACCAGCGCCTTGCGGTCGTCGGCCGCGCCGATGGTCTGCTCCGGCATCTTGGTGCCGGGCGTGTAGGCGGCCGGCCCGACTTCGAACATCTTGGCCACCGTCTCCGGCGTCCAGACGATGTCCATCCTGGTCAGCGCATCGGAATAGCGATAGCCGGGCAACGTCCCGATTTTGCGGCCGAATATTCCGGCAAGGCTCGGCCCCGCCTTGTTGCCCTCGTCCGGCGTCAAGGCGTGACAGGCGATGCAGGCACGGTACACCTCGGCGCCGCGATCGCCGGCATAGAAGGACAGCGGATCGTCCGGCGCGCCGACAAGGACAATATCGATCGGCTCGCCGCTGATGGCGTTCCAGCGCCGCAGCATCCGGTCGGCGCCGCCTGTCAACAAAGTGCGGCTGTCGGGAAAGAACGCCACCGACCAGACCGGCAGGCCGGGCCCGACCAAAGTCTTCTGGATATTGCGCGTCTTGCGCTCGAGCACCGTAACCGAGCCGCGGATGCCGGCCGCCGCGACCAGCGCGCCATCGCCGGAGATCGCAAGCGCAATGATCGGCGTCGCCGAGGCCTGCACCGCCTCGCGTATCTCGCCCCCGGGCGACAGGAAGTAGACCTTGCCGTCCGCGCCGCCGGCGGCGATTTCGCCATCCGGCGCCACGACGACGGCGTTCAGCGGCGTCGGCAATTGCCGCACGATGACGCTGCCTTCGCCGGCGACAGGCCAGATGCGCACGGTCGCATCGTAACCAGCACTTATAACCGCGCGGCCATCCGGCGAGAAAGCGACGCCGTTGACGTTCTGCCCGTGGCCTTCGAGCACGCGCGGTGCGCCGCCGTTCAGCGGCCAGAGGCGAACCGTGTGATCCCACGCCGCGGAGGCCAGCCACGCGCCGTCCGGCGACACCGCGAGACTGGCGGCCGGCGCGGTGTGGCCGTCGAGGGTCGCATCGGGCTGCGACTTGGCCGGCGACCAGACGGCGATGCGCGTATCGGCGCCAGCGCTGACCATGCGGCCGTCCTTGAGAAAGGCGACCGCGTTGACCGCGCTCTCGTGGAAACGCATGACCTGTTCCGCCGCGTTGCGCGGGATCGACCAGCGGATTGCCGACGTATCGAAACTGCCGGACAGCGCCTGCGTGCCGTCGGGCGAAATCGCCAGCGCCCGCACCGGGCCGCCATGGCCGCGCAATTGTGCCTGCGCGCTGCCGGGCACCAGCAACAGCAGCACCAGCACTAATGCGCAAAACAATCTACCCATCGGCTGGAACCATGCCGAGCGCCGCAATGCGCGACCGTGTCGCCTCGTCGCGCAGCGCCGCGAGAAAGGCGCGCACCGCCGGCCGGTCGCGCCGGCTCTCCACCACCAGAAAATCGTAATGCTCCGGCGCCACCGGGAGGAAGCCGAGACCGTAGAGCTTCGCCACCGGCTCGATGGCGACGCCCCAGTCTGCGCGGCCCTGCGCGATGCTGGCGGCGACCGCGTTGTGCGACTTCGGCTGATTGGCGTAGCCAGGCGGCCGCGCACCGTTGAGCAACGTATCGATCAGGACACGGGTGCCGGCGCCGGCATTGCGGTTGACCATCAGCGCGGCGGAATCTGCCAATGCAGCCTTGATCGCCTCGGCCGCGCTCTTGCCCTCAAAGCGCGCATCACCAGTACGGAACAAGACGCCCTGCATGCGCCGCCACCCCGCCACAAGTGACAGCGCCGGCGTCACCAAATGCTTGTTGTAGTCGTCGCTCGCAGGATCGATCAGATGCACCGGCGCGATGTCGCATTCGCCGCGGCTCGCCGCCGCCACGCCGCCGAGACTGCCGACCGCCAGCGTGCGCGCGGAGAAGCCGCGGTCGGCGAGCGCGCCGACCATCACGTCGAGCGCGACGTCATGGCTGCCCATGATCACCAGATCGGGAGCGCGGGCACTGCTGCCGATCAGCGTTACCTGTGTGATGGTGTTGGTGTCGAGCGAGCTTGCCAGCGCGTCGATCTCGATAAAGCCGTCGGCTTGCGAGAAACTGGTGACCGAGCCGGAGCCCTTGCCGGTCGGAAAGGCGACCGGGCCGTCCTCAGTGTCGATCAGCGACACCAGTACGAATTCCTTGCGGCCGAGTTCGGACGCGACCCGCACCGGGACGCGCGCCTGGATGGTCTGCGCCGCTTCCGGCGGCAGCCCCGCCAGCGCGCGAATGACCGGTGCGATGAAAGCGTGAAAGGTGAAGATCGCCGAGGTCGGAAAGCCGGGCAGCACCGCGATCGGCGTCTTGCCGATGACGCCGAGGCATAGCGGCTTGCCCGGCTTGAGCGCCACGCCGTGCACCAGAATGCCCGGTGCGCCCAGTCTCGAAACAATCGCATGCGACAGATCGCCGGCGCCTTTCGAGGTGCCGGCCGACAGGACGACCATGTCGCTTTGCGACAGCGCCTCGCGCACGGCTTTATCGAGCGCCGCGGCATCGTCGGGAATGGCGCCCATCGGCAGCGCGACGCCGCCGGCCTCCGCGACCGCGGCGGCGATGATCGCGCCGTTGCTGTCATAAATTCCGGCCGGCTTGAGCGGTTGGCCGAGCGGGACCAGTTCGTCGCCGGTCGATAGCACCGCAACCTTCGGCCGGCGCACGACATCGGCGAAGGCCAGTCCGCAGGCCGCCAGCATGCCGATCTCGCGCGAGCCGATGCGCACGCCGCGCCGCAGCAAGGTTTCGCCGCGCGCAATGTCGGAGCCGGCGTAGGAAACGAACTGGCCGGGCGTGGCGGCGCGCTGCACTTCGATGTACGGCTCGCCTTGCCCGATCAACTCGGTCTGCTCGACCATGATCACCGCGTCGGCACCGCGCGGGATCACGCCGCCGGTGGCGATGGTGGTGGCGGTGCCGGGCGCGATTTCCAGCGCCGGGTCGTCGCCGCAGGCGATCACTTCCGCATTGAGCCGCAGGATTTTCGGCGAAGCGTTGGTGGCGCCCAACGTATCGACGGCGCGCAGCGCGAAGCCATCGACATTGGAACGGTCAAACGGCGGCGCATCGACGGCGGCAATGATGTCATGCGCGAGCACGCGCGTCAGCGCATCGGCCAGCGCCACCTTCTCCGCCGGAAGCGGCGACAGATCGAGATGCCTCTCGAAACGCTCACGCGCTTCTTCCGCCGACACGACATCGAGGAACTGCTCCTGGCGCGCGGCGGCGCGCACGCGCGCGATCAGGTCGATCTCACGGCCCTGCGCTTGCCCGTCCTTCATTGTCGGTCTCGTATCCTGATCTCGGGCCGGGGGATATCCTCCTCACCAAGCCTTTATTGGAGATATTTACAGGCAAGCGTCTGAAATATTGGCTTAATTTCATGCCGGCGGCAAGGCGCAAGGTCTGGACATGGTCGTGGTCGTGTCGTGGTCGTGGACGTGGACGTGGACGTGGACGTGGACGTGGGCGAGATGAAATCCAAAGCTACTTATAAATTCTCGGCGCCGCAGATGGCGCCGCACGCGATTGGCACTCATTACGGCCTATTGGCGCTCTGCCCGCACCGATCACGCTGTTCATGAATTCGCCCGTCGGCGTCGTGACGCTCAGCGCACCGGCATTGACGACGCCGGATCTGCCGAAGACGAAGCTGTTGGAACCGACTGTTGCGCGGTCTGTTTTTCTCCCTGCAGCGTCGACATAGGTCGGCACGCCACCTGTCCCGGGGGACGGCCAGCGGTGACATTCTGACGTTTTTCTGATATTTTCAGCATTCGCGCAGCGGTTAACCGAACCGTGGAGGATTAGTGCTCCGTTTTGCTGGTTTTGAGCTTGATCAGCAGCGTGCCGAGATTCGGGGCCCCGACTCCGGCACCATAAAACTGCGGCCGAAAGCTTTCGACTTACTCGTTCTTTTTGCCACCAACCCTGGCCGGATTCTCAGCAAGCAGGAATTGATGGATGCCGTCTGGCCCAACGTTCACGTGGGTGAAGACAGCCTGTTTCAATGCATCCGCGAATTGCGCACCGCCCTCGGCGACAATCAACGCCAGATCCTCAAACTCATATCCGGTCGCGGCTATATGCTCGATACCGAGGTGCTGGATGAAACAACCCCCGGTTATATTAAGAAACAACCCGCGCCCGCCGCCTCCGAAAGCACCGCCACGCCAGAAGCCGGCGCCGGCATCGTCAGCCCGCCGCGTCCTGGAATGCGCTTTGGCGGAGCCGTCGCAGCAGCCGTAGGCCTTTTTGCAATCGTCGGGTTCGCCATCGCAACGCCGAATTTCTGGCTGGCCACCCCGTCGAAGCGGCCGCCAATCATTGCGATGATGCCCGTCGTCGAATTGAACCAGGATGCTCAAACAACGGACATGGCCGCCAGCGTGACCGAACGCCTGACCGATGGCCTCGCAAAAATAGACAATGCCTATGTGATTACGCCGAACGCGCGCCATAAAGGCGCTTCGCAACAACCTGCTTCCGCTCCTCCGGCGGAACCCGACTATGTGGTGAATAGCGAACTCGTAAGAGGCCAATCGTCATGGACATTGCGGGCGCGCATGATCAAGACCGCGACCGGCAAGGTCGAGGCCATTCCTGCCGTCACAATCGACGATAAAGACCTGGATCTGGACACGCAGAAAACACGCCTGGCCGCCGGCGTGGGTCATTTGCTGGCGACCCGCATCAACGCGCTTCTCAATGCCGATGCGGGGCCGGCCGCGACCGCGGGCGGTAAGCCGAACAGCGGCGCCAAGGTCGCGATAGAACAGGCCACTGCGTCAATTATTCAGACATCCCGGGAGCGCTTTACCCAGGCGCAAGCGATGCTGGAGAAAGCGCTCGCCGACGACCCCCATAATACCAGCCTTCAGGTCGCGCTCGCGGGGCTTCAACTGCGCGGCGTTCAGATGGTTTGGTACAGTCCAGCCGACAGCGAGGCGGCGGAAAACAATGCCAAATCGCTGCTGGAACGCGCGGTGCGGACCAAACCCAATTCAATCCCCGTGCTGGAAGCCTATTGCCGCTTCCTCAACGCCACCAACGAGTTCGTCGAAAGCCTGGTGGTTTGCGCCAGGACCTTGTCATTCGATCCATGGAATGGAATCGCGTTGTATCATATGGGTGTGGCCCACATTCAGTTGGGCCGCTTCGAAGACGCGCTGGCGACATTCAAGCAAGCCAACCGCTTCGACACACCGCCCGTGTCCCGCTGGACCTGGTTGCTCGGCGCGGGCTGGAGCTACGTGATGATGGGTCGCGACGAAGAGGCGTTGCCATGGCTGGAACGGTCGATCGCCATTACGCCGGCATCCGGCCGTCCGCTTATGCTACTGGCCGCGGCCTACCAGCGAGTGGGCCGCACGGACGACGCAAAAGCCGCATTGGCGTGGGCGTTGAAAATACGCCCTGGCTCGACCGCCAGCAATATCGCGCTCCCGCCAAAAAACGCCAGCGCGGCGTTTCTGGCGGCGAGCGAGACGATCCGAGACGTCTTGATCGAAATCGGCCTGCCGAACCGCTGATTTCCGATGGAGCGAGCGTGTTCCGCGCCGCACTTTTGGCGGCCTCGGGCGCCTCAAAACGGCATCAACAAAATTTCAGAATTTCCAATCGCTTTTCATTTGGCGGTTTTCTGGTCCCTGAGTATGCCAGCAGAAGCAGCGCCGCATCCGGCGTTGCTATTTGCTGGAACAATGAGGGGGAATTTGATGCGCACCATAATCGCTGCTTCGTTGATCGCCATCTGCGGTCTGGCCGGTGAAGCGCGCGCCGACGCGGATGATGTCAAATGGATCGCCCAATGCATGAAGGACAATCAAGAGGCAAAGGTCGAGGCCTCGGTTATTCAGAAATACTGCTCCTGTATGAACAACAAGATGAGCAGCAATGAGAGTCAATCGATTACCCAGTGGGAAAAGACACACCCAGCCGAAAGAGCGGCGTGCGATAAGGAAGCCGGCTGGAAATAATTCGACCGCTTTGGGTGTCGGCCCGATCTAAGCAGATCGGGCCGAGTGGACTTTATCGGCCCGGTCTAAGCAGATCGGTCAATTCCCAGGAAGCCAGTCGCGCTCAAGACAATCAAGTCATCTTGGTTTCAAATCGGCTTTCTTGACGCCCGCCTCGGGAAAAATCCACATCGCCACCACCATGAAGACCGCGGTGATCATGACAAAGGTCGAAAAGCCAGGATCGATCGGCGAGCCGCTCCAATAAGCGAGCACGGCCGCCACGATCAGGGCGAGCCCGGAGACAATCGCTTTGACGTCATTCGGCATGGCAGTCGTCCGTAATTGACCGGCCGCGTTTTGCGCAGCCGGATGTCTAGAAGGAGCCCATCGGCGCCGCGGCGGCTTCGTCCGGACGCTTGGGTTTGCCGCGCAGGTCCCGCCTGAGGAAGCGGGTATCGTAACCATTGAACAACGTCCCGATCAGCCCGCGGTCGATGTCGGACGTCCCGAACAGCCAGTCGGCGATCGGGAACGTCAGGTTCATGTTGGTTTCCATCATCAGCCGCGCATTGTGGTGCGCGGTGTGGTGGCGCCGCAGCGTGTTGACGAAGGGACAGTTGCGGACGAACCAGTTTTCGTCGACGTGGCAGCAGAAGTGCATGAATTCGTAGATCAGGTACATGCCGGTGGTCACGCTCATGAACAGCCAGCCGACATTGGGCGACAGCAGCGCGCCGAGCACCGCCGCGACCGGTAGAGACATCAGGATGAACACGACCAGCGCATAGGGCGGAAACACCGTCACCCGCCAGTCCTTGTGGTCGCGGAACCGCATTTCCTCATCGGTGAAGAACTGGTGGTGATTGAGCGTGTGCCGCTCATAGACCGCGCGCAGGCCTTTGATATTCAGGGGACGGTGCATGATGAATTTATGCACGATCCACTCGAAAATATTGGTGAACAGGAACGTCACCGGCACCGTCAGCCATTCCAGCCAGGTCACATTCTCAATGTGCTGGACATAGATGTAGAAGGCGGCCGCGCCCATCGCATAGATGATCACGACATGCAGGTAGCCATCGTACCAGCCCATGATACGGGAACGGTACTCTTGGCGAAAGTCGATTTGCCGCTGGGTGATCATCATGCCTCTCCGTGCAATCCAGTGCCTTGACGTCGACCGTCTACATCATACCGCCGGCGGCGGCCTTGGGCCGCTCCGCCTTCCAGGTCTCTTCCTGCTGGACGGCGAAGATCGAGGTATAGCCGCCGGACCAGTCGGGCGGCAGCAGGCAGGGGCGCGGATCGTGGCGCGCCCAGCGCGCCGGCTTGCCGCGCACGATAGCGCCGTAATAGCGCGACTGCAGCGGATTATAGGTATACGGCATCGCGTCAGCCGAGGAATAGACATTGAGCAGCAGCGGCCGCGGCGCCGGCGACCAGTTCGCCTTTGAATAGTGCAGCGTCCGGCAATTGTGCAATGTGATCGAGCCGGCCGGGCCTTCGAGATAGACCACCTTGCTCATGTCGATCTCGGCGACGTCCTCCGGCCGCATGCAGCCAACCCACTGATCCTTGTCGTTGTACTGGTTGACCACCGGGCCGTTATGGCTGCCCGGCAAAACGCCGAGCGGGCCCTGCTCCGCATTGCACTCATATACATAGGTGCCGGCCGTCAACGGGCTGTAATTGGTATGCGGCCAGAACGAGATGTCCTGGTGCCACTTCACCTCGTCACCGCCCTGCGACCATTTGAAATTGAGCTTGGACTGGTGGAACTTGACGTCGGGGCCGACCAGGTCGGCAATGGCGTCCGGCAGCGGCGATTTTTCGGCGGCGGCATATTCCCAGAACGTGGGATGGTGATCGTTCATACTGGAAAGCCGGCGTAGCCGCGGATTGTCCCGGGTATGGTCCTTGTCGACGTCCCAGACATCGTCCGATTTGGTGACGGAGCGGCTCTTGTCCACCATCTCTTCGGTCGCGGTCCGCAGCCGCTCGACCCAGCTGTCGGGCAGGAACTTCTCGAGGAGGATGAAGCCGTTCTCGAAATAGAACTCGCGCTGCTTCTGGGTGAGCACTTTCGGCTTGATCGACAGGACGTCCTCGGGGGTCATGGCCGCTCTCCCTGGATGCGCGACTTGATCGCCGCGCCTGATATATCACTAATCTATCACACTTGCAGGTCCGGTCAACGCCCCTGCCCGAAGCACGCCTGTCGACCGGCCCCGGCCGTCATTTGAACCCGAGCAGAACCGAGGGTAGCCACAGCACCATCTGCGGGAACATGGCCACGATCGCCAAGGTAAACAGTTGCAGCACGATGAACGGGATCACCCCCCGGAACATATGCTGGATGGTGATTTCCGGCGGCGCGATGCCGCGCAGATAGAAGATCGCCGGCGCCATCGGCGGCGACAGGTAGCTGGTCTGGATGATGATGAGGAACAACACGCAGAACCAAACCGGGTCGAAGCCCAACAGGTTGACGATCGGGATGAAAACCGGAACGAAGATCAGCAGGATGGAGATCCAGTCCAGAATGAAGCCGGCCAGGAAGCAGATCGTCAGGAACAGGCCGAGGGTCAAAGCCGGGCCGAGATTGGCAGCCGCGATCAGGCGCTCCGTCGTCTGAACGC
>JAUSBQ010000210.1 GCA_030651965.1 Pseudolabrys sp. | reverse complement strand
GAACATGCGCTGCTGGATCGCGTAGGAGCCGATCACGCACAGCACGAAAACCGCCGGCATCAAGCGTTCGCGCGGGATCGTGAGGACCTTGAGGAGGAGCGGCGTCAGCAGGATGCCCAGCACGAACATCGCGATCGACGCAAAGAAGAACATCACGACGACTTCGTAAACGAAGCTCGGCGTTTCGATCATGATCATGGGGCCGGGCCGCACACCGTGCAGCACCATCGCGGCAAGCACGATGGCGGCGGGCGCCGAGCCGGGAATGCCGAGCGTCAAGACGGGAATGACGGCTCCCGGCGCCGCCGCGCTGTTGCCGGTCTCCGCCGCCATCAGACCTTCGACCGAGCCCTTGCCGAATAGTTTCTTTTCCTTGGAGACCCGGCGCGCAGCGGCATAGGAAACCCAGGCGCCTATATCCTCGCCGACGCCGGGAATGATGCCGATGATCGTGCCGATCACGCCGGACCGGCCAATCGTGCGCCAATAGCGCACGATCTCGCGCGGGTCGGGAATGACGTCAAGAAGCTTGACCTTCGCGCGCACGATCTCGGCGCGGCGATTGTACATCACCGCAATCACTTCGGAAAAACCGAAGGCGCCGACCATCGCGGGGATCAGCCCGATGCCACCCTGCATTTCCGTGTAGCCGAAGGTGAAGCGGTCGGTCATGTACAGACCTTCCTGGCCGATCATCGCCACGGCGAGACCAAGAAATCCGGCGATCCAGCCCTTGAGTGGATCTTCCATCGCCGTCAATTGGCCGGAGATCAGTACGCCGAAAATGGCAAGCCACAGGAACTCGTGGGTCTGAAACTCGAGCGCATAGTCGGCGAGCTTGGGCGCGATCGTGGCGAGAAACATTATGCCGATCATCGTGCCGAGGAACGAGCCGGTGGTCGCGGTGCCCATCGCCGGGCCGGCGCGCCCCATGCGCGCCAGTGGGTAGCCGTCAAGCGTCGTCGCCGCGTTTGCCGGCGTCCCGGGAATGTTGAGGAGAATGGCGGTGCGGCTGCCGCCGTAAATCGCTCCCACGTACAGGCACATCAAGGATAACAGCGCGGCGGTGGGCTCGAGCTTGTAGGTCAGCGTCGTCAGCAGCGCGAGACCCATGGTCGCAGTCAGGCCCGGCAGCACGCCGATGATGATCCCCAGCAGCGTCGCGCCGATGACATAGACAATAACGTCGAGACTATTGAATTTTCCAAAGGCGGCGACGACGTAACCAAACGTCTGAACCAGATAACTGACGATGTCCTGCAACATGGCGAGCATCGGGTTCTCTCAGGGCAATTGCACGAAGAACTGTTTTTCGAAAACATACGAAACAAGGACCGCCAAAGCGGCGGCCTGGAATGTCGCCGTGATGAAGAGCCAGACATACGGCGCGCGCGCCGGGCTGACGAACGAAAGTATCGCCGCAATGCGGGAGGCCATCGCAGGTGCGCGCCGATCGAGCGCCTGCCAGCGTCGTCCGGCGATTTCCGGCGCGAGCTTCCATTCGGCTATCACGATGAAGGTGAGAATGAACCCGAAGGTGAGCAAGGCATAATCGAGGTCGGCGCCGGAAAAATTGTGCCCGAGCAGACCGACATACAGCGTGCCGCCCACCGCGACCGCGAGCGCGCGTCCAAGCGCCCGCTTGTTCTCGGTGTCGAACGCCGCGATCTGGCGCAGCCGGTGACCATTCTGCGAGATCGCGCGGACAATGAGCACGACCGCCATCGTTGCAATAACGAACCCGAGAAACAGCGGAACGCGACCCGGCTCGCCGCCCTTCATGATCAGTCCGCCCGCGCCGGGCAACGTCAAGCCTTCGCCAATCAACATGGCGGAGACGACGAGAAGGACGAGGCCTGTCAGGAAATCGGCTCTGGGCATTTGGCTTCCGGCAATATGGACGGCGCGCCCTGAGCGGGCGCGCCGTCCGAAGGGTCAGAACGTGTCAGGGCTTCGGAATGCCGACCTTGTCCGGGCTCACTTTTGACTTGCCGCCATCGTGAATCGCCCAGGCATTGATCTGCACGACGGGGAAGGCGGCCTTGTAGGCCTCGTCACCGCGCGTCACGAGCACCGTGAGGCCCGCCGACTCGGCATACTTCTTGAGCCGGTCGGATGCCTTGATCTTGCTGTCCCAGACCTGGTTCATGGTCGCGATAACTTCCTTGGGCGCATCCTTCGGAACCCAGATACCGAAATGGACCGGGCCAGCCGCGATGTTGGGCAGCGCCTTCTTGATCGATGGGATGGTGCCGATGCCGTCGAGCGTCACATCCTCGTTGGTATAAGCGGCGAGCGGCACCAGCTTCTTGGCGCGCAGCATCTGGTACTGCTCCGCGATAAGCTGTGTCGTGATCTGCGCCTCGCCGGAAACCGCCGCCTGAACGGCGGGATTGCCGCCGTCATAGGTGACCATCTTGTAGTCGCCGCCGACCGCTGCCTTGAGCGCTTCGGACGACGCGCCGCCTGCCGAATTGATGCCGCCGGTGGCAATGGTGACGGTCGCCGGGGCATCCTTCATGGCCTTGGTGATGTCGGCAATCGACTTGAACTTCGAATTCGGGTTCACCGACAACACGGTGTAGTTCACCGTGCCGAGGTAAAGCTCCCAATCCTTCAACTGGGTCTCGACGGCGCCGGTCACGATGTAGGTGCCAAGGTCTTTGGTCGCGCCGCCGGTCCAGGTATAGCCGTCATGCGGGGCGTCGAGCGCGGCCTTGGTGCCGACCGCGCCGGCACCGCCAGCCTGGTTCACCACAACCACGGTCTGTCCGAGCGCGCCTTCGATTTCCGCGGCCAGCACGCGCACGAGCTGGTCGGTGGAGCCTCCGGCGCCCCACGGCACGATGATGCGGATCGGCTTGGTCGGCTTCCACGAATAGTTCTGGGCAGAGGCAGCGCCTGTAAGGCCGATGACCGCCGCGGCACTGAGCATCAATAGACGTAACATTGTAGTCCTCCCTTGGGTTGTTGGGTCGTCGTTTCTTGATCGCCGGCCTTCGGACCGGCTCTTTAGATGCAGCCTAAGACAAACCATGCACCGCCAAAAGCTTGTTCATGCGCGACGCCGCCAGATCCGGGTCGTGCAGCACACGCGCTTGGTCGGCGAGACGGAACAGTTCGGATAAATGCAGGATCGAGCGCGCGCTTTCCTGGCCGCCGACCATGATGAAGTGGTCCTGCAAGCCGTTCAGCCAGGCGAGGAACACGACGCCGGTCTTGTAGAAACGCGTCGGCGCCTTGAAGATGTGGCGCGACAGCGGCACCGTCGGCTCCATGATGCCGTGGAAGCCTTGAAGATCGCCGCTCGACAGCTTCGCCAGACCGGCCGAGGCCGCCGGCGCGATGGCGTCGAAAATGCCGAGCAGCGCGTCGGAATGGCCTTCCTCGTCGCCGGCGATCAGCTCGGCGTAGTTGAAGTCGTCGCCGGTATACATGCGCACGCCTTGCGGCAGGCGGCGGCGCATGGCGATTTCCTTCTCCTTCGACAGCAGCGAAATCTTCACGCCGTCGATCTTGGAAGCGTTGTCGCGCATGACGTTAAGACACGTCTCCATCGCCACCATGTGATCGACCGAACCCCAGTAACCGGCGAGCGCGGGATCGAACATCTCGCCGAGCCAGTGGATGATCACCGGCTCCTTCACTTGACGGAGGATGCGGCCATAGACGCGCTCATAGTCGGCCGGCGTCTTGGCGGCGCGCACCAGCGCCCGCGACGCCATGACAATGAGCTTGCCGCCCATCGCTTCGACCGCCTCGATTTGCTCCTCGTAAGCGCGGATAATATCGTCGATGGTGACGTTATCGGTGACGGCAAGATGATCGGTGCCGACACCGCAGCAGATTTTCGCGCCCGGCCGGTCCTTGGCGGCGTCCAGCGCGTGCTTGATCAGTTGCTGGGCCGCGCTCCAGTCCAGTCCGCCGCCGCGCTGCGCCGTGTCCATCGCCTCGGCGACGCCGAGGCCGAGGTCCCACAGGTAGTGCCGGAAGGCGATGGTCTTGTCCCAGTCGATATTGGTGTCGAGCCAGGGATCGTTGTCGGCCAATGGATCGGCCACCACATGCGCGGCGGCATAGGCGACGCGATTGAAGCGCGCGGTCTCCGCCTTGGACGGAAACTGGATCGGCTCGCCCGTCGTGTAGGCCGCGAATTTGCCGCCGGCCTGCGGAAGCGAAAGTGTCGCCATTGTCCGTTCCTTAAATCTTGATCTCCGGCACATCCAGCCAGCGCCGTTCGGTCCAGCTCTTCAAGCCCAACTCGGCCAATTGCACGCCCTTGACGCCTTCGATCAAGCCGTGGTGCCACGGCGTATCGGCGCAGACGTGGCGGATGAAATCCTCCCACTGAATCTTGAAGCCGTTCTCGTAGGTGACGTTGTCCGGGACTTCCTCCCATTGGGACGCGAAGTCCATGGTCTGCGGTACATCGGGATTCCAGACGGGACGCGGCGTGTTGACGCGCGCCTGCGTCACGCACTTGGTCAGTCCCGCAACCGCCGAACCATGCGTGCCGTCGACCTGGAACGTCACCAGATCGTCGCGCTGCACCCGGACGCACCATGATGAATTCATGTGGGCAATCACGCCCCCCTCAAGCTGGAAGGTGGCATAGGCCGCGTCGTCGGCGTCAGCCTCATAGGTCTTGCCGTTCTCG
>JAUSBQ010000180.1 GCA_030651965.1 Pseudolabrys sp. | reverse complement strand
GCGCTGCCGACCCGGGACCGTTACGTATCCGGGTTGGAAAGGTCCCGGCTCTTCGGTGCACCGCAATAGCGCTGCACCGCGTCCGGGACACGCGTCTTACTTCACGCTCTCCAACAACCTCTGCGCCCGGACCAGATGCGGCCGGTCGTACATCTTGCCGTCGATGCCGACCGCGCCGGCGCCGGGCTGCGCTGCGAATGCGGCGATCACCGCTCTGGCCTTTTCGATCTGCTCGGCGCTCGGTGTGTAGACCTCGTTGATCACCGGCACCTGCGCCGGGTGAATGGCAAGGCGGCCGGTGAAGCCGTCGCGGCGCGAGTCCAGCGTTTCGCGGCGCAGGCCGTCGGTGTTGCGGAAGTCGGCATAGATCGTCTCGATGGCCGGCACCTTCGCCGCCGCCGCGCCGAACAGGCAGATCGACCGGGCGAAACGATACGGCTCGGTCAACTGACCCTGGCCATCGCGGTTGGCCTCGGCGCCGAGTTCGGCCGACAGATCTTCCGGCCCCCAGGTCATGCCAATCAGGCGCGGCGAGACGCCGCGGAACGTGCCGGCGAGAAACAACCCGAGCGAGGATTCGACATTCTGCGCCAGCACCTTGATCGCGCCTTCGGCAACGCCGGCGATGGCCTCCTGCGCCGTCAGCTTGGCGTCGAGATGCACGAGGCTCGCGCCGCCTTCGGCTTTGGGAAAGAGAATCGCGTCCGGTTTGCCCGGCACGATCGCGGCGAGATCGGCATCGGTCATGCCAGTGTCGAGACCGTTGATGCGCACCAGCAGGCGAGGGCGCTGCGGCCTCTGTTGCGCGCTTTTCAGATATTCAAAACACGCCGCGCGCGCGTGGGCCTTGCGCTCCGGCGAAATCGAATCTTCCAGATCGATGATGACGGCGTCGGCGCCTGACGCCATGGCCTTGTCGAGCTTGGGTCCGGCGTCGGCCGGCACGAACAGAAGTGAGCGCATGGTGTTGTTTCTTTTTACTTCGGCCGCTTGATGATGAAGGCGTTGCGGTGGCATTCGGCGACCAGCTTGCCGTCCTGCTTGAACGCCTTGTGATGAAATTCGACGATGCCGGCGTTCGGCCGCGATTGCGATTCGCGCTTGCTCACGACCACCGTCGAGCACGTCACTGTGTCGTTTTCGAACAGGGGATTGGGAAACTTCACGTCGGTCATGCCGAGATTGGCGATGGTCGTGCCGACCGTCATGTCGGAGACCTGGATGCCGATCATCAGGCCGAGCGTGAACAGCGAGTTCATCAGCGGCTGGCCCCACTCGGTCTCGGTCTCGCAGAAATGGCGGTCGATGTGCAGCGGCTGCGGATTGAGCGTCATGTTGGAGAACAGCATGTTGTCCATCTGCGTCACGGTCCGGGTGTAGCGGTGCTCATAGAGCTTGCCGACCTCGAAATCCTCGAAATAGAGGCCGCCGCGCTTGTGCCGCTGAATTTCCGCCGTCATTCGCCTGTCTCCGGACCTAACACGGGCGAGAGCGCCCGTCCTTAACGATTCATTTACCATAATTACCCATGGTCGACAGGGTCCGTTCACAGCCCTGTTGGCCGTTTCTTCCGAGGGCAATCCGATGGTCGTCGATTCCGTCTCCACCAATCGGGCGTCTCAGATTACGGGCGCCATTCGGCAGGCGTCGCAGTCGACCGGCATCAGTTTCCAGTATCTCTTGACCACCGCCAAGATCGAGTCGGGGCTCAATCCGTCGGCGCAGGCGACGACTTCGTCGGCCAAGGGACTTTATCAGTTCATCGACCAGACCTGGCTCGGCACCATGAAGCAGGAGGGGGCATCGCTCGGCCTCGGCCACTATGCCAATGCGATAACCCGGAATTCCGACGGCCGCTACGAGGTCGCCGATCCGGCCTCGCGCGCCGCGATCATGAAGCTGCGCAGCGATCCGGAAACGAGCGCGCTGATGGCCGGCGCCTTTTCGCGCGCCAATGCCTTTCAGTTGATCGGCTCGGTCGGCCGCCCGCCGACCGAGGGCGAACTCTACATCGCTCATTTTCTCGGGCCGGATGGGGCCGGGCGGCTGATCAACGCCGCCGACTCGCGCCCGGACGCCAATGCCGCCAAGATGTTTCCGGCGGCGGCCGCCGCCAACCACAATATTTTCTACGACAAATCCGGCAGCGCGCGCAGCATCGGCGAGGTGTATAGCCGCCTGACCGGCAAGTTCGACAATGCCCGCACCGTCGCGGTCGCCGCGGCGATGCCGCGCAGCGACAACGTCGCGGCGCCGGCGGCCTCTTCGGCGGCCGGCATGACGGCTATTCCGGTCGCGGCCAATGCGGTGAGGACGCCGGTCGCGGCGCCCGACACCGCCGGCATCACGCAGGCGCTCGCCGACGCGCGCAGCAGGATGCAGTCGGTTACGGATTCCCGGCCGCTGTTCCAGGCGATGTTCAGCGATCGCGGTGACGATCCCATCACGCAAACCGTCGCCAATTTGTGGACACCGTCCGCCGCGGATCAAACCGGCGCGAAGCCGGGCGCCGCGCGGTCCGGTCGCGGCCTCGACCTGTTCAGCGACGGCGCCACCAATGCGCGCGGGATTTTCCACGGCAAAGTCTGAGTCGTTTCTCACGCACGGCGCAAAATCGTCGTTAACGTTTCATCAATTCCTATGGTGAACGCTTTGTTAAGCGTCGTCGGCTAGGCTTTTGCTGTCACCGCTGTTGACGGCGATTGTTGTAGCGTTTGGTCGTGTCATGATTGTTCGTCAGTTCCTGCAATGGATCCGCCATGCGCCCGCCGGTGAGCGGGCTGAAGCGACTTCCGCTCTGGCGCGCGCCTATCTCCATTCCGATCTGTCCAATGACGATCTCGCCGCCGCCGAAGGCGCGATGATCATGCTGCTCGACGATCCGTCGCCGCTGGTGCGCGGCGCGCTGGCCGAGGTCTTTGCCTCGTCGCAGAAAGCGCCGCCGGTCATCGTGCATGCGCTGGCCGCCGATCAGCCCGATGTCGCGCTGCCGCTTCTGGCGCGCTCGCCTTTGCTCAACGATGAGGATCTCGTCGATTTGTTTGCCACCGGTCATCCCGATGCGCAGGTCGCCATATCCGGCCGCGCCATGCTGTCGCGGCCGCTCGCCGCCGCGATTGCCGAAGTCGGCCCGGCGCAGGCGTGCCTCGCGCTCCTGGAAAACGCCGACGCCGATATCGCGCCGTTCTCGATCAACCGCATTGTCGAACGCTTCGGCCATCTGGCGCCGATCCGAGAAAATCTGGTCGGCCGCGCCGATCTGCCGATGGCGGTGCGTCAGGCTTTGCTGGCGAAGCTGTCGCAAACCCTGGCCGGCTTCGTCAGCGCGCGCCACTGGCTGGGCTCCGAGCACGCCGAATACGCGGCGCGCGAAGCCTGCGAGAAGGCGACATTGGCGCTCGCCGCCGAGACGCCCTACGAGGAAATCGGCGAATTGATGCAGCATCTGCGCCAGAGCGGACAGTTGACCGCCGGCATGATCCTGCGCGCGCTGCTGTCCGGCAATGTCGTGTTGTTCGAGGAGGCGCTGGCGGAATTGTCCGGCATGCCGCTCGACCGCGTCACCAGCTATATCCACGACAAGAACATCTCCGGTTTCCGTGCTTTGTTCGGCAAAGCGGGTCTGCCGGCCGCTGCCTATCCGGCATTCCGCGAAGCGATCACCGCGCTGCGCGAGGGCATTCTGGTCGGCGAACAGGGCGGCGTGTCGCGGCTCAAGCGCCGCATGGTCGAGCGCGTGCTGGCGGCCTGCGCGGCCGAGCGCAGCGAGTCGATGGCGTCGCTGCTGGCGCTGCTGCGGCGCTTCGCCGTCGAAGCGGCGCGCGAGGAAGCCCGCATGTTCTGCGACGATCTGGTTGCCAATGACCGGGACAGCGATTTCGCGCCGCAACTCACCGATGCGCGGATGGTGGCGTAGCTTTCCTGCCCCGGACGCGGCGCAGCACGAAGTGGTGCGCCGCTGAGCCGGGGCCTTTTCAAATTCTGAAGTTGTAACGGTCCCGGTTCAGCAGCGCGCCGTGCACGGCGCACTGCGCCCGGGACAAGAGCCTACTCCGGCACGATCGACGGGCCGCCGGTGATCTGCTCGAGAATATCCGGCCGGTTGCGGTTCTCGCGGATCAGGAATTCGTCGGTCACATCGCGCAGGCGCTGCGTCAGCATCGAGGCGAGGTCCTGCGCGTCGGAGCGCGAATATTCGCGGTAGATCGCCCGCACCGCATCGACATGCTGTTCGACCAGCCGCAGCGGGATACGCGTTGGGTCCGGCGTGTATTCGATCAGCCGGCACAGGCTGTCGGCGGCCGCGGCGACGGCCGGATAGCCGAAGGTCGCCGCTTGGCCCTTGATGTCGTGGGCGGCGTGGAACAGGCGTTCCGTGTTCGCCTTGGTGAAACCGCTCGAGAGAACCGTGCGCCGCTCCTTGTCGAGGCGGTCGCATTCCTCGTCCATCATCGAGCCGAATTCGCCCGCCAATTCGGCGAGCGCCATTTCGGCGCGCGCGACCGGATCGTCCTCGCCGGGCACGAACGGTGTGTCGGACACCGCCTTGCGCAGCTTGTTTTCCGGTTTGATGACCTCGTGATCGCCGTAGGTGGCGATCGCGGCCGTGTTCTTGTGCGGAGCCATGGTTTAAAGCTGCCTTCGTCAGCCTGGTGAGCGGACTTTTTCGAGCAATGCGGTTTGACGGATGAGGTCGGCCTTGCCGCCCTTGCGGCGTTCGGGGCCGACATAGGCCGCGTTGACGTTGCGGCGGCGATCGGGACCGAAGTAGGTCTTGGTCTTGATGAACGGCCGCGGATTGGCGACCACGTTGACGATGCGCTGATAGAGGCCTTTGGCCGAGATCGGCTTGGCGAGAAATTCGGTGACGCCGGCATCGCGCGCTGCCGTGACGCGCTTCTTTTCCGAGTGGCCGGTAAGCATGATGATGGCGACGTAAGGATTGGAGTTGGCGCCGGGCTGGCGGATCATCTGCGCCAGCTCCAGGCCGTCGAAAATCGGCATCGCCCAGTCGGTGATGATGATGTCCGGGATGTAGTGGGTGAAGGCCTCGAGGCCGGCGGCGCCGTCTTCCGCTTCGTAGACTTCGCGCGCGCCGAAGCCGTGCAGAAGCGTGCGCAAGATCCGGCGCATGTGGGCGTTGTCGTCGATGACGAGGAAACGCAGACGGTTGAAATCGATACGGACCATGGCACCCCGGGCCTCGGGCGTCCTGCCCGATACCTCATCGGTTGCAGGCTACCGAGGCCGCGTTAACGGACGGTTTCGGTTGGAACGGTCTGCAACCGGCCCCGGCGGCTGTGGGCGGCGCAATTTTTGGCAATCCGGGCCATTCCGGGATGTGCAATAAACGCTGGTTATTGCCGCGACGGCATTTAAGCTTGGTCCACCGGGCCGGCCCCGGCCTCTCGACAAGCAAACCGGACGGTTTCGCCCATGAAAACCATGCTCATTCCCACCGAAGACCACGACGCCATGCCGGCGGTGCTCGAAGGCGCGCGCCTGCTGGCGCGGACTTTCGACAGCTACATGGAGGGCTTCGCCGTCCGGCCGTCACCCGGCACCTATGTCACGGTCGAGCCGGTCTCCAGCCTGGCGATTTCCGGAGATTTCGAGCCGGAAACGGCCAAGGAGGCTCAGGCGTCATTCGAGGCCTTCATGAAGGCGCACAAGGTGCCGCCGGGCGGGCAGGCGCCGGCCACCTATTCCTACGGCTGGCCGCGCGCGGACGCAGCCGAGGACGCCTATATCGGCAGCTACGGCCGGGTGTTCGATCTGATCGTACTCGGCCGGCCGGGCGCGTCGGCGGAAAACCCGCGCATGCCGCCGCTGGAATCGGCGCTGTTTGATGCCGGCCGTCCGGTGCTGATCGTGCCGAAGGCCGTGCCGAAGACCATCGGCCGCAACATCCTGGTCGCCTGGAATCGCAGCACCGAGCAGGCGCACACCAACACTTTCGCAATGCCGCTGCTGCAAGGCGCCGACAAGGTGACGGTGCTGATGGTGGAGGGCGGCGCCACCACCGGGCCGACCGGCGAGGAGGCGGCGCTTCACCTCAAGCGCAATGGCGTCAAGGCCGAGGCGCTGACGCTGAAAAAGAGCGAGCGCAACTCCGCCGAGGCGATCGGCGAGATCACCCTTGAGCAGGCCGCATCGCTGGGTTGCGATCTTGTCGTCAAAAGCGCCTATACGCAGAGCCGCTTGCGGCAGATGATCTTCGGCGGGGCGACACGCCACATTCTCGCCAATGCGACCTTGCCGGTGCTGATGGCGCACTAAGACATCGCCGGCGATATTGCGGACGCGCTGCGCCGGATCCGAGCGCGCCACGTCCACAAACCCCATTGCCATTGTCGTTCGACTGCTGCCAACTCCGTCCGTCGAAATGTCGGGGGCAGCCATGTCGTTTATTAAAATGAACGGTGTCGATCTCTATTATGAATTGCATGGCGAGGGTCCGCCGGTGGTGTTCATTCACGGCGCCAGCGGCATGCATCTGTCGTGGTGGCAGCAGATCGCGCATATGCGTCATCACTTCTCGTGTCTGATCTACGACCAGCGCGGCTATGGCCGCTCGCGGCCGAGCGAGCCTTATGATTTCGGCGACGGCAAACTGCTCTATGGCGATTTGCGCGCATTGACCGACCATGTTTTCGGCGGCGACAAGTTCAGCATCGTCGGCGCTTCGCTCGGCTCGGCGCCGGCGTTGCACTATGCGATGGAGCACCAGGAACGCATCGACAAACTGGTGCTGGTATGCGGCGTCGGCGGCATGGTGACGCC
>JAUSBQ010000167.1 GCA_030651965.1 Pseudolabrys sp. | reverse complement strand
CGAGCACGCGCAAGCCTTGCGTCTGGCCGAGCGGGATCAGCCGCACGCCGGCCGACACCCAATTGGCGGCGAGCGCTTGCAGATAGGCCGCGAGCGCCGGTTCGACGGCGATGCCGTGACCGGCCGCCGTCACCGCGACCGCGACCGGATAGGCGACCGGGCCATCCCAGGCTTGTTTCAAGCGATCGAGCGCGGCGCAGCCCCAGGCCGCGCGCGCCGCTTCGACGAAGGCATTGCCCTGCGCGGTGGTTTCGAGATGGCGCTCCTTCGACGGCGCGAACGCCGCGGCCAGCTCTGCGATGTCGTGCAGCGCCTTGTCGTCCTCGCCGATCACGGCACGATACGCCTGCGCGAACAGCACGGCGTCGCAATAGCCGCCGCCTTCGCTCAGCATGACGCCGAGCCATTGGCGCAGCGTGGCCTCGTCGGCGATGTCGCCGGCCTCGATGGCCCATTCGATGCCGCTGGAATAGGAGAACGCGCCGACGGGAAATGCCGGCGACAGCCAGGCCATCAGGCGGTAGAGCGACGCGGGGGCGAGATGATCCCCGTCATCCTGAGGTGCCGGGCGCAGCCCGGCCTCGAAGGGTGGCGGGGCCGTCGTCCTTCGAGGCTCGCTCGCTTTGCTCGCTCGCACCTCAGGACGACGGTGCGATGGCATGGCTTGCTTTTTACGCGCCATGCTCGTGCCCATGATGTTCGTGCGCGTGCCCATGCCCATGCGGCGAAGCCGGCTCCGGATCGAAGGCGGCATCCAAGGCGGCGACGCCAGCGCCCAAGCCGCGCAGCATATCCTCCAGCACATGATCGTAGCGAATGCGAATCTTATCGCCGACGATCTGCACATCGGTGTGGCGGTTGCCGAGATGCCAGGCCAGCCGCACGGTCTCGAAGGCGCTCGGCGCGGCGACTTCCAGCAATTTCTCCGGCGCGCCGGCGACCGCCACGATCGAACCGTCGTCCAGCACCAGCCCGTCGCCATCGCGCAGCGACACCGGCTTGGGGAAGTCGAGCATGAAGGCCGTGCCGCGCTCGCCGGTCAGCACGATGCGGCGGCGATTGCGGTCGCCGGCATCGAGCACGACGCGGTCGCGCGCAGTGGCGGCGTTCCAGTCGGCGGCGGGTTTGATCGAGGTAACGCGGTGCATGGAGGGTCTTTTACTCTGTCGTTCTGGCTGAGACCACCTTCCTGCCCCGGACGCGGTGCAGCACGAGCACTGCGAGTGATGCGCCGCAGAACCGGGGCCATTCCAAACTCTGAATTTGGAAAGGTCCCGGTTCTGCAGCGCATCACCAAGAGGTGCTGCGCTGCGCCCGGGACAAGAAATCGTTAGAACAAGAAATACCGTTGCGCCATCGGCAGCACGTCGGCCGGGGCGCAAGTGAGCAACTCGCCGTCGGCGCGGACTTCGTAGGTTTCCGGATCGACCTCGATGTTTGGCGTGGCGTCGTTGTGGATCATGCTCTTCTTATTGATCTTGCGCGTGTTCTCCACCGCGACGAACTGCTTCTCGCAGCCTAAGCGCTTGCGCAGGTCGCTTCTGGCCGCCGCCTTCGACACGAACACCAGCGACGAGGCCGTCAATGCCTTGCCGAAGGCGCCGAACATCGGCCGGTAGTGCACCGGCTGCGGCGTCGGGATCGAGGCGTTCGGATCGCCCATCAGCGCCGCGACGATGGTGCCGCCTTTCAAAATCATGTCCGGCTTGACGCCGAAGAAAGCCGGCGACCAGACCACCAGATCGGCGAGCTTGCCTTTCTCAACCGAACCAATGTGCTTCGAGATACCGTGCGCGATCGCCGGGTTGATGGTGTATTTGGCGACGTAGCGCTTGGCGCGCAGATTGTCGTTATCGCCCTTCTCGCCCGGCAACGCGCCGCGCTGCTTCTTCATCTTGTCCGCCGTCTGCCAGGTCCGCATGATGACCTCGCCGATGCGGCCCATGGCTTGCGAGTCCGACGACATCATCGACAACGCGCCAAGGTCGTGCAGAATATCCTCCGCCGCGATGGTTTCCTTGCGGATGCGGCTTTCGGCAAACGCCAGATCCTCGGCAATCGACGGATCGAGATGGTGGCACACCATCAGCATGTCGAGGTGCTCGTCGATGGTGTTGCGGGTGAACGGCCGCGTCGGATTGGTCGAGGACGGCAGCACGTTCTTCAAGCCCGCAACCTTGATGATGTCGGGCGCGTGGCCGCCGCCGGCGCCTTCGGTGTGAAACGCATGAATGGTACGGCCCTTGAAGGCCTTGATGGTATCCTCGACGAAGCCCGATTCATTGAGCGTGTCGGAATGGATCATCACCTGCACATCGTATTTGTCTGCGACGGTGAGACAATTGTCGATCGCAGCGGGCGTCGTGCCCCAGTCCTCATGCAGTTTGAGCGCGCAAGCGCCGGCCTTGACCATTTCCTCCAACGCCGCCGGACGCGAGGCATTGCCCTTGCCGGCAAATCCAAGATTCATCGGGAACGAATCGGCGGCCTGGATCATGCGGCCGAGATGCCACGGCCCCGGCGTGCAGGTCGTGGCGTTGGTGCCGGCGGCGGGGCCGGTGCCGCCGCCGAGCATGGTAGTAATGCCGGAATACAGTGCCTCGTCGACCTGCTGCGGGCAGATGAAATGGATATGGGCGTCGAAGCCGCCGGCGGTGATGATCTTGCCCTCGCCCGCGATGATCTCGGTGCCGGGGCCGATGACGATGGTGACGCCGGGCTGAATGTCGGGATTGCCGGCCTTGCCGATCGCCAGCACGCGGCCGTCCTTGATGCCGATGTCGGCCTTGACGATGCCCCAGTGGTCGAGGATCAGCGCATTGGTGATGACGGTGTCGGCGGCGCCCTGTCTGTTGGTGATCTGGCTCTGGCCCATGCCGTCGCGGATCACCTTGCCGCCGCCGAATTTCACTTCCTCGCCGTAGACGGTGAAATCCTTCTCGACCTCGATGATGAGATCGGTATCGGCCAGCCGCACTTTGTCGCCCACGGTGGGTCCGAACATGTCGGCGTAGGCGCTGCGTTTCATTTTGACGGACATCATCAGTCTCCGGCGGAGGAAGAGTCGTTCCCTCCCCCCTTGTGGGGGAGGGACAGGGAGGGGGGTAAAGCTTCGGCGATAACGGTCGTCACCCCTTCGAGATTCTTCAGAACGTCGTCGTTGGAAAACCGAAGCACACGATAGCCCTGGGTCGCAAACCAGTGGTCGCGCTTCGCGTCGTGCGCCTGCCGCTCATCGTAATCGTGGCTCTCGCCGTCCACTTCGATGACGAGCCGAAACCGGTGGCTGCAGAAATCCGCGATGTACGGCCCGACCGGTGTCTGCCGCCGAAATTGCACGCCATCCAAATGATGGGCTTTGATGTAGCGCCACAGCAACGTTTCCGCCCGCGTCATGCCACGGCGAAGGTCTTTCGCTTGCTTTCGTTTGCGCGGGCTGACGAGCGCGTGTGCCATGCACCCCCCTCCCTAACCCTCCCCCACAAGGGGGGAGGGAACGGTCGGAGTTTGCCGTTCGGTCAGAGCCGAAATCACGTCACAATTTCCCCATCACGTCGCCGCGGAAGCCGTAGATCGTGCGCTTGCCGGCGAGCGCGACCAGCGTGACCTCGCGCGTCTGCCCCGGCTCGAAGGGGACCGCGGTGCCGGCCGGGATATCGAGCCGCATGCCGCGCGCTTTTTTGCGGTCGAACTTCAAGCCCGGGTTGGTCTCGAAGAAATGATAATGCGAGCCGACCTGGATCGGCCGGTCGCCGGAATTGGCGACGGTGACGGTGACCGTCTTGCGGCCGGCGTTGAGTTCGATCTCGCCGTCCTTGATGAACATTTCTCCGGGGATCATAGTGTCACCTGCGCTTGACATATGTGTACGCGATCACGCCTAGCGCCAGCACCAGAGCGGCGACACCGAGCGTTCCGACATCCGGCAGAATGCTGATTGGGTGCGGGTGCGCATGCGGGGCCAGCGAGTCATGCGCGGACGCGGCGGTGGCGGCGAAAAAAGACGAGATAGTCAGCAGAGCTTTCATCGGTCTATTCCTTAACGGATGGGTTCGTGAACGGTGACGAGCTTGGTGCCGTCGGGAAACGTGGCTTCGACCTGGATGTCGTGGATCATCTCGGCAATGCCGTCCATGCACTGCGCACGGGTCACGACATGGGCGCCGTCGCGCATCAACTCGGCCACCGTGCGGCCGTCGCGCGCGCCTTCCAGGATGAAATCGGAAATCAGCGCCACCGCTTCCGGATGGTTGAGCTTGACGCCGCGCTCCAGCCTGCGGCGCGCCACCATGGCGGCGACCGCGATCAGCATCTTGTCTTTTTCCCGGGGCGTTAAGTTCATCGCTTCCTCTTGATTACTGTAGCCAAAGCCGCGGCACCGGCGTGCCGAGCGCGGCCAGCACCGCGATCAGATCGTGGCGCAACGCCGCGCCATCCTTGGCGCAAAGCCGCGCCACCGCCAGCCCGTTCCACGCCGAAATGCCGACCTCTCCCGCGAAATTTTCGCCGAGCGCGCGAACGTGTTCAAGAGCCGCCTCTCCACCGGGCGCGACCAGCACCGTGGCAATCGCAATGCCGCCATGGGTGACGGCGCGCTGCGACAGTTTCCCGGCGATGGCGCCGTCGAGACGCGCGGTGTCGGCGTAGATGAGTTTGCCGCCGCGCCGGATGCGCCAGGCGTCGGTGAAGAAGCCTTCGACAAGCGCCTCATCCATCGCGGCGCGGCCGAACACCACCGCCTCGGCCATGATCAGCGCGGCGCCTTCGGCCAGATCGATATCGATGCGGCGTTTCAGGCGCGCCCGGTCGAACAAAATGGTTTCCTGCGGCAGCCAGGCCAGCCGCGCATGGCGTTCAAGTGTCAGGCGGACGTCCATCTCGGCGTCAGCGCCAGACGAGCGGTAGATCTTCTCGGCCGCCGCCGTGCCGGCGATCAGGCTGGCGCCCTCGCCCACATTCATCTCGATGCTGCAACGGTCGCCGCCGGTCATGCCGCCGCCGGTGTTGACGATGACTGCTTCGAGCGCCTCGGGCGATGCATTTGGGAAACGCACGCGCAGCGAGCCGTCCTCATGCACACGCGCGCGGCGGGTGATGCCGTCATGCGCGGTCACGGACAGCGCAATGTGTCCGGTGGCGCGGTTGGCGGCGAAGGTTTTTCGTTGTTCAACGTTGGTCACGCGCGTTGGTATCACAAACGCCCCCTGCCCGCCCACACGACGCCAAGAAACTAAATCGCCAATGCGCGTTTGAGCGCGGCTTCGTCGAGATTGGCCTTATCGCTTTGATAGACGATCGCGCCGCGGTCCATCACCACCAGATGGTCGCCGAGTTCCTGCGCGAAGTCGAGATACTGCTCGACCAGGATGATCGCCATTTCCTTCAGACTGCGCAGATAGTCGATGGCGCGGCCGATATCCTTGATGATCGACGGCTGGATGCCCTCGGTCGGTTCGTCGAGCAGCAGCAAACGCGGCCGCATGGTCAGCGCCCGGCCGATGGCCAGTTGCTGCTGCTGACCGCCGGACAGATCGCCGCCGCGCCGGCCGAGCATGCTTTGCAGCACCGGAAACAGCGAGAACACGTCGTCGGGAATCTCGCGTTGATTGCGCGGCAGCGGCGCAAAGCCGGTCTCGAGATTTTCCTGCACGGTCAGCAGCGGAAAGATCTCGCGGCCCTGCGGCACATAGGCGATGCCGGAGCGGGCGCGATCGACGGTGGACATGCGGGTGATGTCCTTGCCCTCAAACATGATGGTGCCGTTCTTGACCGGCTTCTGGCCGACCAGCGCGCGCAACAGGCTCGACTTGCCGACGCCGTTGCGGCCGAGCACGCAGGTGACCTTGCCAGGCTCGGCCTTGATCGAGATGCCGCGCAAGGCCTGCGCCGCGCCGTAATAGAGGTCGATGTTGGTGGCTTCGAGCATTACTGATCCGCTTTCCGTCAACCCATCCTTCGAGACGGCCCCATAGCGCGTCTAAGACGCGCGTAAACGCGCTAACGGGGCCTCCTCAGGATGAGGTGACATTGACTATCCGTAGCCCTCATCCTGAGGAGCGAGCGAAGCTCGCGTCTCGAAGGACGAGGGCGTATCCCTCACCTTCCCAAATAAACTTCAACCACACGATCATTCGTCGATACGTCGTCGATGGTGCCTTCGGCCAGCACCGAACCTTCGTGCAGGCAGGTGACCTTGACGCCGAGCTCGCGGACGAAAGCCATGTCGTGCTCGACCACGACCACGGTCTTGGTCTTGTTGATCTCGCGCAACAGTTCGGCCGTCTGCATAGTCTCGACGTCGGTCATGCCGGCGACCGGCTCGTCGACCAGAAGAAGCTTGGGGTCCTGCGCCAGCAGCATGGCAATCTCCAGCCATTGCTTCTGGCCATGCGACAGGCTGCCGGCGATGCGCTGCCGCAAAGGCCGCAGCCGCACGATATCGAGCACGTCGTCGATGCGCTTTTCCTGCTCGGCCGACGACTGCCAGAACAGCGTGGCGCGCACGCTGCGGTCGTTGCGCAGCGAAAGCTGGAGGTTGTCCTCGACCGTGTGCATCTCGAACACGGTCGGCTTCTGGAACTTGCGGCCGATGCCAAGCATGGCAATTTCGGTCTCGTCCAGTTTGGACAGATCGTGTTTGCCTTCCTCGAAGAAGACATCGCCCTCGTCGGGCCGCGTCTTGCCGGAGATGACGTCCATCATCGTGGTCTTGCCGGCGCCGTTCGGGCCGATGATGGCGCGCATCTCGCCGGGCTCGACGATGAAAGAGAGTTCGTTGAGCGCCTTGAAGCCGTCGAACGACACGCTGATGCCGTCGAGGTAGAGCAAGGCGGAGGTGGTCTGCTTGTCCATCATGCGCCCCTATTCGGCCGCGTGCGGGGAAGCAGCGGGGACAACGTTGTCTTTGGCGGCGGCCTTCTTCTCGGCCTGGTTGGCCCGCCAATTGTTGTACGTCCCGATGATGCCGCGCGGCATGAACAAGGTCGTCCCGATGAACAGGCCGCCGAGCATGAACAGCCAGTATGGCGCGAGGAAGCCGGAGGTGAAGAAGGTCTTGGCGTAGTTGACGACGAAAGCGCCCAGCACCGCGCCGGTCAGCGTGCCGCGGCCGCCGACCGCGACCCAGATGACCGCTTCGATGGAATTGGCCGGCGCGAACTCGCCCGGATTGATGATGCCGACCTGCGGCACATAGAGCGCGCCGGCGACGCCGGCCATGCAGGCGGACACCGTGAACACGAACAATTTGTAGGCCTCGACCCGGTAGCCAAGGAAGCGCGTTCGGGATTCCGCGTCGCGGATGCCGATCAGCACCTTGCCGAACTTGGACGTCACGATGGCGCGGCACAGCAGGAAACAGATCGCCAGCATCAGGCACGAGATCACCAGCAGCGCGTTGCGGGTGCCGTCGGCCTGCACGTTAAAGCCGAGAATGTCCTTGAAATCGGTCAGGCCGTTATTGCCGCCGAAGCCGAAATTGTTGCGGAAAAATCCAAGCAGCAGCGCATAGGTCATCGCCTGCGTGATGATCGACAGGTAGACGCCGGTGACGCGCGAGCGGAACGCGAACCAGCCGAACACGAAGGCGAGCAGGCCCGGCACCAGCAGCACCATCAGCATGGCGTAAGCGAAGTTGTTGAATCCGTACCAGAAAATCGGCAATTCGGACCAGTTCAGGAACACCATGAAGTCGGGCAGGATCGGATTGGCGTAGACGCCGCGGTCGCCAATCTGGCGCATCAGGTACATGCCCATGGCGTAGCCGCCGAGCGCGAAGAAGGCGCCGTGGCCGAGCGATAGGATGCCGACATAGCCCCAGATCAGATCGATCGACAGCGCCAGCAGGCCATAGCAGACATATTTGCCGAACAGCGCGACGAAATAGGTCGAGACGTGCAGCGCCGAGCCCGCCGGCACCAGCAGGTTCAGTACGGGAATGGCGATGGCGAAAGCGCCCAACAGGACGAGAAACAGCGTCGAGCCGCGATCGAGCAGACGAAGAAGCGGGTGCGCGGACATCATGTAAATTCTCCGCCCGAGCAGCGTACGCTCTTCACCTCTCCCGCTTGCGGGGGAGGTCGACGAGCGCAGCTCGTCGGGAGGGGGGGCTTTGATAAACGGCCAAGCGTCATCATGCTTCGATCGCCCTGCCCTTGAGCGCGAACATGCCGCGTGGACGCTTCTGGATGAACAGGATGATGAACACGAGGATGGCGATCTTGGCGAGCACCGCCCCTGCGAACGGCTCGAGGAATTTGTTGGCGATGCCGAGCGTCAGCGCGCCGACCAGCGTGCCCCACAGATTGCCGACGCCGCCGAACACCACGACCATGAAACTGTCGATGATGTAACCCTGGCCTAAGTTCGGCGAGACGTTGTCGATCTGAGACAAAGCCACGCCGGCGATGCCGGCGATGCCAGAGCCGAGGCCGAAGGTCAGCGCGTCGATGCGTGCGGTTCGAATGCCGACAGCGGCCGCCATCTGGCGGTTCTGCGTGACCGCCCGCATTTCGAGACCGAGACGTGTGAACCGGAGCATGGCGAGCAGCGCGACGAAGACGATGCCGGTGAAGACGATGATCCACATGCGGTTATAGGTGATGAGAATGCCGCCGAGATCGAAAGCGCCCGACATCCAGGACGGGTTACCTACTTCCTTGTTGGTCGGACCGAAGACGGCACGCACGGCCTGCATCAGCACCAGCGAGATGCCCCAGGTGGCGAGCAGCGTTTCAAGCGGACGTCCGTACAGAAAGCGAATGACCGTGCGCTCGATGATGATGCCGACGATGGCCGCGACCAGGAAGGCGAGCGGCAGCGCGAAGGCGAGCGAGTAATCGAACAGGCCGGGATAGCTGGTGCGGATGATGTCCTGCACGACATAGGTCGTGTAGGCGCCCAGCATCACCATTTCGCCGTGCGCCATATTGATGACGCCCATCACGCCGAAGGTGATGGCCAGACCGATGGCCGCGAGCAGCAGAACCGAGCCGAGCGACAGGCCGTACCAGAGATTCTGCACCGTGTTCCAGATCGCCAGGTTGCGCTCGATGGCCTTGATCGCGGCGTTGGCGGCGGTGCGCACCTCGGCCGGCAAATCGGCCGGCAGGCTTTGCAACAGCGCCAGCGAATCCTGGTCGCCGCGCGCGCGGATCACCTCGATGGCGGCGAGCCGGTCGGGTGCGGACGTATCGTCGGCGCCCAGGAGAATTGCGGCGCGGGCTTCATTGAGGACTTTCTTGACGCGCTCGGTCTTCTCGGCCTCCAGCGCCTTCTCGACCGCCGGCAGCACGGCGGCATCACGCGATTTGAACACGTGTTGTGCCGACTCGTAACGCTGGTTCGGATCGGGCGCCATCAGCGTGAGCGCGCCGTTGGCGGCGTCGATAACCCCACGCAGGCGATTGTTGACGCGGACGGTATCGAGATCGTCAGGCGCCGTTCCGTCGAACGGCTTGCCGGTCGCGGCGTCGATCAGTTTGTCGTCGGCGGTCTTGATGAAGACCTTCTTGTCCTTGGCGCTGTATTGCAGCCGGCCGTCCTGCAAGGCGGCGATGAGCGGCGCCGCCAGCGGATTGCCGCTGGTCGCCACCTCCGTCACGGCGTCGGCGGTGTCGGCGAATTCGTCGGTGGTGAATTTCTCCAGCGCGTCTTCGTAGGAGCCGGCATGGGCAAGCCCAGCGGCAGCTACGAGCAGCCCGGCGGCGAGTACGAACGCCAGGACGCGGTCGCAGAATTTGCCCATTGCAATCGATCCCGGCACTTCGCGCTTAGACAACCGCAGACTAAGCGTCGCTTTTTTGGAAGGTGGAGGCGGCGGCATGCGCCGCCTCCGGTCTTTCATGTCGTCAAGCGAGAGGGATCAGGAAGCCTGACCGCCGCACTTCTTGGTGACGGTGTTGTAGTTGCCGCACTTCAGCTTGACCCAATCGGACTCCAGGTCCTTCGAGCCGGGCAGGAAGTCAGTCCAGGCGTCGCCGGGAACCAGACCCTTGGTCTTCCACACCACGTCGAACTGGCCGTCGGCTTTGATTTCGCCAACGAACACCGGCTTGGTGATGTGATGGTTCGGCAGCATCTTGGACATGCCGCCGGTCAGGTTCGGCGCTTCGATGCCCGGCAGGGCGTCGATGACCTTATCCGGATCGACCGATTTCACCTTTTCGACAGCCTTCACCCACATGGCGAAGCCGATGACGTGAGCTTCCATCGGGTCGTTGGTCACGCGCTTCGGGTTCTTGGTGAAAGCCTGCCACTTCTTGATGAATTCGGCATTGCCCTTGTCCTTGATCGACTGGAAGTAGTTCCAGGCGGCCAGGTGGCCGAGCAGCGGCTTGGTGTCGAGACCGGCGAGTTCTTCTTCGCCGACCGAGAACGCCACGACCGGAATGTCGGTCGCCTTGATGCCCTGGTTGCCGAGTTCCTTGTAGAACGGAACGTTCGCGTCGCCGTTGATGGTCGAGACGACGCCCGTCTTCTTGCCGGCCGAGCCGAACTTCTTGATGTCCGACACGATCGTCTGCCAATCGGAGTGCCCGAACGGCGTGTAGTTGATCATGATGTCTTCTTGCTTGACGCCCTTCGACTTCAGATAGGCTTCAAGGATTTTGTTGGTCGTGCGCGGATAGACATAGTCGGTGCCGGCGAGAACCCAGCGCTTCACCGAACCGCCGTCTTCGCTCATCAGATAATCGACGGCCGGAATGGCCTGCTGGTTCGGGGCGGCGCCCGTGTAGAACACGTTGCGCTCGGACTCTTCGCCTTCGTACTGCACCGGATAGAACAGGATCGAGTTGAGTTCCTTGAACACCGGCAGCACGGACTTGCGGGACACCGACGTCCAGCAGCCAAACACGGCCGATACCTTGTTGACGGAAATCAGCTCGCGCGCCTTTTCGGCGAAGAGCGGCCAGTCGGACGCCGGATCGACGACGACGGCTTCGAGCTTCTTGCCGAGAACGCC
>JAUSBQ010000166.1 GCA_030651965.1 Pseudolabrys sp. | reverse complement strand
CGAACCGGCCGACGCTCGAAGCGCTGATGACCTATCTGCACGATCAGTACATTATCAAGGACAAGGTGCCGATCGAGGACCTGTTCGTGCCGACCTACGGCCGCTACCAGAGCACGACTGGAAAAGGCAGCTCGATCGCCTAGCCTGCCGAAATTCCGCGATACGGGCCGGCGCTCCGCTTAAGTCAGGATGGCCATGGATATCAAGAACAGCTTTACCGTCCCGCTCCCTGTCGACGAGGCGTGGAAACTCCTGCTCGACATCCGGACGATCGCCCCCTGCATGCCGGGCGCCGAATTGCTCGAAGTCATCGATGACAGGACGTTCAAGGGCAAGGTGTCGGTTCGCCTCGGCCCGGTCGCCTTGTCCTTCGTCGGCACCGCGCGGTTTGAGGAAATCGACGCGGTGGCGCACCGAGCGCGCCTCAAGGGTCAGGGTACGGATTCCAAAGGCCGCGGCGGCGTCACCGGCGTCGTGACATTGGCGCTGTCACCGGCCGTCGGCGGCGGCACCAACGTCAACGTCAACACAAGCGTCAATCTCTCCGGCGCCGTCGCGCAATACGGCCGCGGCGCCGGCATGATCCAGGACGTGGCGACGGAGATCATCGGTCAGTTCGCGGCTTCGCTGAACGCGATGTTGCAGCACGAAAATGCTGTCGCCGTAGCGGCCAGGAATCCTGCGGCGGGCGCCAGCGCCGCGACGTTGCCGCCGCCGCCGCCGCCGGCAGCGCCGATCTCAGGATTCACCCTCATGGCTCGCATTCTGTGGAATTCGATCCGCCGCTTTTTCGGGCGTAGCTAATCCCGCTCAGGATCACCGACGTGCAAGACATCGAACGGCCGCGTCTCGACGACATCCCGATGCTGAGCGGCTGGGGCAGCGACGTCTCCGCCCAGATGCTGCGCGCCCTCAAGGTGAAGTACGTCACGCTCAATCCCGGCGCCAGCTATCGCGGCCTCCACGACAGCCTGGTCAATTTTCTCGGCAACGAGACGCCGCAAATGCTGCTCTGTCTTAACGAGGATCACGTCGTCTCGATCGCGCATGGTTATGCGAAAGCGACCGACGAGCCGATGGCCTGCGTGCTGCACGGCAATGTTGGCCTGATGCACGGGCTAATGGGCATTTACAACGCCTGGTGCGATCGCGCGCCGATGCTCATCGTAGGGGCAACCGGCCCCGTCGCCACGGATAAAAGGCGCCCCTGGATCGACTGGATCCACACCGCCAAGGACCAGGGCGCACTGTTGCGCGATTTCACAAAATGGGACGACGAGCCGCGCTCGGCAGCCGCGATCCCTGAAAGCTTTCTGCGCGCTATGCAACTGACGCGCAGCTTGCCCTCTGCACCGGTTTACATCTGTCTCGACGCGGGGCTGCAAGAGGAAAAACTGACCTCGGCCATCGCCATTCCGGATGTGTCGCGGTTCGAGCCGCCGGCGCCGCCCTCCGCCAATGCCGCCACGGTCGAGAAGGTTGCCGATCTTCTGCTCGGCGCCACCAACCCTGTGCTTCTCATGGGCCGTGGCTCCCGCCAACAGGACGACTGGGACCGCCGCGTTGCATTGGCGGAGCTTGTCGGAGCGCCGGTGTTCACGTCGATCCGCGAACGCGCCATATTCCCGACCAATCATCAGTTACACGTCGTGCCGCCATCGCATTGGCTGAGCCCGCGCGGCAAGGAGATTATCAAGGCCGCCGACGTCATTGTCAGCCTCGACTGGATCGACCTCAACGGAACGCTGCTGCAGGTGATGCGGGACACGCACCGGATCCCGGCCAAGATCGTCCATGCGTCGCTCGACAGCAGTCTGCACCGCGGCTGGAGCGCCGATCATTTCGGCCTGCCGCCCGTCGATGTGCCGGTCACCACGAGCCCAGACACCTTTGTCGCCCAGCTCTTGCCGGTTATCCGCGCGCGGGTCGGCGGCAAGACGCGTCCGGCGGCCGCGAAGCAGGAAGCGACCCCCGTCGTCTATAGCGAAAAGGCGGATCTCGAAATCGCGCCGCGCGACATCGAGGTCGCACTGTCGAAACTGCGGGGCGATCGGAAATTCACTCTCGGCCACATCACCATCGGTTGGTCGGGAGAAGCCTATCATTTTACAGGGCCGCTGGATTATCTCGGCCATGACGGCGGCGGCGGACTGTCAGCAGGGCCAGGGCTCACGATCGGCGCCGCGCTTGCGCTGAAGGACAGCGGGCGCACCGTCGTCGCCGTGCTCGGCGACGGCGATTTTCTGCAAGGCGTGACAGCATTGTGGACCGCCGCACACTACAGAATTCCGGCGCTGTTCATCGTGTCTAACAACAAATCGAACTTCAACGACGAGCTTCATCAAGAGGCCGTCGCCAAGGTGCGTGGACGCCCGCCGGAAAACCGCTGGATCGGGCAACGCATGGACGATCCCACGGTCGACCTCGCCACCATGGCGCGCGGTCAGGGCGTCGAAGCCGAAGGTCCGATCAAGACCGTGCCGGAATTAGAGAATGCGATCCGGCGAGGCCTTGCCGCTGTCGCGGCAGAACGTCCTTACCTGATCGATGCGCATGTGAACCCCGGCTATGTCGGGCCGCCGCTGGCGCGCGGCGAATAGGCAGCGCCGCCGGCGATCAAGGAAGTTGACCGCGTCAGCCGCCGCCGACATAGGTTTCGGTGCCGGAGCCGCGCGTTGCCCAGCCGGTCCAGCGGCGCTCCAACACCGCCGCCGACATGTACATCACGATTCCCATCGCGGCGATCACCAGCAGGCCCGCGAACACCAGCGGCACCTGAAACGACGCGCTCGCGGACATCATAAGGTAACCGATGCCGACATTTGAGGCGATTGTCTCCGATATGACCGCACCGACAAACGCCAGTGCGATCGCCACTTTCAGCGAGGCGAAAAAGTACGGCAGTGAGCGCGGAATGCCGATTTTCCGCACGATGTCGATTCTACTGGCGCCGAGCGACCTCAGGACGTCACGCATTTCAGGCTCGACGGTGGCAATGCCGGTGGCGACATTGACCATGATGGGGAAGAAGGCGGTCAGAAAAGCCGTCAGAACGGCGGGGATGGTCCCGATGCCGAACCACAGAACCAGCACAGGCACGAGCGCAACCTTCGGAATGGCATTGAACCCGATCAACAGCGGGTTCGCAGCCGTGTAGAGGAAGATCGACGAGCCCACCGCGACGCCGAGAACGACGCCGAAGACGACCGCCAATCCGAACCCCAGCAGCGTTGTGACCAAAGTGTGCAATGCGTTGGGCCAGATCCCGGACCACATCTTGATCAGCACCTGGAGAATCTCGGTCGGCCGCGGCAGCACGAAAGGCGGCAGCGCAAGCAGGCGGCAGATTACCTCCCAAAGCAGAAAGAAGAGTATAACCGAAAGCAGAGGCGTGACCTTCAGAAGCAACTTACGCCGGGTCATATCAGCTCTCTGTCGTTTGTCGCGAGCGCCCGATATGCGCCCGCAGTTCGTGAACGTAATCCATGAACTGCTTCGTGAAGCGAACCTCCGACGTGCGCGGCCGGGGAATGTCGATATCCAGCCGACAATCGATGCGGCCGGGCGATGGTGACATGACGTGCACGCTGTCGGCCAGATAGACAGCCTCGGTGAGATCGTGCGTCACCAGCAGGACGGTGAAATTGTGCTGCTCCCGAAGCCCTTGCAGCACATCCCATAGCTCTTCGCGCGTGAAGGCGTCGAGCGCGCCGAACGGCTCGTCCAGCAGCAGGAGCTGCGGCGTGTGGATCAAAGCGCGGCAAAGCGAAACGCGCTGTTGCATGCCGCCGGACAACTGCCAGGGGAATGTCCGCTCCACTTTTGTCAGGCCAACCTGGCGCAACAGCACCAACGCGGCCTCGACGTATTTGGCGTATTCATTGCGATTGCGAATTCTCCGCCGGTGCGGTTCGACGACCTCCAGGGGAAGAAGGATATTGTCCATGGTCGAACGCCACGGCAGCATGATCGGGTTCTGGAACGCCATCCCGACCGAATTGATCGGCTTGGTTATCTGCTTGCCGTCGACATTGACGCGGCCTTTGTCGGGCAAGCGCAGCCCCGACAACAGCTTCAGCAAGGTCGACTTGCCGCAGCCCGAGGGGCCAACGACCGCGGTGAATTCACCGCGGTCGATTGTGAGCGACGTGCCCTCCAGTGCAAGCTTGCTGGTAACGTCTTCCTCGCCGTAACGCAGGCTGACGGACGACACCTCGACAAAGGGCCTGCTTCCGGAATCCGCACTAAGTACATACGCCATGATATTTTCTTCGTAACCCCATCGGTAGAGTTGAGCGAGCCTTGCCCAGCACGGTTTCGCTTACTGCCACTTCCAGGGCAGGATTTTGAGGTCTGCGCGCGGGGGCAGGTATTTGTCGGTATAGACCGCATCAAGCGCCGGAACCGGAATGTTAAAAGCCGGAGCGGTCTGCTTCAAGGTCGTTTCCAGACGCGCTTTGTCGACGCTGCTGAAACCATTCGTCAGAACATTTTCGGTGATCAGCGAGTCACGCATCGTGCGGCGCATGCGCTGCTTTTCGACATTGTCGTTCAGAAGCGGATCGCGCTTCTTCACCGAGGCCATCGCCTTGTCTGGGTCGGAGATCATCACATTGAGCCCGTGAGCGACGCCGCGGATGACGTTACGGACCACCTCCGGGTTCTTTTCCGCGAAGGCCCGGGTCGTGACCAAGGACGTGCCATAGAGTGGCACGCCATACTTGGCATAATGGAAGACCTGCAGTTCGGATTCCGGAATGCCGACCGCGCCCAAATTCATGATCGTGGTCACCGTGTTTGACGTCACGGCATCGGCTTCCTTGCGAGCCAGCATCGCATCGCGCAGATCGGGAGAAACCGTGTTCCACTGGATCTGACTGCCGTCGATTTTATTCTGGAGCGCAAAAATCGGGAAAAGCTGCCGTCCGACTTCGGTCGCGGGTGAATAGAGTTTCTTGCCGATGAGATCCTGGGGGGTCGCGATGCCTTTTGAGCGCAACGCCACGATGCCGACTGCCGAGGCATCCTGCACAATCGCCACCGAGATAAGCGGCGTGTTGGGATTTGCAGCATTGAAGCGGATCATTGCGTAGGTGTCGGCGTGCCCCATGTCATAGGCGCCGCTCGCGACTTTCGCCACGGTGTCCGCGGAGCCCTGCCCGCGGTCGATCTGAACGTTCAGGCCCATCTTCTTGAAGGTGCCATCTTCGACAGGCGCGGTGAATTGGGCCTGCTGCCCCTCGAATTTCCAGTCGAGCACAAAGCGGACGGTGGTGAGTTCCTGAGCTGCTGCGACTCCACAGTATGAAACCGCGGCCAGGATCGCTGGGAGAATGGCAACAAGTTTACGGCGCATGGACGAACCTCGCACTCTGGTGAATTCTGGTGAAACGTTTCCAACCTAGCCGAGTATCCTCACGGGCCTTCGTTTAGGCAAGCACAAAATTTGGACGGGGCTGATTGTTGTGCACCTGATTATAGTCTTAATTCTGCCCTCGGACCGCGACCACTGACGGTGCGCGACGAATGCCTGCGACAAATCTCGGACAGAGTTGGCAATTGACCGCCGCCTAACCGCGCCGGCTACGCCATTTTGGCCATGAGACGTGGTGGCGTAATAGGCAGGCGAGTAATCACGCCGCTTTGCTGCAGCGCGTCTTCGACAGCATTGGCGATTGTTGCACCGACACCGTTGATGCCGCCTTCGCCTGCGCCTCTCAGGCCAAGCGGATTAACCGGCGATGGAACATCTTCCGTGATCAGGACCTCGATATCCGGCGCTTCATGCATCGTTGGCAAAAGATAATCTGCAAATGTCGCCGACAGCGGATCGCCAGTCTCGTTGTAATTGAACTCCTCGTAGAGCGCACCGCCAATGCCTTGCACGCAGCCGCCAACAATCTGGCCTTCAACAAGCATGGGGTTGACCGCCCGCCCGACCTCCTGGGCCACGATATAGCGCTCTATTGAGACAGCGTTAGTCCCTTTATCCAGCGTCACAAGCGCGACGTGAACGCCATAGGCGAACGCCAGTTGATCGGTTTTGTACCAACCTTCCGCGCTTAGACCAGGCGCACGATCGCCGAGATGCGGCGATCCAGGCGCCACGCGGCGCGCGATCTCACCGAGAGATATGGATGGACCGAGCTTGCCATCCGTCGTCACCAGGCCGTCCTTGATACTCAAATTCGCCACTAGCGTCTGCAGCATTTCCGAAGCGAACGAGAGGACCTTCTCACGAAGTTTCTGAGCCGTGACATGCACGGCATTGCCAGTCAGCACCGTGGCGCGCGAGGCATGCGCGCCGATACCATAAGGGATCCGGTCGGTCTGTCCGTGAATGACCCGCACATTCTTGTAATCGACGCCAAGGGCCTCGGCGCAGATCTGCGCCATGACGGTTTCAAAACCTTGGCCGACCGATGCGCCGCCGGTGACAAGCTCGACGTGTCCGTGAGTATCAATGCTCGCGATGGCCCCGTCGGCAGGGCCTCTGCCGCTTTCATCGAAGAACACGCTCATGCCTAAGCCGATGATTTCACCGGCGCTGCGCCTGCGGGCGATTTCGCCTTTCAGCGTCTCGATCTGAATAGCGCTTAAAGCCTTGGCCAGAAGGCCCGGATAATCGCCGGAGTCCAGAATCAGAGGCTCCACGCCCGCCTGACTGAAAGTGCGTCGGTAGGGCATTTCTTCGGGCCGCACCAAGTTGCGACGCCTGATCTCTTCGGGTTCCAGGCCCAGCTTGCGTGCCGCCACATCCAGCAGGCGCTCCCGCACGAACGTGCTTTCATATCCCCCCGGCGCGCGGTAAGTCGCGGCCGGGGTCTTATTGGTCAACCGGAAATGACCGACACCGCGATAGGCCGGTACGCGATAGGGCCCCGGGATAGACCACAATGTCCGGTCCATGACGCGGGCGCCATGGGTGCGGATATAAGCGCCCTGATCGTGAAAGAATTCATCGTCGAGACCCAGAATGTGGCCATCGGCGTCGAGAGCCAATCTTGCCAGATGGCGTTGCTGGCGCGAGTGGTTGGTGGCGACCAGGTGCTCCCGCCTGTCCTCTATCCACTTTATCGGCCGGCGCAGCCGCATCGCAGCCACGCACACCAGCACGTCCTCCGGATAGAGCTCGCCGCGAACGCCGAAGCCTCCACCGACATGCAGCTCATGCAGGTGGATGGACTGCGGGCCGCGATCGAACATGCGCGCCAATGTGTCACGATTGCGGTGCGGCACTTTGGCCGCGCCGTAGAGGCGCAACATGTCGACGGAGGCATCGTAGGTCGCGATCGCGCCCCGCGTTTCCATCGGCACGGCTGAATGCCGACCAAGCTCCAGATCGAGTTCAACCACGGTGTGCGCGTCGGCAAATGCCTGGTCCACATTGCCGTAACCGTGGTTCAGCACGGTGGCCTCGGTTGTATAACCCTTTTCGAACTCAGCCGGGGTTTCCGATGCGGACATCAGAACGGGCAGCGGCTCGATATCAAGCAGAACGGCTTCCGCGGCATCCTCGGCCGTATAGGCATCGACAGCGAACACTACCGCAACCGGTTCGCCGACATAGCGGACGCGCTCACGTGCCAGAACCGGCTGTCGGTACGGCAACAATGCAGCCGCGGACGGATCGCGAAAATCTACCGGCGGAACATCGGCGATATCGCTACTCGTCCAAACTGCGACGACACCGGACATAGCAAGCGCTTCGGTCGCGTCAATGTGCACAATTCGGCCGTGAGCAACGGGCGACCGCACCACCCGCATATGCAACTGAAACGGCAGCGACATGTCCGCCACGAAACGACCCGTTCCTTTGACCAGAGGGATGTCTTCGAGCCGATTGACAGACCGCCCAATCATCATCTCAACGTCCTTATCGCGTCGTTGCAGGCACCGTCCGCCAAACCACCAAGATAGCACTTGACAATCTTCGATGAAACGTTTTTTTAAAGGGGAAACTGCCGACGAGTGCGGGCAACACCGAAGCGTTGCAGAGGCCATCCAGAGCCAATCTAAGCCTCTCGCGACTTGCTGATGCCAATTCTCCGTCTATTCGACATGTTCGTCTGGCGTGCATTAGCCGTCACCCTGCACACCTTATCGGGAGGATTTTATAATGGCCGACCTTGATGCTCTCTTTCGCGATCTCGTCACAGCCAATCACATTCTGGCGCGCGAGGGCGTGACGGATTCCCTCGGTCACATCAGCGTTCGGCATCCCGATCGCCCGGATCGGTTTTTCCTGTCGTGCTCCCGCAGCCCCGAGCTGGTGCAGTTGGACGATATCATGGAATACGATCTCGATTGCAATCCGATCGATCAGCGTGGGCGGCCGATGTATTTCGAGCGTCCCATTCACGGATCGATCTTCAAGGTACGGCCCGAAGTGCAGTCGGTCGTGCACAATCATGCCTATGAGACCATTCCGTTCGGCCTGACAAAGAAGCCTCTGCGCGCCTGCGTCCATCCGGCTTGCGGAATGGGCAACAGCGTTCCCATCTGGGACATCCGCGAGGATTTCGGCGATACCGACATGCTCATCACCAACAAGGAGCGCGGCGATGCGCTGGCCCGCGGCCTGGGTCAGGACAATTCGGTATTGTTGCCGCGCCACGGCTGCGTCGTGGTCGGCAGCAGCCTGAAGATCGCGACACTCAACGCCGTCTATTTCAAGATCAACGCGAGCCTAGTGCTGAACACGACGATGCTCGGCGGCGAAATTACCTACCTCAGCCCCGGCGAGATCGAACTGACCAAGAAGCTTGTTTACAGCGACAATTCCGTTCAAAGAATGTGGGATTATTGGTCGCGGCGCTGTGGCGACGCCGCATAGGCCGATGATACTCGCCGTTTAGCTGCACGGCGCCGGGCGGGATCGACAGCGCTAAAGAGCCTTGATGAAACCTGCTTCTTTCAAATATTACGCGCCGCGATCGGTCGATGAGGCCGCGGCGCTGCTTGGTGACCTTGCGGCGGACGATGGACGCATCCTGGCGGGCGGCCAGAGCTTGCTGCCGAGCATGGCCTTTCGCATGGCGAAGCCGGCTCACCTGATCGACATCAATCGCATCGCGACCCTGGCGAATATCGATCTCGAAAAAGACATCGTTCGGATTGGTGCCTGCGTCCGCCATGCCGCTTTCGAGTCGCCGGAACGAGTCCCGGGCCCGACAGGTGTGCTGCTCGGCAAGGTGGTCCGCAATTTAGCGCATCCGCCGATCCGGGCACGCGGGACATTCTGCGGCAGTCTCGCCAATGCAGACCCCTCCTCCGAGTGGCTCTGCGCCGCGGCAGCCCTCGACGCGACCATTATTGCGCGCAGCCGCGACGGCGAAAGACGGATTTCGTCGGTAGATTTCTTCCAGGGCGTGATGACGACCGATCTGCGCGACACCGAAATGATCGCTGCTGTGGAGTTGCCGCTCCTTCCCGCAGACACACGCTCCGGCTTTGTCGAGTTCAGCCGAAGGCGGGGCGATTTCGCTATCGGGATGGTCCTCGCGGCCTTTCGCATCGAAGGCGACCGCGCTGTCGACGTCCGTATCGCCGTTGGCGGCGTGGAAGCGACCCCGCGCCGGATTTCAGAAGCGGAGGCCGTCTTGACAGGCTCCGCCGCAGACGAAGAGACCTTCATCGCGGTTGCAGAAACCCTCGCCGATGTCGTTGATCCGACGCAGGATGATCAGCATCCAGTCGAGTACCGGCGTTCCCTGATCAGGACCTTGGCGTATCGGGCTTTGAAGAGCGCAACATGATAGAAACATCGGAAATCACTCTGCGCATTAATGACGACGACTATCGCGTAAAGGTCGAGTCAAGGAAGACACTTGTAGATGTCATCCGTGAGGATTGCGGATTAACCGGCACGCATATCGGATGCGAGCATGGCGTCTGCGGCGCCTGTACGATTCTGCTTGATGGAGAGGCAGTGCGCTCCTGCCTTCTCTTCGCGGTGCAAGCGCAGGACCATGATATACGCACTGTCGAAAGTCTTTGCGTTGATGACAAACTGCATCCGCTACAGGAATCGTTCATCCGGCATCACGCGCTCCAGTGCGGCTACTGCACGCCGGGCTTCCTGATGCTCGCAATCGGTGCACTGCAAAAGAATCCGGATATAAACGACGCCGATTTGCTCGAGCTTCTGTCGTCAAATCTGTGCCGGTGCACCGGATACAAGAATATTTTTAAGGCGGTTAGAGCCACCGCCGACGAAATGAGAGCGCCGCCAGCTGCTTAATCCGCCGCCGTCCTGCGGCCATTATTAGACTTGCGGCGGGCCCCGCTGGAAACGTTTCATTGACTTGTCCAGGATTTTTGCGTTAGAAATTCCTTTGGAGAACGGCAAATAGCTTAGGGGAGAAGCTTATGAAGTGGCTTTGGAGCTTGGCGCTGTTAGGTCTTTCGACTTTGAGCTTTACCGCCAACGCTCAGACCTACCCCGACCGCCCGGTAAAGATTATTGTCCCTTATGCGGCCGGCGGCACGGCCGATACGCTGGCGCGAAGAATTGCGCAGCACTTGACCGGCTACCTTGGCCAACCGGTCATCATCGATAACCGGGCAGGAGCTGCGGGCCTCCTCGGCGCGGCAATTCTCCAGAAGTCACCGGCGGACGGCTACACCGTCGGCATGCTGGCGACCCCTCACGTCGCAACCCCGCCGAACCCGAGCAACCCATTCGATCCAGCCAAGCTGAAAGCCGTATCGTTGGTTGCGATCGTGCCGAGCATGATCTGCGCCAATCCATCGGTGCCGGCCAAGTCCGTCGCAGAGCTCATTTCTTTGGCGCGATCCAAGCCCGGTGAGTTAACGTACGGAAATCCGGGGACCTACTCCGCCGGTCAGCTTGCAATGGAATTGTTCAAGCAGAAAACCGGCGTAAACATTCGCGCGATTCCGTACCGAGGCGGCGCTCCGGCATTCCAGGATCTCCTCGGCGGCACAATCAACCTTGCGATCAGTGGACCGTCGAATTGCCTTCCATTCCTCCAGACCGGCCAATTGCACTCCATCGCAACGACCGGATCTAAGCGCTCGACGGCTGCGCCCAACGTCCCGACTCTTGCGGAAAGCGGCCTGCCAGGCTTCGAACTCAATGAATGGTGGGGGGTATTTGCTCCGCTCAACACCCCTCCGGAAATCGTTGCCCGGCTTAACCGCGAGATTAACCGCGCGGTCCAGCAAGCTGAGGTTAAGGACTTCTTCGTGACGATGGGAGCCGAGCCTCAGAATATTTCAGCGGACGAGTTCGGTACGTTCTTCGGCAACGAACAGACGAAGCTAAAAACGCTGGTCGACTCGCTCGGTCTCAAACCGGACAAATGAGGGCCATTGCTTTAATTGCGCGGCGTCGGACGAACCGGATGACGCCGCGCAATTTCATGGCTAATGCTGTATAATGCCGGTGCCAAACACCGTTATTCGTATAATCTCGACCCGCCATCCATGAGAGGCCTTTGCGCCTTCAAGGCAGCCACGGATGAAAGTTGTCTTCGGTGAGCCGGACAAGATGTTTCGCCTGATTGCCGAGGCAATCGCTCCTTCTCCCGAGGGCGGAACATTTCTCAAGCAGTTTTACCTGACAGAGTGCGCCGATCCCGTCAGCATGTTGCGGGCCTGGTCGGCGCGGCACCAGGTTCCCCCGGGAATCGAGGTGGCGCACTGCGCGCGGCCTGAAGAACTGAAGTCGATGCTGGCGGATGCCGATGTGCTCGTCATTGAGAATGGCACGGTCGGTGGCGACGAGCTGTCCCAGGCATCGTCGCTCAAAGTGATTCATACCTTTGGACTCCTGGCGGACAATATCGATCGCGAAGCCTGCCGGGCGCGCGGGATCGCCGTTCGAACACTCGATCGGCATGCCAACCGCATGGTCGCCGAACACGTCGTTATGTTGATGCTGGCGCTGGCGCGCGGCCTCGACGAATCCCGCGAGGGCCTGCGCCAAGCATCGGCCTTGCAACCGAGTGGGTGGGCCTACAACTGGCCCGCTTGTCGGGGCGTGAATGGCCTGGCCGGACGTACCATCGGTCTCATTGGACTGGGCCAGGTCGGCGCCTTGGTCGCGCGTTACCTGCGGCCATTCGGCGTCACAGTGCTCTATACCCGGCGAAACCGGGATCGTGCGGCAGAAGCGGAGCTTGGCATCGTCTACGCGCCCCTCGACGAGTTGGTGTCGAAATCCGACATTCTGTCGATTCACATTCCCGGCAATGCACAGACGAACAAGATGATCAACGCCGACCTGCTCGCGCGCGCGAAGCCCGGCGTGTGCATCGTCAACACCGCCAGAGGGTCCATCATCGACGAGGATGCGCTGGTGGCCGCATTGAAAAGCGGCGCGGTTGGCGCGGCGGCGCTCGATGTCTTCACGAGCGAACCTTTGCAGAACGATAATCCACTGCATCATCTGAAGAACGTAATCCTCACACCGCATGTGGCCGCAGGAACCCGCGATGAAGCCTGGCTTGATCGGGAGATCGGCCCTATCGTCGATGCCGTCGTGTCAACCTTGAGGAACGAATAGCGCTTAATAACAATGTCATCACACGATCCATCCCGATTGAACGAGGAACTCGCGATCTGGGCCAGCGGCTATCGCGACGGTGCCCTGCCCGCGCCGGTCGTCGAAAGCACGAAGCTTCGGATCGTCGATATCATCGGCTGCATGCTCGGCGCTGCCGGCCATCCCGATGTCCTCAGCACGCGGAAGGCCGCGGCCGAAGTGTTTCCCGGCACGCAAACGCGCTCAATCCCATTTTCTGACAAGACGTCCATGGCGGGTGCCGCGCTTATCAACGGCGCCGCGGCGCTTGTGCTTGAATTCGATGACTCTCATCTGGAATCCGGTCTTCATTCGAGCAGCCCTGTCATTGCGGCGGCGCTTCCCGTCGCGCACACATACAATTGTTCGGGTCGCAAGCTCATTACCGCAGTGGCAATCGGCAATGAGATGACATGCCGGCTCGGCCTGGTGGCTCCGGGAAAATTTCACCAGAATGGTTTTCATCCGACGGGCGTCTTCGGTACGTTCGGTGCCATATATGCCGTCGCCGTTGCCTGGGCCTTGATACATCGACGACGGCCGACGCGATCGGCATCGGCGGGAGTCTCTCCAGTGCCCTCATGGCATCATGGGAAGACGGCAGCGCCGCCAAATCCTTGCACGCGGGCTTCTCGGCGCACGCCGCTATCAACGCGGCTTTCTGCGCAAAGAACGGTGTCAGCGGGCCGCAAGGCGTGTTTGACGGGCGCTTCGGCTTCTTCAAAGCCCATGTCCAGGACAAGGACTATTCATTCGCCTTCGCCCGAGCACGGGATCGTCTCGGCGAGGATTGGGAGGCACTCAAGATCGCGCCGAAGGCCTATCCTTGCGGACACTACATTCAACCCTTGATCGAAGCTGCGCTCGTCCTGCGCGGTCAGCACGACATCACACCGGAGCAGATCGTGTCTATCCGCTGCTTGATGCCTGCACACGTCATGCCATTGGTCGCAGAACCCGTGGCGGAGAAGCGCCGGCCGAAAACTGCATTTCACGGCCGATTCAGTTTGCAACACGCCATGACCGAAGCCATGATACAAGGAACGCTGGACAACAGGAGCTTCGACACGCCCAATTTGACAAATCCGCGATACAACGACCTGGCGGACAAGGTCCA
>JAUSBQ010000163.1 GCA_030651965.1 Pseudolabrys sp. | reverse complement strand
CAGCCTGATCGAAATGTCGCTCGGTGTCGCCATCGGCGCGCTGACCTTCACCGGCTCGGTGATCGCGTTCCTGAAACTGTCGGGCCGCATGAGCGGCGCGCCGATCATCCTGCCGGCGCGCCACGTCATCAACATCGTGCTGGCACTGGCGCTGGTGTTCTTCGTCGTCGGCCTTGTGATGTCGGGCAGTGCGCTCGACTTCTGGCTCATCACCATCATCGCGCTGGTGCTCGGCGCGCTCCTGATCATTCCGATCGGCGGCGCCGACATGCCGGTCGTGATCTCGATGCTGAACTCGTATTCCGGCTGGGCCGCCGCCGGCATCGGATTCACGCTCGGCAACTCCGCGCTGATCATCACCGGTGCGCTGGTCGGCTCTTCCGGCGCGATCCTGTCCTACATCATGTGCCACGCAATGAACCGCAACTTCATCTCGGTCATTCTCGGCGGCTTCGGCGGCGAAGTCGCGGGGCCCGCCGGCGGCGCGGCCGAAGCGCGGCCGGTCAAGCTGGGCTCGGCCGAAGACGCCGCCTACATCATGAAGAACGCGCAGAAGGTCATCATCGTGCCGGGCTACGGCATGGCGGTGGCGCAGGCGCAACATGCCTTGCGAGAGATGGGTGACCGTCTCAAGAAGGAAGGCGTCGAGGTCAAGTACGCCATTCATCCGGTCGCCGGCCGCATGCCCGGCCACATGAACGTGCTGCTGGCCGAAGCCAACGTGCCTTACGACGAAGTGTTCGAACTGGAAGACATCAACTCCGAATTCGCCCAGGCCGACATCGCCTTCGTCATCGGCGCCAACGACGTCACCAATCCGGCGGCGGAAGAAGACAAGACCTCGCCGATTTATGGCATGCCGGTACTGCAGGTCTGGAAGGCCGGCACCGTGATGTTCATCAAGCGGTCGCTGGCGTCCGGTTATGCCGGCATCGACAATCCGCTGTTCTACCGCGACAACACGATGATGCTTCTTGGCGACGCCAAGAAGATGACCGAGACCATCGTCAAGTCGCTGTAAGCGGCGCTCAGGCGACCGCCGCTGCGCGCGACGGGCAGACCTGCAATCCGACTTCCGTCTAAAGCCTGATCTTTTGGCAAACGCCGTGCTTGCCGGCCTTGCGGCGTTTGCGGTGTTCGTCTACCATAGGTTGAGTTGGCAAACCGGGGGGTGGGCACCATGTCGCAGAGAAAGACGGACGCTGTCATCGACAGCGTCGACGAGACGCTTGAAACGCGGCATCCCAAGATCGGCGTGAAGAACAATTGGAAGATGCAGGAGGACTATGGATACAGCGAGGTCAGTATCCAGCAGTTCTGCCTCGGCGTGCAGAGGCGGCTGAAGGCGAAAGGCTACCGGTTCAGTAGTAGTTTTACCTTCGGCAAGTCGCTCCTGCCGCTCAGGGTGTCGCAAGTAAAGGTAAGGATCGACGGGCAAACGACCTAGGGGAGGCGTCGATGTTGCGTTGTGTTGTGGCGTGCGTCGCGTTGCTTATGTTTGGGTTTCCGGCGGAAGCCAAAGAGCCGGCCGTCGACCTGCACGATACGCTGTGTCCATCCGGCGTCGTAGTGGCGAAGGAAAGGCTTCTCGTCCATCTGCTGCGCAGCAATCCCGGCATCATGGAGGGGCTACTACTCTATCCGCCGCCCAGCCGACGCGAAACCGGACTCGCGCTGGTTCGCGCACTGGTTGCCGACGGCGATGCCTGCGTTCGGCCCGGCACTTGTGACGAAAAGGCGGCAGCCGCGCTGAGGGACTTTCGCTACGCCTTCGGCAATTTCGTGCGCGACGGAAATCGCAACGGCACTTATGCGAGCCGTAATCCGCGCTTGCCTGCGTCGGTCTATTTTGCTTCCGCCCCAGACGGCAACAACGCCATCCGCTGCACCCGCAAGGCCGACCTGATCGAGCCGCCGGACAACAGTAAGGATGTGAGTAAGCTCCGCATCCGCGGCGCGTCCGACGATCTGGCAGCCGACCGCAACAACAAGGATGCCTTCAAGGCGGCCAGTTCCGCCAAGATCAGCTATCATGACGACCGCAGCGATGGAAAAAAGCTCTCAACCAAGGTGAAGGCCGTCGTGGGCTACGCGTTCGAGGCCGACACCGATACTATGTTGCGCCAGATCATTCCCTATCTGTCGGTCAACCAGACCATCACCGACGCCAACGGGATGAGGAGGCTCGACGACGGCAACTACGTGGCGGGCGGGGTCATGTTCGACTGGATTAAGACGGACAGCGAGACACTGAGCCACCGCATCAGCACCACGCCGCAATTCCTCTATAATACCAAGGACCGCAGCCAGATCGCGAGCGGACGTATCATTTATCAGCCCTATCTCAGCTTGACCGATGCGCAAGGCCAGCACGTCTTTAACGTCAACACGGCGACACGCATGCTCGCGCCGAACTCGATGCTGCAATTGCTCTTCGACCTGCGCTCGGACAACGGCTATTATGTGCGTAAAGGCGACATTGAGGATCCCGCGCAGCACACTTCGTTCTTTCGCGTCGGCTCACAATTTGGTTTCGCTTGGACTTTCTTCGATTATTCGCTGACGCTGCGTGCGACCCAGACGCTGATGTACGGCTATATCGGGGATAAGCGTAAGCTGGACTTCTTCGACGCCTCGCTGTCCTACAGCTTCGACCCGCACGACTACGTGTCGCTTACTCTCGGCTACACTAAAGGGCGCGATCTCTATACCACCGAGCCGACGCAGAGTTGGACGGTGGGGTTGACGGCGAAGTACTGAGCCGCATCGCCGCCTCAAGTCGCTGTAGGGATTCCGCCGCCTTAGGCGCGCCGGGCCATCGGCGCAGCCGCCGTCACGTCCGGCAAATTCCGGTGCCGCCGCCGCGTGCCCTTTACGCCGCTCCAGGAAATCGGCTGGGTGACAAGCGCCGCGTCTTGCGTCAGCGCGTATGCGAGATTCCAGAAAATCCGCGCCAGCGCCGCGAAAGCCAATTGCTCAAGGCGCGCCGCGTCGGTGCCGGGCGGGATGCAGAACCACTCGACGCCGACGATCGGCCCGGCATCGACGCGGTCCACCATGACATGCGCGGTGACGCCGAAAGTCGCCGCGCCATCGTAGGCCGCGAAATGCGCCGGCGCCCAGCCGGGATAGGTCGGCGGGCCGGGGTGGAAATTATAGGCGCCGTAGCCGAGCGCGGCGAGAATGCGCGGCGGCACGATCACGTCGGTGAAGAAGCCGATCAGCCGCGAGCGCGCCAGTTCGCCGGCGTCCAGCGCATTGAGTTCACTGAGCGAGGCGACATGGCGCACGCCGATGCGCGGATTGCGGATCGTCAGGACGCCGGCCAAAGCGGCGGCTTCGATCGATCCGGTCAACAGCAGGATGGTGTCGAAAGGGGCGGGGCCGGGCATGCTCTTCCGGATACCGCAACGTGGTGAGCATTCGGTTAAATTATCGGTTTATTGACTATGACAGGTGCGCGACCAAAGCCTGATCCGGCCGCCTTGGACGGCGGCTGCCGTCAATCGGCGGTTTTTTTCGCCGGCAGCGGCACCGTGCCGTGGACGTGCACGCCCTCCGGCCGGTAATCGATGGTGAGTTTGGCCTGGATCTGCCCGGGCAGGACGAATTGCAGCAGGCGCGTGCCGAAGCCCTGCCGCTCCGGCGCCTCTACCGCGGGGCCGCCGCTTTCGACCCAGTCGAAATCCAGTTGGCGGCGCTCGGCGGTGATCGTCTCGCTCCAACTGATTTGCACCTTGCCGCCGTGGACCGACAGCGCGCCGTATTTCGCCGCGTTGGTGGTGAGCTCGTGCATCGCCAGGCTGAGCGGCACCGCCGCCTGCGCGGGAATCTCGACTGGCGGCCCGGTCAGGATGATGCGGCCGTCGCTGCCGTCGTCGAAAGCGTCGAGTTCGCTATGCACGATATCGCCGAACGAGACCGGGCGGCTGTCATCGCTGAGCAGGATATGCGTTTTTGACAGCGCGGCGATACGGCCGATCAAGGCGGTCTGGAAGTCCTCCATGCTGGTCGCGGTGCGCGCGGTCGAGCCCATGATCGCCTGCACGGTGGCCAGCGTATTCTTCACCCGGTGGTGCAGTTCGCGCACCATCAGGTGCTGGCGGTCTTCCGCGCGTTTGCGTTCGGTAATGTCGATCTGCATGTTGACGATGCCGACCAGCTGGCCGGCTTCGTCGTGCAACGGCGTCGGGTAGGGAATGAACGGCACGCGCGTGCCATCCGGACGTTCGCAGATCGCTTCCATGCCGCGCACCGGGCGGTCTTCGCGCAGCGCCACGGCAACCGGACTGTCCTGCGGCTGCATCGGCGTGCCGTCGGACCAATAGAGCTTCCAGGACCTGCCCCAGATGCTGCCGCCGAGGCTGGGCCGCTCGCCCCACATGTCGGCGGCGGCGTCGTTGAAATAGGTCAGACGGCCCTTGGCGTCGGTGGTGAAGATGGCGGCGGGCAGGGCATCGAGCAATTCCCGGAAGCGGCGCTCGGGCTCGCGCACGGAGTCGTTCCCGCGCGTGCCGTCCATCGACACCAAATAGGTGTCGTCGGCCGCGCGCGCGGCTAGGGCACGCTCCAATTCGCTCTCGAGAAAGCCGGCTGGTTTATCCATTACCCGATGTATCTAGCCCCACCCGATGTATCTAGCCCCCGATTCCCGCGGGGCTGACCTGCCCCAATGCTACTAAAGCCGCTTGTACACGTATGGTTCCGCGAAAAGCTTTAAAATGCCGGTCTGACGGGAGCTTAACCCCTGTCATTTGCACTGGCGGCGCGGCCCGGTCCGGCCCCGTCGAGACGGGCCGGCATGGTAGGGTGCGGCTATGGCTGTGTTGAAATGGATCGGCATTGTCGTGCTCGGCTATGGCGGGCTCGTCGCCGCGCTCTATCTGATGCAGCGCGCGATCATGTATCCGGTCCCCCAGGTCGAGCGCTCGCTGCCCGCCGCCGCCGGCTTTCCGCAGGCCCAGGAGCTTTTGCTCGACACCGCCGATGGCGAGAAGGCCATCGCCTGGCATGTCCCGGCGCGCGCCGGCAGGCCGGTCGTCGTGTTCTTTCACGGCAATGGCGAGGTACTGGCATGGCGCGTGCCGCGCTTCCGCGCTCTGGTGGCGGACGGCACCGGGCTCATCGCGCTGTCGTTTCGCGGTTACGCCGGCTCAACCGGCACGCCCAGCGAGGCCGGACTGATCGCCGATGGCGAGGCGGCCTACCGGTACGCCGCCGCGCGTTACGCGCCGTCGCGCATCGTGCCCTGGGGCTTTTCGCTCGGCAGCGGCATAGCGGTGGAAGTCGCGGCGCGCCATCCGGTCGGCGGGCTCATTCTCGAAGCGCCCTATACGTCGGCGGTGGACGTCGCCGCGGCGGCGTTTCCTTACCTGCCGGCGCGCTGGCTGTTGCGCGATCGCTATCACTCCGACCGCCGCATCGGCGCGGTTCGCGCGCCGCTGCTGGTGATGCACGGCGTCAAGGATCGGGTGATCTCGGTTCGCTTTGGCGAGCGGCTCTTTGCCATGGCCAATGAGCCCAAACGCATGGTGCGCTTTCCCGACGCCGATCATGTCCACAGCGACGACGACGGCATACTCGCGGCGGTGCGGGAGTTTCTCGCCGACACGCAACGCAAAAGCGCGGACCCGTGAGGACCCGCGCTTTGCAACAAAATCTAACTTGCGACTAGAAGCGCGGCGGGCCGCCGGCGCCACCACGACCGCCACGGCCACCGGCACCGCCCGGACCACCCGCGCCGCCAGGACCGGCAGCGCCCGGAATGATCCGCGGCTTCATCGGCAGCAGGCCTTCGCGCTGCATCTTCTTGCGCGCCAGCTTGCGGGCGCGGCGGACGGCTTCAGCCTTTTCGCGCGCCTTCTTTTCCGACGGCTTTTCGTAATGGCCGCGAAGCTTCATTTCGCGGAAGATGCCCTCACGCTGCATCTTCTTCTTGAGCGCCTTGAGGGCTTGGTCGACGTTGTTGTCGCGAACGAGAACTTGCACGCAGGCTCCTTCGTTGGTGTCGAAACGAATTTCGGTCAAAAGCCGCAAAAAATGGGCTCTTTGAGTCGGGTGGCTTTAGCAGACTTGTTTCGGCGAGTCTATTGGTCCTTCCCTCGCCCGCCTACGGGAACCGCCCCCGCCGCCCGCTCGAACAGGGCCTGAACCCAGCCATTGACCGTGGCGTCGATCACCAGATGCACCCGGTCGCTGTCGCCCCGGTTGGCGACTTTGTGGGGGTCTGACAGGCGCAGATACCAGGCGGAACCGGCCGCCATGACACAGCGAACGCCGTTGAGGCGGAAATCAACCCCGTCATTGGTCGTCACCGGTATGTGGAGACGGACCGTGCCGTCTTCGAAGGCCAGATCATGGTCACGATGCTCCTTGATGAAGGAGCCGGGCGAGAGCCGCATCAGCCGCACCGCCTGGAGCGGGCAGGCGAGGGCGGCGAGCACCTCGCGCAGATATGGCGCGGCGGCAAGCCACGGGGTGTCCTGGTACTCGGCGCAGGCCGGGTCGGAATAGATCATCTGCACCGGGTGGCGCGCGCCGGCGGGGCCGCGCAGCGGGATGACGCTCCAGTCCCCGTCATAGTTCTGGGTGACGAAATGGGCGATCCAGGAGCCCGCCGACAGCGCCGCCAAGTCGGCGGCCAACCGCGCCGGGTCGAACTCCAGCGGCAGCCGAAGGCGGTCGGGGAAAGTGTGTTCGTTCAAGTTGCATCTCCGATGGAGATACAACTATTGCACGAATCGACAATACCTACACTTTTTCGCGCGGGACCCAATGCAGGTAAGGCTCGGCCTCCTTGAGGACGCGGCCATAGGACGACCGGTCCTTGATCCGGCCGAGATAGCCGGCGAGATGGGGATAGGCGCCGGCCAGCGGCATGATTGCCATGTCCGTGTAAAACAGCGTTGGCGCGGCCGCGCAGTCGGCCATCGTGAACAGGGCACCTGTTGCCCAGGGCCGCGACGCCATTTTCTTCTCTGCAATGCCGAGCGCAGTGTGCAGCAGCTCGCGCGCCTGGTCGACGCCGAACGTATCATTCTTGCCGGCCGGGCGAATCCGGTCGGTGATGATCTTCTGCATCGGCACATGGACGTTGAGATCGTAAAACCGGTCGGTCTCTCGCACGGCCGCGGCCAGTTCGGCGTCGTCCGGCACGAGTTTGATGCGGCCGGGATAATGCAGCGAGAGATATTCTATGATGCTGGTCGATTCCGGGATCAGCCGGTTGCTCGCTTCGTCACGCAGCACCGGAAACTTTCCGACCGGCCATACCTTCTTGAACGCCGCGTTCGATGCCGGATCGCCGAGATCGACAACATGCGGCGTGAACGGTGTGTCGTTCTCGTAAAGCGCCGTCAGCGCCTTGTGGCAGAACGACGACAGCGGATGAAAGTAAAGCGTCATAGACATGAGAGGCCCTACTTCGGATAAACCCGTGTCACATGCCCCATCTTGCGGCCGGCGCGGGCGTCGGTCTTGCCGTAGAGATGCACCGAGGTGCCCGGCGTCGCCAGCCAGTCGGCGAGGTCGTGCACTTCGGCGCCGATCAGGTTGATCATCTCGACCTTGCGGCCGAGCCTTATAGGTTTGGCCAAGGGCCAGCCGGCGACGGCGCGGATATGCTGCTCGAATTGCGACACCGTCGCGCCGTCGATGGTCCAATGGCCGGAGTTGTGAACGCGCGGCGCGATCTCGTTGACCAGCACCGACTGCTTCTTCCCGTCTTTCACCACGAACATCTCGACCGCGAACACGCCGACATAATCGAACGCCTTGGCGATGCGGGTGGCGATGCGCTTGGCCTCGGTGGCCAGCGCCGGCGACACCTTGGCCGGCACGGTCGAGACCTTGAGAATGTGGTCGCGGTGCTCGTTCTCGGTGACCTCGAAGCATTCGACCTTGCCATCGGCGGAACGCGCGGCCACGACCGAGACTTCGCGCTCGAAAGTCACGAAGCCTTCGAGAATGCACGGCGCGTTCTTGAGTTTGCGCCACGCCGCATTGGCGTCGTCGCCCGGCATGATCTTGACCTGGCCCTTGCCGTCATAACCCATCGTCGTCGTCTTCAGCACGGCGGGCCGGCCGACTTTGTCCAGCCCGGCCATCAGTTGCGACGCCGAATGCACGGCGGCGTAAGGCGCGACGGCGATCTTCAAACCGCTGATGAAATTCTTTTCGATCAGCCGGTCCTGCGTCAGTTCCAGCACATGCGGAGCGGGAAACACCGGCTTGCGCTTGGCGAGATAGGCCGCGGTCTTCGCCGGGATGTTTTCGAATTCATAGGTGATGACGTCGACCGACGCGGCGAAACGCGCCAGTGCCGCCTCGTCTTCATAAGCCGCGCAGGTCGAGGCGCGCACCACTTCAAATGCGCCGGAATCCTTCTCCGGCGAATAGATATGGCAATGCAGCCCGAGCCGTGCCGCCGCGAGCGCCAGCATGCGCCCGAGCTGGCCGCCGCCGAGAATGCCGATCGTCGATCCGGGTTTCAGCAACTTGAAATCAATCCTTCGGCCTCTTGGCCACGGCCTTGGTCTGTTTGGCGCGCCAGGCATCGAGCCGTTTGGCGACCGCTTTGTCCGACAGCGCCAGGATCGCGGCGGCGAGCAGCGCGGCGTTGATCGCGCCGGCCTTGCCGATCGCCAGGGTGCCGACCGGAATGCCGCCGGGCATCTGCAAGATCGACAGCAGTGAATCCTTGCCTTCCAGCGCATGGGTATTGATCGGCACGCCGAGCACCGGCAACGGCGTCATTGAGGCGGCCATGCCGGGAAGGTGGGCGGCGCCGCCGGCGCCGGCGATCACTACCTTGAAACCCTTGTCGCGCGCGCCATGGGCGAAGTCGTACAGCCGCTTCGGTGTGCGGTGCGCCGAGACGATCAGGGCCTCATAGCCGATCTTGAGCGCGTCGAGCGTCTCGGTAGTATGCTTCATCGTGGCCCAGTCGGATTGACTGCCCATGATGATTGCGACCGGTTTTGCCACGATTTGCTCCCCCAATCCCGCAGCCCGGCGGGCTTTTAGGAAGCGGCGGATTATAGGTCTGGAACCCCCGCTGGCAAGGTGAAAGCTGCGCAGGGAACGCGCTATACTTCCAGGAGTTGTGGGAGATTCGCCGCCACCCTCACCAAAGGCCGGACTCTTGACCGCAGACCCCGCAGACGACCGCGACTTGCTGCTCGCACCGGCCGACCGGCTGGTCGCCGAGGTCGAGCGGCTGCGCCAGGCGCTGGCCGAGGCCGAGCGCAAAATCGCGGAACTGGAAACCCGCGCCGACGTCGACCCGCTGCTCGACATTCTCAACCGGCGCGGCTTTGAGCGCGAACTGTCGCGCTCGCTGGCCTATGTCCAGCGTTACGGTACGCCCGCGGCGCTGATGTTCATCGACCTCGACGGCTTCAAGGCGGTCAACGACCTGCACGGCCATGCGGCCGGCGACGCGCTGCTCAAGGCGGTGGCCTCGGGACTGCGCGCCAATGTGCGCGCTTCCGACGTGGTGGCGCGGCTCGGCGGCGACGAGTTCGGCGTGCTGATGTGGAACGTCGATGCCGACCGCGCGGCCGCCAAGGCAACTGACCTGGAAACCCTGATCGCCAATGTGCGCGCCGATCACGGCCCGGCATCGCTATCGGTCGGCGCCAGCGCCGGCGCGGTGCCGCTGTCGCCCGGCGCCGGCGTTGCCGCGGTCATCGACGCCGCCGACAAGGCGATGTATGCGCGCAAGAAGGGCAGGCGGGGTTGACGGCTAGGCGATAATATCTGGCGTGATCTGGTCCTCGATCTGCCGGATATTGTCGCGCAGCACCAGCTTGCGCTTCTTCAGCCGCTGCACCTGGATCAGGTCGGACCCCGGCGACGTCGCCAGCGCGGCGATCGCGGCGTCGAGGTCGCGATGCTCCTGTTGCAGGCGGGCCAGTTGCTCGCGCAAGGCGACTTCTTCGTTGTCGTTCATCGCCACCGCTTGTTTGCTTGACGTCCGAGCATCGAAAACCCTTGGGGAACCTTGAGAGGTAACTGGAGACGCAAGCGACCGAATTATCACGTTTTCCACAGGCGCCTTCAAGCCGGTGAAATTACCCCTGCCGATCAAAGGCTTCGGTTCCAAAGTTGAAGGTTCGCTAACCGCGCTTTACCGTCGCCCTTGCGCACCCTTCGGGGTAGACTTACGTTCTTAATGTAGCGTCATTTAAGAGCGTGCCAAATCAGAGAGCCAACATCATCTGAAACCAGGATTGAGGAGACATTCGGCATGTCGATGCAATCGCATCTTGCGGAACTTGAAAAAAAGCACCGGGCACTCAACGAACAAATAAACGATTGCCAAGCGCACCCCGCGGTCGACGATCTGGAAGTGGTGGAACTCAAACGGCGTAAATTGCTGCTGAAGGACGAGATCGAACGTCTGCGGCTTTCCGAGCACGACAGCGTTCACTGATCCCGCCAGACTGAATTTCGGAATTTGAGAATGCCGGCTTGCGCCTCGTCGCGCGGGCCGGCCTTTTGCTTTTTGCGGCCCGCCGGCGCCTCATTTGCCAAAGCCCCGCTCTGGCCTTATTTTCAGGCTTCGCTTCGGCAATGCGCTGCAAGATCGAAAGGGCTGCCATGGTTCTCCCGCATTCGCCCCTGCGCCTGCGTTCCCGAGCGGGCCGCGCCCTGGCCGGGCTGGCCGGCGCCGCCGCCATCGTGATGCTGGCGACTGCCGGCGCACAGGCTTTCACCATCGACAATGCAGCGCCCGGCAACACCGGCGACGCCACCAAATTCACCGATCCCGCCGACCGCGCCAAATCGCGCATGACCGGCGACAGCAGCGACCGCTCGACCTATCGCAACGGCAACACCACGCTGCAATTCGGCGGCCGCGAGTCGTTCGATCAGCGCAATAACACCGATCGCTATTTCAGCCCGAACACTCTGATGGGACGGTAGGGCTCGCTACCGCTTCCGCGACATGAAAGCCATGAACGCGGCCTGCGCCTCGGGCGACTGCAACCGCACCTTGAAGGCCTCGGCTTCCTCGTCGATGCGCGCGACGATCTCCTCTGGAGATCCGCGCATCAGCCGGCGCGATTCCAGCACGCCCTGCGGCGGCAGCGCGGCGATCCTTTCGGCGGCGGCAAGCGCCTGCGCGTCGGTCTCCGCTGCTGCTGCCACGGCGTTGACGATGCCGGCGGCCTTGGCCTCGTCGGCGGTGAGCGGCTGACCCATCACCAGCAGCGCGAAGGCGCGCGCCTGCCCCATCAGCCGCGGCGCGATCAGGCTCGACGCCGCCTCCGGCACGAGCCCCAAGCCGACGAACGGCGTCGACAGTTTCGCTGCGTCGCCGGCGACGACATAGTCGCAATGCAGCAGCATGGTGGTGCCGACGCCGACGGCGTTGCCGTTGACCGCGGCGACGATCGGCTTCTCGCAGCGCGCCAGCGCGTAAAGGAAATTCAGGATCGGTGCCCCAAGCGCGCCGGAGCCCGCCGCCTTCATGAAGTCGCCGATATCGTTGCCGGCGCAGAACGCCGTCGGCCCGCCGGCGATCAGCAGGCAGCGGATCGCGGTGGTGGTGGCGGCGGTGCCGATCGCCTCCGCCATCGCCTGGTACATGGCGAGCGTCAACGCGTTCTTCTTCTCCAGCCGGTTCATCCGGATGGTGCGGATCGGGCCGTCGTCGGTAATCAGGATGTCGGACATGGGGATTCTCAGGTTAAATCCAACTGTATCGTGGCCGCTTGGGTTCGGCCACATGGGCAATCATCGTTTCCCCCGCGTCACCGATTCGGCTACAATAAATTTGTGAGGGCTATTCGATGAGTAAGCCGCTGATCTTTACGATTTCCGCCGTCTGGGATGCCGACGCATCGGTCTGGAGCGGTCATTGCGACGATATTCCGGCGGCCGCGGATGCGCCGACGCTGGACTTGTTGCTCGACAAGATATCAGCGATGGCGCTCGACCTATTGCCCGACAACCATCCCGGCGTCGATCCCGCTTCGCTATTCCTTCAGATTACCGCGCTCCGCGAAGCCGAGCCGGCCGTGGCCTGATGGCGCCCCAGTTCGACCGTGATTTGCGGGACAGGCTGCGCGCCGCCGGCTGTGTTCTTGTGCGTCAGGGCAAGGGTAATCACGAAATCTGGCACAGCCCGATCACCAAGCGAAACTTTCCTGTCCGGTCGGCATTGCCAGCCGGCACACAGCCAATGCAATTCTTCGACAGGCCGGATTGCCAAAGGCGTTTTGAACGCCGCGCACGGCGAATGCTTGATGATCGCGTGATCGAAGCGGTGCAATCTTGCCTCACACCCCCTTCGCCATCTCCCGCAGCCTGAACTTCTGGATCTTCCCCGTGCTCGTCTTCGGAATTTCCGCGAACACGATGGTGCGCGGCACCTTGTAGCCGGCGAGGTTCGCCTTGCACCATTGCGTCAGTTCCTCGGCGGTCGCCTGCGCGCCGGGCTTCAATTCGATAAAGGCGCAAGGCGTCTCGCCCCATTTGTCGTCGGGCTTGGCGACGACCGCGACCGCCATCACGGCGGGATGCTTGTACAGAGCATCCTCGACCTCGATCGACGAAATATTCTCGCCCCCGGAAATGATGATGTCCTTGGAGCGGTCCTTGAGCTGGATATAGCCGTCCGGATAGATGACGCCGAGATCGCCGGTGTGAAACCAGCCGCCCGCGAAGGCCTTGTCGGTCGAGGCCTTGTTCTTGAGATAGCCCTTCATCACCACATTGCCGCGCATCATCACTTCGCCCATGCTCTCGCCGTCGCGCTTAACCGGCGCCATCGTATCGGGGTCGCGCACGTCGAGCGCTTCCAGCGCGCCGTAGCGCACGCCCTGGCGCGCTTTCTTCGCCGCCTGTTCGGGCAAAGGCAGCGCGTCCCATTCCCGATGCCAGTCGTTCACCACCGCCGGCCCATAGCACTCGGTCAGGCCGTACAGATGCGTGACATTGAAGCCGGCCTGCTTCATCGCGGCCAGCACGGCTTCCGGCGGCGGCGCCGCGGCGGTGAAGAATTCGACGGTATGCGGCAGCGGCCGCTTTTCGGCTTGGTCGGCATTGAGCAGGACCGACATCACGATCGGCGCGCCGCACAAATGCGTCACTCTGTGGTCGGCGATGGCGTCGTACATCGCCTTGGCGCGCACCGCGCGCAGGCAGACATGGGTGCCGGCCACCGCCGAGATCGACCACGGAAAGCACCAGCCGTTGCAATGAAACATCGGCAGCGTCCACAGATAGACCGGATGCTTGCCCATGGCGCAGGTGACGATATTGCCGAGCGCCAATAGATGCGCGCCGCGATGGTGATACACGACTCCCTTCGGGTCGCCGGTGGTGCCCGACGTGTAATTGAGGCAGATCGCGTCCCATTCGTCGTCCGGCATCGCCCACGCAAAATCCGGATCGCCGGAGGCGACGAACTCTTCGTAGTCGAGCGTGCCCAGCCGTTCGCCGCTACCTGAATATTCGGGGTCGTCATAGTCGATCACCAGCGGCTTCACTTTGGCCAGCGCCAAGGCCTCCTTCATCACCTTGGAGAACTCGCGGTCGATGATCACCACCTTGGATTCGGCATGGTCGAGCGAGAAGGCGAGAATCGCCGCGTCTAACCGTGTGTTGAGCGTGTTGAGCACGCCTTGCGTCATCGGCACGCCGTAATGGCATTCGAGCATCGCCGGCGTATTGGCCAGCATGACCGTCACCGTGTCGCCGCGCTTGATGCCGGCCTTGGCCAGCGCCGAGGCAAGACGCCGCGAGCGTGCATAGAACTTGGCGTAGGATCGCCGCAGCGTCCCGTGGACGATGGCGGTGCGCTCCGGGAACACGCTCGCCGCGCGCTCGAGAAAGCCGAGCGGCGTCAGCGGCTGGTAATTGGCCGGATTGCGGTCGAGATCGGTATCGTAGGGTGTCTTGTCGTCAGGCGTTTTCGCCATCTTGGTGTTTCCTCTTTGACGGGAAACTACCGGCCTCAGCGGCGCTTGTCATCGCGGCATTTAACTGCGGGGCAGGCTGCTGGAGATTTTTTCGGCAAGCCCGATCAGGCGCTGTTTGAACTGCTTGATGAACGGCTTCTCGGAATGCCGGCCCAGATTGGTGCTGATGTTGAGCGCGGCAACGGTGCGGCCCTGGCCGTCGCGGATCGGCGCCGCCAGGCCGCAGGCGCCGAGTTCGAGCTCCTCGCTGACAAAGCACCAGCCCTGGCTGCGCACTGTGGCGATCGTGCGTGACAAGGCCGCGATGTCGGTGATGGTGTGCCGGGTGTAGGCAGGCCGGGCGCTTTGGCTCAGCACGGTGCGCACCTGATCGTCGGTCAGGCCGGCGAGTAGCACGCGGCCCATTGAGGTGCAGAAGACGGGCAGGCGGCTGCCGACGGTGAGGCTGCGGCGCAGCACGCTGGAGGGTTCGGCGCGCGCCACATAGGTCAGTTCATCGCCGTCGAGCACCGAGACGGCGACGATCTCGTCACACTCGCGCGCCAGCATTTCGATCAGCGGCTGGGCGATCTCGCGCAGGCTGAGCGAGGCCAGGTAGGCATAGCCGAGCCGCAGCACGCGCGGCGTCAGCGAGAAGCGGCCGTCATGCTCTTCCGCCAGCGCCAGCGCCACCAGCGACAGCAGCAGACGCCGGACGCCGGCGCGCGGCAGGCCGGTCAGTCTCGAGACGTCGGAAATCGTCAGGGCGCCGCCGCCGTCGCCGAACGCGCCGATAACGGCCAGCCCCTTGGCGAAGGATTCGACGAACGTGTCGCTGCCGGACGGCCAGGCGGCAATTTCCTCAGGCGAGGCCAGCATTGTGCAATCTCCTTGGCGGTGTTAAGTGTGGGCGTCAGTTGAACATATGTTCGATAATCGAACAAGATGCCGGTCTTAAAATTGATGGGGATTGAAATGCACCGCAGTGTTGCCGCCGTCGCAGTTGCCGCCTTGGCGTTCGTCAGCGCGCCCGCGCAGGCCCAGGATTATCCGAACAAGCCGATTCACTTCATCGTGCCAGCCGCGGCCGGCGGGCCGACCGACGTCACCACGCGGTTGCTGGCGCAAAAGATGTCGGAGACGCTTGGCCAGCCGGTGGTGGTCGAAGCGCGGCCGGGCGGCGGCGGCAATATCGGCGCCGACGTCGTCGCGCGCGCCGCGCCGGACGGTTACACGATCCTGATGGCCACGATCGGCACCCACGCCATCAACCAGACGCTCTACAAGAAACTGTCGTTCGATCCGATCAAGGATTTCACGCCGATTTCGCTGGTCGTGCAGTATCCGTTGCTGCTGGTCGTCAATCCGTCGGTGCCGGCAAAGTCGGTGAAAGAACTCATCGACTACGCCAAGGCCAACCCGGGCAAGCTCAACCGCGCCCACGGCGGCAGCGGCACCTCGATGCATCTGTCCGGCGAACTGTTCGTGCATCAGGCCGGCATCGACATGCCGCAGGTCCCGTATAAAGGCAGCGCGCCGGCCCTGACCGACATGATCGGCAACCATGTGCAGGTGATGTTCGATTCAATGATCACCGCTTTGCCGCAGGTGAAAGCCGGCAAGTTGCGCGCGCTCGCCGTCACCGGCGCACAGCGGTCCCCCGTCGTCCCCGACGTGCCGACCGTCGCCGAAGCGGGTCTGCCCGGTTACAGCGCCACCGGATGGATCGGTGTCGTTGGCCCGGCCAAGCTGCCGCCGGCAATCGCCAACAAGCTCCAGGGCGCGATCGCCAAGGCCTTGGCCGATCCGGAGGTGCGTAAGACCTTGATCAATCAGGCGGCCGAACCGATCGCGTCGACGCCCGCCGAGTTCGCCAAGTTCATCGACGGCGAAACCGCCAAGTGGGCAATCGCCGTGCGTGGCGCCAACCTCTCCATCGAGTAAGCCCCCATGCAACCGATCGATTTCACCGCGCGCGTGCGCGCGCTCGCGGCCCGGCTGAAGGCCGACGGCGTCTCCGCCTATGTCGGCACGCGGCAGGCCTCGCTGCATTATCTCTGCGGCACCTTCATGCCGTGGCGCGGCGCGGTCGTCGTCACTGCCGACGGCGGCTGCGAAGTCGCCTACTGGGCAATGGATTCCGAGCGCATCAAGGCCGAAGGCTGTCCGCATCCGGTGCTGGAATTCACCGGCTCCGGCCTGATTGAATTGATCGCCAAGCGCCTGGCGGCGCGCGGCGCGGATCAAGGCCGCATCGGTCTTGATCTGGCGCACCCAGGCGCGGCGCAGGTGGCGCCCGGCATGCTGACGGCGGGCGAATATCTTGCGCTCGCCGCGGCGATCCCGCAGGCGGAGCTCATCAACGGCGTCGGCCTGATCGACGATCTGATGCTGATCAAGTCGCCGGCCGAAATCGAGCGGCTGCGCCGCGCTGCCATTGTCGCCGACAAGGGCTTCCACGCCGGTCTCGACGCGGTACGCACCGGCGTGACCGAGAACCACATTGCCGGCGTGGTCGAGGCCGCGATCCGCGACCATGGCAGCACCTGGTCATGGTCGGTCACCGGCGGCACCGAAGTCGGCGCCGGCGAACGCACCGCCTTCTATCGCGGCGTCACCCAGCAGAGCACCGACCGCGAAATCCGCGCCAACGAGTTCGTGGTCATCGATCTGCATCCGCTGATCGACCTGTACATGTGCGATCTATCGATCCCGGTGTTCTACGGCGCGCCTGACGATGCGCAGCGCCGCGCCATCGATTGCTGGGAAGAAACGGCGGCGACGTTGATCGGCAGCCTCAAGCCCGGGCGGGCGGTGCGCGATTGCGCCGCCGGCGCGGTGGCGGCGTTCGGCAAGAGCGAGATCGGCCGGCAGTTCGGCCTGCCGCTGTTCGGGCATGGGCTCGGCACCTGCGCGCGCACGCGGCCGTTCATGAATGCCGCGAGCGACGACATCCTCGCGCCCGGCATGGTGATCGCACTCGGCACGCACTTCTACCAGCCCGGCGTCGCCGGCATGCGGCTCGAATATCCGATGCTGATCACAGCGACCGGCGCCGAGGCGCTGGCGCCGACGCCGCCGAAAGTGCAGATCGTCGCGCTCTAGCGCTGCAGCAAGACCGTGGCGCCCTCGCGCGTCAGTTCGATGGCAATCAGCAGCATGATGACGAGCGTGATCTTGTAGAAGATCTCCTGCGGCGTGATCCGCACCAGCCAGAAGCCGAGAAAATTGGCGGCGATCGCCAGCGGCAGCAGCACCAGCGACGTGCCGATGCCGCTCCCGGTAAACTGGCCGAGCGCGAAATAGGGCACCACCTTGAGCGCGTTGACGATGGCGAAGAACACAGCGGTGGTGCCGACATAGGTCATCTTCGGCAGCTTCAGGCCGAGCACATACATCTGATAGGGCGGGCCGCCGGCCTGGCAGATCGTCGAGGTGAAGCCGGACAGCGCGCCCCAGAACACGCCGGCGGGCACGCCCGGCTGCTTCGGCTCGCGCGGCACCCGCAGCATGCCGATGACGCTGTAGGCGACGAAGGCGATGGTCGTTACGCCGATGAAGATGCGCACCGCGGCATCCGAAATATACGCCGCCAGCAGCCAGGCGGCGCCGATGCCGACGATCGCACCGGGGATGACGATGGCGACGACGCGCCTGTTCCAGTCTTTGCGGTAGACCCAGACCGCGTTGGCGTCCTGCACGATCATGATCGGCAGGAAGATGGCGGCGGCCTCCAGCGGCGGCATCACCAAGGCCAGCATCGGCGTCGCCATCTGGCCGACCCCGGCAAAGCCGCCTTTGGACAGCCCGAGCGCGATCACCGCCGGAATGGCCAGGGCATAGAACACGGGGTCGGTGATGATGGTCATTTGTCATTCCGGGGCGCGAGCGTCAGCGAAGCGAGCCCGGAATCCATACTCGCAGACCGGGGTTATGGATTCCGGGCCCGGCCCAAGGGGGGCATCCCGGAATGACAGAGTGGATTTGCGCCGGATCAAAGCCGAGCCGCGCCCGATTTGCCAGCCTTGTTTGTGCATGTCCGGCAAGACACAATCGCCGGCAAAGATACGTCGAGGGGGACGCCCGAATGACCGCTGCGACCAGCCGATATCCCGCCATCTATGCGCGGTGGGAAAGCGATCCCGAAGGCTTCTGGGGCGAAGCGGCGGCCGCCATCGACTGGATCGAGAAGCCGAAAAAGGTGTTCGACAGGGACGCCGGCATTTACGGCCGCTGGTTCACCGGCGGCACCTGCAACACCTGCTACAACGCCGTCGACCGCCAGGTGCTGGCCGGGCGCGGCCAGCAGGCCGCGATCATCTACGATTCACCCGTCACCAACACAAAGCAGACCTTCACCTATGGCCGCTTGCTCTCCGAGGTGCAGATCCTCGGTGCCATGCTGCGCGATTTCGGGGTGACCAAGGGCGACACCGTCATCCTCTATATGCCGATGGTGCCGGAGGCGGTGTTCGCGATGCTGGCCTGCGCCCGCATCGGCGCCATCCATTCGGTGGTGTTCGGCGGCTTTGCGCCGAAGGAGCTCGCCACCCGCATCAACGACTGCAAGCCGAAGCTGATCCTGTCGGCCTCCTGCGGCATCGAGGGCACGCGCGTCATCGCCTACAAGCCGCTGCTCGACGAAGCCATCGAGATGGCGAAGCACAAGCCCGATGCCTGCCTCATCCTGCAACGGCCGCAGGCCGAGGCGAAAATGATCGACGGCCGCGACCATGACTGGCGCCGCGTCTGGGAGCACGCCGTCAACTACGCCAAGACGAGCGAATGCGTGCCGGTCGCTGCCACCGATCCGCTGTACATTCTCTACACCTCGGGCACAACCGGCATCCCGAAAGGCGTGGTGCGCGACAATGGCGGCCACATGGTCGCGCTGAAATGGTCGATGAAGAATCTCTACAACATCGATCCCGGCGAAGTGTGGTGGTGCGCCTCCGACATCGGCTGGGTCGTCGGCCACAGCTACATCGTCTACGGCCCGCTGCTGCACGGCGCCACCTCGATCCTCTACGAAGGCAAGCCGGTCGGCACGCCGGATGCCGGCGCGTTCTGGCGCGTCTGCGCCGAGCATGGCGTGGTGTCGCTGTTTACCGCGCCGACCGCGTTCCGCGCCATCCGCAAGGAAGACCCCGACGCGGTGCTGCTGAAGACGCACGACCTCAGCAAATTCCGCACGTTGTTTCTCGCCGGCGAGCGCGCCGATCCACCGACCATCCAGTGGGCGGAGGAGGTGCTGAAAGTGCCGGTGATCGACCACTGGTGGCAGACCGAGACCGGCTGGTGCATCGCCGGCAATCCGGTGGGGCTGGGCGCGCTGCCGGTCAAATACGGCTCGGCCTGCGTGCCGATGCCGGGCTACGAGATCGACGTCGTGGACGAGGCCTGCCACAAGGTGCCGGCGAACAAGATCGGCTCGATCGTCATCAAGCTGCCGATGCCGCCGGGCGCGTTCCCGACGTTGTGGCAGGACGACAAGCGTTTTCGCGAGGCCTATCTCGACGAATTCCCTGGCTACTACAAGACGGCCGACGCCGGCTATCGCGATGACGACGGCTATGTCTATGTCATGAGCCGCACCGACGACATCATCAATGTCGCCGGCCACAGGCTTAGCACCGGCGGTATGGAGGAAGTGCTGGCTTCGCATCCGGACGTTGCCGAATGCGCGGTGCTCGGCATCAAGGACGACATGAAAGGCGAGGTGCCGTGCGGCTTCATCGTGCTGAAGTCCGGTGTCACCAAGGCGCCGATCGAGATCGAGAAGGAAATCGTGCAGCTGGTGCGCGACAAGATCGGGCCGGTGGCGTCTTTCAAACTGGCGATCACGGTCGCCCGCCTGCCGAAGACGCGTTCAGGCAAAATCTTGCGCGGCACCATCAAGAAAATCGCCGACGGCGATCAATGGACCATGCCGGCGACCATCGACGATCCGGCGATCTTGGGCGAGATCGAGGGCGCGTTGAAGGGCAAGGGTGTGGGGTAGATCTTTGGACTCTCGCTTCGCAAAAGTTGTCGAAAGTTTGCACGCATCTTTCTGCACGTTGATTTCTATGCGGCCAGTCACGAATGGCAACCTTCCTAGAGAGATGCCGACTCAGGGCGTGTACCTTTTCAGCGAAGGGGAAAGGCATCTTTATGCAGGCCGTTCGAATGCTCTCAAAAAAAGATATAGTCAGCAGTGCAACCCAGGTTCGCAACACAACCAAGCAGTTTTTTGCTTTTCGATTGGCCAGAGAGGTGACGGGAAAAATAAAGCCAAGTTATATGCCCGGCAAAGATAGTCGAAATGGGCTCTCTGAGGACGTCGAATTTTCCTTAGCATTTTCTCAGGCTAAATCACGGGTAAGGACCATGGAATACAGGTTCGTTGAAGAGTGCGACCAAACAAAACAGGCGTTGTTGGAAATTTATTGCGCGATTTCGTTAGAATGCCCTTACAACGACTTTAATGCTCACTGAATTTACAGAGATGGTAAATCTTCCTCCGCCCTCATCCTGAGGAGCATCGCGTAGCGATGCGTCTCGAAGGACGAGGGCGGCCCCAATTTTCGTGCGCAAGTCGGCTATAGCCGACTTGCGATGGTTCGAGACGCGCTCCTGCGGAGCAGCTCCTCACCATGAGGCCGAGCTACGCCTCAACCCAATCCGCAATGCTGGTCGGCTTGGGCACGGGCAGGCCATCTTCCTTCAAGCCATCGATATGAAACCGGATGGCGTCGCGAATCTCGACTTCGACGGCGGCAACGGTGTCGCCGGTGGCGACACAGCCCGGCAGGTCCGGCACATAGGCCGAATAATTCCCGTCCGCCTTTTCGATCACGATTGCGTAGCGCATCAGCGCTGCTCCTTCAGGCCGCGCGTGGCGACATGAACCCAGCCGTCCTGCTCGATCAGGCGAATGGCTTCACGAACCTTCATTTGGTTTTCCAGCCCAAAATCGGAGTGAAAATACTATTGTTTTGAGGCGTTTGACAGCGCGTAAGGCTGATTGGAGTTGCCGAATCCGCCCTGCAAAAACCCCGCATAAGTGATGATCCCGATGATCGCGCAGAAAATTGCTGCGATCAGGACATCGCGCGGGGTTTCATTGGTCTCGAGCATGGCGCGACTATGCGCGGCGGGGACCTCCCGATCAAATCGCAGTTGATTTAAAAACAGCCCGGTTCCGCATGCTAGATCGGCCGTAAAACCTATTCATATTCTCCTGTCGATCACCCGGCGCAAGCCCCACCCGCCGCTCATTTCATTCGCGGCACCCTCCCCGCAAGCGGGGAGGGATTTGACAAGCGGCCTCCGTCTCGCCGACATGAGGCACGCAGAACACTTAAAGGACAATCGCATGGACATCGTCGTCAAGGACAGCAACGGCACCAAACTCAGCGAGGGCGACAGCGTCACCGTGATCAAGGACCTAAAAGTGAAAGGCTCATCCACCGTGCTCAAGCGCGGCACCATGATCCGCAACATTCACCTCACCGACAACGAAGACGAAATCGAAGGCCGCACCGACAAGGTGAAGGGCCTGGTGCTGCGCACCGAATTTCTCAAGAAAGTATGAGCCGTCATGCCATCATTCATCTGCACCGCCTGTGGCACGCAGTACCCTGAGAGCGCGCAAGCGCCCGCGCAATGCATCATCTGCGAGGAGGAGCGGCAATACGTTCCGGAAGAAGGCCAGACCTGGACCACGCTCGAGCAGCTTGCGAAAAGCCACGTCAATCAGTTCCGCGCGTATGAGTCGGGCGTCACCGGCATCGGCGCCGGCTTTGCCATCGGCCAGCGCGCGCTGCTGCTGCAAACCGCCGGCGGCAATGTGCTGTGGGATTGCGTCGCTACCTTGAACGACGCGACCGTCAGCGCGATCAAGGCGAAAGGCGGCATCAAGGCGATCGCCATTTCGCATCCGCATTTCTACACGGCGATGGGCGCCTGGGCGAAAGCCTTTGATTGCCCGGTGTATCTGCACGCCGCCGACAGAGACTGGATCATGAATCCGTCGGCGGCGGTGCAGCACTGGGACGGCGATACTTTAAAGCTGTGGGACGGTGTCACGCTTGTCCGCTGCGGCGGTCATTTCCCCGGCGGCACGGTGCTGCATTGGCAGGATGAGAAGCAGCCGCGCGGCGTTGTCTGTTCGGGCGATATTCTCAGCGTCGCTGCCGACCGCAAGTTCGTGTCGTTCATGCGCAGCTATCCGAATTTCATTCCGCTGTCTGCGGTTGAAGTCGGCCGCATCGATGCGGCGATGGCGCCTTTCGCCTTCGACCGGATTTACGGCCACTATTTCGACCGCGTCGTTGCGCACGATGCCAAGCGCATCGTCGAGCGCTCGGTGGCGCGCTACATCGCCGCGATCAATGGGGTGCGCGGATACTGAAACGCCCGCTTGCGCGGGCGTTGAACAGCAGCTGTCATGAATACAGAAAGAGCTTACTCTTCTTCCTGCTCGCCTTTGCCGCCGAGCTGCTTGAGCTTGGCGAACACGGCGCTGACGTCGAGGTCGCCGCCGGATTTCTGCTTCTCTTCGGCCGCGGCGGCAACTTCCGCTTCCTTGCGCGCGGTGGTCTCGGAGGCCGGCAGCAAGGTCGCGCCGGAGGCGACCGGCAACGGCTTTTCCTTGTTGGCGCGCGACACTTCGAAATCGAGGTCGATCTGCGAGCACAGACCGAGCGTCACCGGGTCCATCGGCGCAAGAGCGGCGGCGTTCCAGTGGGTGCGGTCGCGGATCGCGGAGATGGTCGACTTGGTGGTGCCGACCAGGCGCATGATCGCCGCGTCCTTGAGTTCGGGATGATTGCGCACCAGCCACAGAATGGCGTTTGGCCGGTCCTGACGGCGGGAGACGGGCGTATAGCGCGGGCCTTTCTTGCCGCCATGCGCGCTGCTCGACATCGCCACCTTCGGCTCGGTCAGCTTCAGCGCGATCGACGAATTGGCCTCGGCTTCCGCGATCTGCTCGCGCGACAGCTGCCCGGTCGAGACCGGATCGAGACCCTTGATCCCTTGCGCCGAATCGCCGTCGGCGATGGCCTTGATCTCGAGCGGGTGCAGCTTGCAGAAATCGGCGATCTGGTCGAACGACAGCGCGGTGTTGTCCAGCAGCCAGACGGCGGTGGCTTTCGGCATCAGGGGCGCTGCGGACATGGCATGTCTCCTCTAGGCTTCGCCCGCCCTTTTTGGGGGCGAAGCAGTAGATCATCGGGGATGATCGGGAATGGCCGGAATATAGGGTCATGGCCCCACGCATGCAACCGCTACGGCTTGACAGGGCGGGGCGGTGCATCCCATGTCGGGGGCATGTTTTGCCAGATTTTGGCGCGATTTCGAGGATGGAATGGCCGCTGACGCCGAAAAGCCCGCGAGGCCCGCGCTGAAGGTACTGCTGTGCTCGCCGCGCGGTTTCTGCGCCGGCGTGGTGCGCGCCATCGATTCGGTCGAGCGGGCGCTCACGCTCTACGGGCCGCCGGTCTATGTCCGCCACGAAATCGTCCACAACCGTTACGTGGTCGAGGGCCTGCGCGCCAAGGGCGCGATTTTCGTCGAGGAACTGAGCGAAGTTCCCGAAGGCACCGGCGCCCCGGTCATCTTCTCGGCGCATGGCGTGCCACGCTCGGTGCCCGAGGAGGCGGGCCAGCGCAACCTGTTCGCGCTGGATGCCACCTGCCCCCTGGTGACGAAAGTCCACCGCGAGGCCGAGATCCACCACCGGCGCGGCCGGCAGATCGTGCTGATCGGACACGCCGGTCACCCGGAAGTCATCGGCACCATGGGCCAGCTCCCCCCGGGGGCCGTCAGCCTGATCGAAACCTTGGCCGATGCGGAAAAATTCACGCCGCGCGACGCCACGAATTTGGCCTACGTCACGCAGACGACTCTGTCGGTGCATGACACGGCGGAAATCGTCGACCGGCTCAAGGCGCGTTTTCCCGCTATCGTCGGCCCGCACAAGGAAGACATCTGCTACGCGACGACCAACCGCCAGGAAGCGGTCAAGCGCGTCGCGCCGGTCGTCGATGCGATGATCGTGGTCGGCGCGCCGAATTCGTCGAACTCGCAGCGGCTGCGCGAAGTCGCCGAACGCGCCGGCTGTCCGCGCGCCGCTCTGGTGCAGCGCGCCGCCGATATCGACTGGAACGAGTTCGGCAACATCGCGCGCCTGGGCATCACCGCCGGCGCGTCGGCGCCGGAAATTCTGGTCGAGGAAATCATCGAAGCCTTCGCCCAGCGCTACACGGTCAGCGTCGAAACCGTCTCCGCCGCCGAGGAGGGGGTGTTCTTTCCGCTGCCTCGTCCGCTGCGGGAGAACCAGGCGGCGGAGTAGGGACCTGTCATGGCCGTCTATACCGACGTCTCCGCCGACGATCTCGCGCGTTTCATCGGCCGCTACGATATCGGCGAACTGTTGTCCTACAAGGGCATTGCCGAAGGCGTGGAGAATTCAAATTTTCTGGTTCACACCAGCGCCGGCAATTTCATTCTGACATTGTACGAGAAGCGCGTCGCCGAAGCCGATCTGCCGTTCTTTCTCGGCCTGATGGAGCATCTCGCGGCGCGCGGGCTGACCTGTCCGCAGCCCGTGAAGAATAAAGATGGCGGCATGCTTGGCGTTGTCGCCGGAAGGCCGGCGGCGATCGTCACGTTTCTCGACGGGCTGTGGATTCGCAAGCCGAATGCCGGCCACTGCGCCGCGGTCGGCGAAGCGATGGCGCGGTTGCATCTGGCCGGCGCCGATTTTGCGATCAAACGGCCGAACGCCTTGTCGGTCGAAAGCTGGCGGCCTTTGTTCGAGCATGCCGGCGCGCGCGGCGACAGCGTGCGCGAGGGCCTGTGCAACGAGATCGTGACCGAGCTCGACGTGCTGGAAAAAAGCTGGCCGCGCGATCTGCCCTCGGGCGTCATCCACGCCGATCTGTTTCCCGACAACGTGTTCTTTCTCGGCGACAGACTGTCGGGCCTGATCGATTTCTATTTCGCCTGCAACGACATGTTTGCTTATGACGTGGCGATTTGCCTGAACTGCTGGTGCTTCGAGCCGGACCATTCCTTCAACGTCACCAAAGGCCGCGCGCTGCTCAAGGCTTACGAGAAGGTGCGGCCGATGTCGGCTCAGGAGCATGCGGCGCTGCCGATGCTGGCGCGCGGCGCGGCGATGCGTTTCCTTTTGACGCGGCTCGTCGACTGGCTGGCGGTGCCGGATGGCGCGCTGGTCAAGCCGAAGGACCCGCTGGAATATTGCGGCAAGCTGCGCTTTCATCAGGCGGTGAAGAGCGCCAGCGATTACGGATTATCTTGATGACCGAACTACGTGTCACCATTCACACCGATGGCGCCTGCTCGGGCAATCCGGGACCGGGCGGCTGGGGTGCGATTCTGTCGTTCGGCGATAGCGAAAAGGAATTGATGGGCGGCGAGGAGCACACCACCAACAACCGCATGGAGTTGATGGCGGCGATCGCGGCGCTGGAGGCCTTGAAGCGTCCCTGCGCGGTCGATCTGCATACCGACAGCCAGTATCTGCGCAACGGCATCATGAGTTGGATCAACAACTGGAAGCGCAACGGCTGGCGCACCGCCGACAAGAGCCCGGTCAAGAATGTCGATCTGTGGAAGCGGCTCGACGAGGCGCTGCGCCAGCACACCGTGCACTGGCACTGGGTCAAGGGTCACGCCGGTCACGCGATGAACGAGCGCGCCGATGAACTGGCGCGTACCGGCTTGATCGCGGCGCGCGCCGGCGCCAAAGGCGCGATGACGACAAAATAAAACGGCCATCGCCGGCAGGCGATGACCGTTAATTATCGAAGTCAAAAATTAAGTCTGCTTCAGCAACGCATCGCCGCTCGACACTTCGAACTTGCCCGGCTCATCGACATTGACGTTTTTCACGACGCCGTCGTCCACCAACATGGAATAACGCCGCGAGCGGACACCCATGCCGGCTTTCGTCAGGTCGAGTGACAGATCGATCGCATTGGCGAATTCGGCATTGCCGTCGGCGAGGAACTCGACGCCTTCGGCATTCGTGGCTTTTTTCCAGGCATCCAGCACAGAGATGTCGTTGACGGCGGTCACCGCGATGGTGTCGACGCCTTTCGCTTTCAGCGCCGCCAGGGACTGTACGATGGTCGGCATATGCTGTTTGTGGCAGGTGCCGGTAAAGGCGCCGGGCACGGCGAACAGTGCGACCTTCTTGCCCTTGAAAATCTCGTCGGTGGTTTTCGGCTTCGGACCTTCCGCGGTCATCACGCGGAACGTGGTGGTGGGCAGCTTGTCACCGACTTTAATGGGCATGGGATTTCCTCTCAGCGTTTATGGATTTGCGTTTCCGGCGGCAAAATAGCCCCCTTTACGCGGATTAGTCGAGATGAGTCTTGATCTCGACGGCGCGGCCGTCCTCGACCACGGTGAAGGTCAGTTCGAACGGTCCCTTCGGGCTGACGCCCGGCGGCAAGCCGTCGAGTTCGAAGCCGAAATGCTGGCGGCCGGGCGGCGCGCCTTGCGCCGGTTTGGGGATGGGAAGCGCCCATTCCGGATTCGGCCCTTCGACAAAAATTGTCGCCGCTTTGCCGCCCAGCGTTTTCAGGTCGACGGCGACCAGCGGCTTCGGCGCATCGTTGACGCGCCGCACGCTCAATTCCAGGTCGGCGGTCGAAGCGGGCACGGGCACCTGCGCTTCGGCGGCCGCCAACGACGCCTCGTTCGCACTCGGGCCAGTGCCGACCGGCAACTCGGCGCGGCCTTCCGCTGGAACGCACAATTTCTCGCACACGGCATATTCGAGTTTGAGCCGCAGCGTGACCGGCTTGCCCGCCTGTCCCGGAACGACCTGGACCGGAAATATGACGGTGCCGCTGTAGCCGATCGAATTGCCGGCGCCATCGCTGAACAAGCTCGGCGCCGGATAGCGCACTTTGGCGGTCTTTACATTGTCCGAGCCGGAGAAATCGAAGCGCGGCGGCAAGCCGGAATCGCCAGGATAGCGCCAATAGGTATGCCAGCCCGGCTGCAACTTGACTTCGATGCCGGCGCGGAACGCCGTGTCGTCGGCTTTATTGGCGCCGGCGATCAGGCGGATCGCGGATTTGCTGTCCTGGCTCCAGGCCGATGCGTCGGCAGCACGCGCGGGCGCAGCCGGTAGCAGGACGGCACCGCACAAGATGAGCGCCAGGCCGGTATGGCGGAAATGAATACTGCCGATGTCGATCATGCCGGTCGATCTAGGGGGAAAAGCCATGCCGCGCCATTGAATTCATTGTGAGCAACCGGTGACCACCGCTTAGGCAGCATTGTCACTTTGCCACAATTGCCAGCCAAAATCGAATTGTGACCGATGAACTTTTGCTTGTGCGCTTCGTTTGCAAAGATCGGCCGATCGGGTACCTTTTCGCCATGAAAGCTTCGCGCAAATCAACCGCCTCGGCCACGCACACGGCGCGCGGCTATCTCGATGGGCAGATGCTGATTGCGATGCCGACGATGGGCGACGAACGTTTCGAACGTGCGGTGATTTATGTCTGCGCCCATTCGACCGAAGGCGCGATGGGCATCGTCGTCAACCAGCCGGCGTCGAACATCAAATTCCCCGATCTGCTGGTGCAGCTTGAAGTGATTCCGGCGGCCGAGCGAATCCAGTTGCCGACCGGCGCGGATGCCGTGAAAGTGCTCAAGGGCGGCCCGGTGGAAACCGGCCGCGGCTTCGTGCTGCATTCGGCCGATTTCTTTATCGAGAACTCGACGCTGCCGATCGACGACGGCATCTGCCTGACCGCGACGCTCGACATCCTCAAGGCCATCGCCCATGGCGACGGACCCGAAAGCGCCATCCTCGCGCTTGGCTATGCCGGCTGGGCTCCCGGCCAGCTCGAGCAGGAAATCCAGCAGAACGGCTGGCTGCATTGCCCGGCCGATGCGGAATTGATTTTCGGTGCCGACACCGGCGGCAAATATGACAAGGCGTTGCGCAAGATCGGCATCGACCTCAGCCACCTGTCGCGCGACGCCGGCCACGCCTGACGATTATTCCGACGCCACCTTGAACGCGCGCACGCTCGGCGGCTTGCCGAGCAGCAGATCGTGGGCGGCTTCCGAGGTCATCGGCTCGCCGAAGGCGAAGCCTTGCGCGTATTCGCAGCCGAGCTGGTACAGCTCGACGGCGTCGCTGTCGGTTTCGGCGCCTTCCGCGACAACTTCCATACCGAGATCGTGCGCCAGCGCGATGATCGAACGCAGGATGACCGGCCGGGTGCCGCGCGTCGTGGTCCGCACGAAGGACTGGTCGATCTTGATGGTGTCGAACGGAAACCGTTGCAGGTAGGCGAGCGACGAATGCCCGGTGCCGAAGTCGTCGAGCGACAGCCCGGCGCCGAGTTCCTTGATGCGGGTGAGCATCTGCGCGGCGTGTTCGGGATTTTCCATCACCAGCGACTCGGTGATCTCCAGCTTGAGCGAGCCGCGCGTCAGCGGCGTGCGCGCCAGAACGCCGCGCAGATCCTGGATCAGATCGTGGCGCAGCAATTGCCGCGACGACACGTTGACCGAGGCAAATACCGGTTCGCGGCCTTTGGTGGCGGTCTGCCAGATCGCGAGTTGCTTCGCGGTGTGGTCGAGCACGAACAGACCGAGGTCGACGATCAGCCCGATTTCCTCGGCGATCGAGATGAATTCGGCCGGCGACAGCCGCCCCATCTTCGGATGATCCCAGCGCGCCAGCGCTTCGAAGCCGGCAATGGCGCGATCCTCCAGCCGCACGATCGGCTGAAACAGCACCTTGATCTCCTGGCGCTCGATGGCGCGGCGCAATTCCGATTCCATCGTCAAGCGGTCGGTCTTGCGCGCACGCATCGCCGGCTTGAAGATTTCGATGCGGTCGCCGCCGATGCGCTTGGCGTAATACATCGCCAGTTCGGCGTCCTTGAGCACTTCCTCGGTGCGGTGCGGGGCGTTTTCGGCCAGCGCCAGACCGATCGAGGCGGTCAGGAAGATTTCGCGGTCGTTGAACGCGATCGGCGCGCGCAGCGCGCGGCGCAGAGTTTCGCTGAACGCGACAATGCGCGCCGGCTCGCGCTCGGACAACAGGATCACCGCAAACTGGTCGCCGGATAGCCGCGCCAGGGTATCCTGCGGCTTGAGCAGACGGGACAGACGGCGCGCGATGGTCAGCAGGATCGAGTCGCCGACGGCGATGCCGACGGAGTCGTTGACCTGCTTGAAGCGATCGAGATCGATCACCATGACCGACGGGCGGATATTGGTGTCGGAACGGGCGAAGGCGAAGGCAGCTTCCATGCGGTCGATGAACAATTCGCGGTTCGGCAGGCCGGTGAGATTGTCGTGAACGGCGTCGAACAGCAGCCGTTCCTCGGCATTCTTGAAGTCGCTGACGTCGGTCAACGTACCGACGACGCGCACGACTTCGCCGTCGGAGCCGACCACCGGTCGAGCCTTCAGCGTGAACCAGAAGTAATGCCCGTCGGTGGCGCGCAGCCGGAAATCCTGGTTGAGGCGACCGCGTCGTTGCTCGACGACGCTGTCCAGCGAAGCGCGGAAGCGGTCGCGGTCGAGCGAGTGCAGCACTTCCAGCCACTGCGCCGCCGGGCCTTCCAGCGTGCCGCGCTTGAGGCCGAGAATGTGTTCGGTTTCCGGGCTAGTGAAGACCTTGTCGGCCGAGACGTCCCAGTCCCAGATCATGTCGCCGGCGCCGGTCAGCGCCAAAGCGCGCCGTTCGACGTCGGAGACGATGCCGTGGGTGATACCGCCGGCGAAGGCGTGCTGCATCACCGTGAAGCCGATCAGCATCACGATCAGCACCAGACCGCCGAGCAACGCCGGGCCGATAATGTCGTTCTGCGCGCCGCCCATCACCGCGATGCCGGCGGTGACGGTCCACACCACCAGCAGCAGCCAGGTCGGGATCAACAGTACCGCGCGGTCGTAGCCATGCGTTGAGAGATAGACAACGAGGGCGAGCCCGAACACCGCGATCCCCAAGAGCGACATGCGGGCGATGCCGGCGGCCACCGCCGGATCGAACACCGCGACCGCGATCAAGGCGGCAAGCGCCGCCAGCCAGGCAATGGTGATGTGGGCGTAGCGCACATGCCAGCGCGACAGATTCAAATAAGCGAACAGGAAGACGAGTAGCGTTGCCGACAGGATCGCCTCGCCGCAGGCACGCCAGACGCGCTCGGCGCCGGCCGACATGTCGAAGACCTTGCCCCAGAATCCGAAGTCGATGCCGATGTAGACGAGCACCGCCCAGCCGAGCGCGGCGGCGGCCGGAAACATGACCGAGCCCTTGACCACGAACAGGATGGTGAGGAACAGCGCGAGCAGGCCGGCGATACCGATGACGATGCCCTGATACAGCGTGAAGGAGTTGACCTTGTCCTTGTAGGCGTCGGGCTCCCACAGATAAATCTGCGGCAGGCGATCGGTGCGCAATTCGGCGACGAAGGTTATGACGGTGCCGGGGTCGAGCGTGACGCGGAAGATGTCCGAGGTGGTCGATTCCTGGCGCAGCGGACGGTCGCCGGTGGAGGGGGTGATACCGGCAACGCGCGAGAGACCGAGATCGGGCCAGATCAGGCCGGAGCCGACCATGCGGTAATGCGGCACGACAATCAGGCGGTCGATCTGTTCGTCGGAATTATTGGTGAGCGCGAAGGTCGCCCAGTTGTTGTTGCCTTCGCGGGCGCGCACCTCGATGCGGCGGACGATGCCGTCGGGGCCGGGGGCGGTCGATACCTGGATGCGGTCGTTGTCCGTCCGTACGCGCTCGGTGGCGGCGGTGATGTCGATGGCCGGGGTGTCGAGGCGGACGTTCACGGCTTCCACGGCATGCGCGCGCGACGCCACGAGCACGGCGGCGGTCAGCACGAATATGGTCGTTAGTCGGTGAACGGCACGCCTCGAATGCAAACGTTACCCCCCCGGCTGATCCGCCGGCCCGCCCTCAAAGGAGTAGCGGGCCGCCGGGGGTGCGGGCAAGCATTTAGCGATTAACCATGATTGTGGCGGGGGATAGGCTTAACGGCCGGCCCGGTGTTTTTCGGTATCTGGCGGCGTTTACGGCGAATTTTCCGCCTTTGGCCCCTCAAACCTCCAGCACGATCTTGCCGATATGGGTGCTGGTCTCCATCAGCGCATGGGCTTCCGACGCATGCGCGAGCGGGAAGGTCTTGTAGATGATCGGCTTGACCTTGCCGGCCGCCAGAAGCGGCAGCACCTTCTGCTCGATCGCCTCGCGGATCGCGCCTTTGTCGGCGATCGCGCGCGCACGCAAGGTCGAGCCGGTGTGATGGAGGCGCTTGAGCATGATGCGGCGGAAATCGACGGTGGCTTTCGGCGAGCCGGCGAATGCGATCTGCACGATACGGCCCTCGACGCTGGCGGCTTCGTAATTGCGGCCGATGTAGTCGCCACCGACCATGTCGAGGATGACGTTGGCGCCCTTGCCTTCGGTCGCGGTCTTGGTGGCTTCGACGAAGTCTTCGGTTTTGTAATTGATGGCGACGTCGGCGCCGAGCTTGCGGCAGGCTTCGCACTTATCGTCCGAGCCGGCGGTGACGATGACGCGCGCGCCGAACGCCTTGGCAAGCTGGATCGCGGTGGTGCCGATGCCGGAAGAACCGCCATGCACCAGCAATGTCTCGCCCTCTTTCAGCGCACCGCGCTCGAACACATTGTGCCAGACGGTGAAAAACGTTTCCGGCACGGCGGCGGCCTCGACCATCGACAGGCCGGAGACCGGCATGGCGTGACTGGCATGCGCGACCGCGTACTCCGCGTAACCGCCGCCGACGACCAGCGCCATGACGCGATCGCCGATCGCCCAGCGCTTGATGGCGGAACCGAGGGCTGCGATCTCGCCGGCGATTTCCAGACCGGGCACATCCGGCGCGCCGGGCGGCGGCGGGTAGAGGCCCTTGCGCTGCTGCACGTCGGGGCGATTGACGCCGGCGGCGGCGACCTTGACCAGAATTTCGTCGTCGCGCGGCACCGGGACCGGGCGCTGCTCGGGCACCAGGACCTCAGGGCCACCGGCTTCCTTGATGCCGATGACGGTCATGTGGGTCGCAAGGTCGGCCATGCGGTCCTCGTGCTTCATGACGGAAGGGCACTGTTTAGGCGGCACGAGCCGGTGTGACAACCCGCCGCCGCGCCGCTAAGTTTCTTAGAAAAGGGAGCCTCGAGATGGCGGCATTCGACGACGACGACCGGCCGAAAAAGAAGATCGCCCATGAGATCGGCCAGGAGCTTGGCCTGCTGTCGGTCGAGGAACTGCAGGCGCGCATACAGTTAATGCAGGACGAAATAAAACGGCTGGAGGCCGACATGGCGCAAAAGCGCGCCAAACGGGCGGCCGCCGATCAGTTTTTCAAGCGTTGATCGGCAAAACCACCCGCTTTTATGGTCAAAAGTGACCAGGCCCCTAATTTATGTCCTTAACCGGCCAGTAAGCTTTCCCGACTATTACTATGACCGTCCATCTTCATGGACTTTGAGTGGCTCCTGTCCACTCTGTTTGACGCCTCCCTGTTATCAACTTCGAGCCGCCGGAAACGGCGGCTCTTTTTTGTCCCGTTTCGGGGCAGGTGCCGGCAAATTGCCGGACTGCGTTCCGTTTTAAGCCTGCCTGGCAACTATGTCGGCAGCTTTGCGGCGGCGCCGTCTGGACAATAAGCGCCCGGCCGCGCCATGCTTACCCAATCGTGAACGGGGCATCGTGTGTGCCGCTCCGCGCCACGCAAGAATAATTTAGAACGTCAGCTTAGAAGACTAGGGTGAGGCGTAGCGTTATGTCCGAGTCATTGTTCAGCAGTTCGGCGGAACCGGTATCGTTCGGTGAGCGCCTCGCCAATTCGCAGGCCTTCGCCGATCTGTTTCGCGACGGCATGGCGCTGGTCGAGGAAACCGCGACCTATCTCGACGGTCCCGGCCGCGCCGAATCCAAGACGCTCGAACGCGCCGCGGCGCTGGCTTACGCCACCGAGAGCATGCGGCTGACTACCCGGCTGATGCAGCTTGCGTCATGGCTACTGCTGCATCGCGCGGTCAAGGAAGGCGAGATGTCGCTGGCCCAGGCCAACAAGGAAAAGACCAAGGTCAAGCTGGCCGCCACCGACAATCACGATCCGAACAATGTCGAGCTGCTGCCGGCCGTGCTGCGCGCCTTGATCGAGCGCGCGCAACAACTGCACATGAAGGTGCGCCGGCTCGACAACACCATTCACAATATCGCAGCCGAACAGGCGCCGTCGATCAATCCGGTCGAGCACCAGCTCGGGCTGCTGAAGGCGGCGTTCGGGACCGAGAAAGTCTGACGCCTTTCAACGCACAGTGCTTGAAAGCGAAAAACCCCGGGCATGCCCGGGGTTTTCTCTATTCCGGCGCCAATTGAAGCGCTTACTTTTCCTTGATGAAGCCCGAGAACTTCTTCTGGAAGCGCGAGACGCGGCCGCCGCGATCCATCATCTGCGCCTGGCCGCCAGTCCAGGCCGGGTGCGACTTCGGGTCGATGTCGAGGTTCATCGTGTCACCCTCTTTGCCCCAGGTGGTGCGGGTGGTGAACTCGCTGCCATCGGTCATGACGACCTTGATGGTGTGGTATTCCGGGTGGATATCGGCCTTCATGGTCTTTTTCCGTTTATTCGATTTGGAGCGAGCAGGCGGCCAAAATGGCGCCGAAATGCTGAATTTGGCCGGTCTATACAGGACGAATGGCCGCGCGGCAAGCCGCAGATCATCGCGATTGACCGATATCAAGCGCTCGGGGCATGGTCCCGGCTATTGAAGACAAGTAGCGCCGGAACCGGGCGTTTTTCAAATAAAAGGCGTCGCGTTGCATGAGTTTTGCCAGTGAGGGACGCGGGCTGAGCGAGCAGGCCCAGGCGGCCGAAAAGCGCAAGATGAGCGTCAAGCCGCTGACCCGGCTGCTGCCCTATATTGCCCGCTACCGCTATCGCGCGCTGGCCGCGCTTGTCGCGCTGACGGTGGCCGCGCTGACCACCTTGGTGGTGCCGGTCGCGATCCGCCGCATGATCGACTTCGGCTTTTCCGCCAAGGCGGCGGAACTGATCGACAGCTACTTCAGCGTGATGATCGCCGTGGTCGCGGTGCTCGCGCTGTCGAGCGCCATGCGCTACTACCTCGTCACCACGCTCGGCGAGCGCATCGTCGCCGATCTGCGCGCCGACGTGTTCGCGCATCTCACCCGGCTGTCGTCGTCGTTCTTCGACACCGCCAAGACCGGCGAGATGCTGTCGCGGCTGACCGCCGACACCACGCAGATCAAGTCCGCGGTCGGCGCCTCGGTGTCGATCGCGCTGCGCAACCTCGTCCTGTTCTTCGGCGGCGCCACCATGATGGTGGTGACCAGCCCGCGGCTGTCGCTGTTCGTGCTCGCCGCCATTCCGGTGATCGTGCTGCCTCTGGTCGGCTTCGGCCGCGCCGTGCGCAAGAAAAGCCGCCTCGCGCAGGACACTCTGGCTGACGCATCCGGCTACGCCAGCGAACTGATCGGCGCGGTGCGCACCTTGCAGGCCTTCACCAACGAAACTTTGGCGACGCGGCGTTTCGGCGGCGCGGTCGAGCAGGCGTATGAGGCGGCGCGCGGCGCGACGCAGGCGCGCTCGATCCTGACCTCGATCGCCATCTTTCTGATTTTTTCCAGCGTCGTGCTGGTGCTGTGGGTCGGCGCGCAGGACGTGCTGGCCGGCGATATCACGCCCGGACGGCTGAGCCAGTTCATCCTCTACGCCGTGTTCGCCGCCGGCGGCCTGGGCGAACTCAGCCAGGTGTGGGGCGAGATCGCGCAGGCTTCGGGTGCAGCCGAGCGGCTGTTTGAGATCCTCAAGGTCGAGCCGCAGATCAAGCCGCCGGCGCATCCGCTGCCGCTGACCAGGCCGGTGCGCGGCGAAGTCGCTTTCGACGCTGTGCGCTTTGCCTATCCGACGCGGCCCGATGCTTTCGTGCTCGATGGACTGTCGTTCACGGTGAAGCCCGGCGAAAGGCTGGCGCTGGTCGGGCCTTCCGGCGCGGGCAAGAGCACGATCTTTCATCTCATCCTGCGCTTCTACGATCCGCAGAGCGGAACCGTGACCTTCGACGGCGTGCGTCTGCCGGACGCCGATCCGGCCGCGGTGCGCCGCGAGATCGCTTTGGTGCCGCAGGACGCCGTGGTGTTCGCCGCGTCCGTGCGCGAAAACATCCGCTTCGGCAGGCTAGAGGCTACCGACGCCGAGATCGAGAAAGCGGCGGAAGCGGCGCATGCGGCCGAGTTCATCGCCCGCATGCCGCAAGGCTACGACACGCAGGTCGGCGAGCGCGGCATCACGCTGTCCGGCGGCCAGCGCCAGCGCATCGCCATTGCCCGCGCCATTCTGCGCGAGGCGCCGCTGCTGCTGCTCGACGAGGCGACCTCGGCGCTCGATGCCGAGAGCGAGACGCTCGTGCAGGCGGCGCTGACGCAATTGATGCAGCAGCGCACGAGCATCGTCATCGCGCACCGGCTGGCCACGGTGTTGTCGTGCGACCGCATTCTGGTGATCGACAAGGGCCGCATCGTCGAGGAGGGCACGCACGCCCAGCTTTCGGCCAATGGCGGGCTGTATGCGCGGCTGGCGAAGTTGCAATTCGAGACGCGTTAGGCCGTCACGCCGCGCGCGACCTGATGAACTCCTGCGCCGCCTCGCGCGACGGAAAGCGCTTGCGGCGCTTGTAGTCCGGGCCGTGCGCATTGACGCGCGTGCATTCGAGCACGACGAAGCCGTTGCCGAGCGGCTCGATCACGCAGGTCCAGTCGTCGCTCTTGTACGGCATGACGCCGTAAGCGCGGCAATGCGGGCAATCGGCTTCTTGCGATTCGGCACCCTCGGCCAGCCAATGGCCGCCGCACACCTTGCAGACATAATGATTGCGGAACCACGGCATGATGGAACTCCTGCGGCGAACGCGCGAAAAAACGAATCACTGATGAAGATGAGACGATAATTTTGCGGCAGGGCAAGGGCATCTTACTTTCCCTCGCCCCGTTCTTACGGGGAGAGGGTGGCGAGCCAAAAGCGCGTTTTCGACGCGCTATGGCGAGCCGGGTGAGGGGCGAGTTCGCCGCTTGCTCAGCGCCGGCCCCTCACCGACCCGCCTGCGCATGCGCTTCGGCGGGCCACCTCTCCCCGCAATGCGGGGAGAGGGAAAGAGAGAACGCGGCGCGTTCCAGATTCAATTTTCAAACAGCGGCCGTGATTCATCGCCCGTATTCTTTGTCGGCGCCGGGTACGCCGTCCGCTTC
>JAUSBQ010000160.1 GCA_030651965.1 Pseudolabrys sp. | reverse complement strand
TTGCCCGTCACGTCGAAGCCGCCCGCGCCTTTGCGCGATTGCGCGCGTTGCCACCCCGGCGTGTTGTAGGTCGAGCCGAAGCTTTGCGCGTCGTCGAAGCGCGAGGCGCCATAGCCCGACATGCCGAAGCCGCCGGTGCCGCCGGCCGCTTCCTTCACCTCGACATTGGCCTCCGGCAGCTCGTCGAGAAAGCGCGACGGAATGTTGGTCGACCACATGCCGTGAATGCGCCGGTTCGACGCGAAAAAAATCTTGGCGCGTTTGCGCGCGCGCGTGATGCCGACATGGGCGAGGCGGCGTTCCTCCTCCAGCCCGTTGCGTCCGCTTTCGTCGAGCGAGCGTTGATGCGGAAACAGGCCTTCCTCCCAGCCGGGCAGGAACACGGTGTCGAACTCCAGCCCCTTGGCGGAATGCAGCGTCATGATGTTGACGGCCTGCTCGCCTTCGGAGCGGTCGGTGTCCATCACCAGCGAGATGTGCTCGAGGAAGCCGGCGAGGTTCTCGAATTCCTGCATCGAGCGCACCAGCTCTTTCAGGTTTTCGAGGCGGCCGGCGGCGTCGGCCGAGCGGTCCTTCTGCCACATCTCGGTATAGCCGCTCTCGTCGAGCACGATTTCAGCGAGCTCCGTGTGCGGCAGCGTGTCCTTCTGTTTGCGCCAGCGCTCGAAATTCGCCATCAGCTCGCGCAAGGCGCCGCGCGGTTTCGGTTTCATCTCGTCGGTGGAAGAAAGAATGCGCGCCGCTTCCGTCAGCGGAATGCGCTGCCGCCGCGCATAATCGTGCAGCATCTGCACGGTAGCGTCGCCGAGGCCGCGCTTCGGCACATTGACGATGCGCTCGAACGCCAGGTCGTCGGCCGGCTGTGCTATGACGCGCAAGTATGCGAGCGCATCGCGGATTTCGGCACGCTCATAGAAACGCGGGCCGCCGATGACGCGATAGTTCAGGCCGAGCTGGATGAAGCGTTCCTCGAATTCGCGCATCTGGAACGAGGCGCGCACCAGAATAGCGATCTCGTCGAGCGGATGATCCTGACCCTCGTCGCGGGCGGCGCGCTGCATCTGCTCGATCTCTTCGCCGATCGCGCGCGCCTCTTCCTCCGAGTCCCAGGCGCCGGTGACCTGCACCTTTTCGCCGAGCACGTCCTCGGTGCGGAGCGTCTTGCCGAGCCGGCCTTCGTTGTGCGCGATCAGCGCCGAGGCGGCGGCGAGGATGTGGCCGGTGCTGCGGTAATTTCTTTCGAGGCGAATGACCTTCGCGCCGGGGAAGTCATGGTCGAATCTCAAAATATTATCCACCTCCGCGCCGCGCCAGCCATAGATCGACTGGTCATCGTCACCGACGCAGCAGATGTTTTTTTTCTTCTCCCTCTCCCCGTCCTTCACGGGGAGAGGGTCGGGGTGAGGGGCAGCCACGTCGAAAGTGTCAGCGAGGTCCAGCCCCTCACCCGACGCATCCTCGCTTTGCTCGGATGCGCCACCCTCTCCCCGTGAAGGACGGGGAGAGGGAAGAGCACTCGCCGTCTGCGACAACAACCGCAGCCACAGATACTGCGCCACGTTGGTGTCCTGATATTCGTCCACCAGGATGTATTTGAAGCGCATCTGGTATTGCCGCAGCACGTCCGGGTGTTCGCGGAACAGGCGGATGCATTCCAGCAGCAGGTCGCCGAAGTCGGCGGCGTTGAGCGTCTTCAGCCGCTCCTGATAGGCGGCGTACAGCTTCTTGCCCTTGCCGTTGGCGAAGGCCGCGGCCTCGCCGGCCGGCACCTGGTCGGGCGTCAGGCCGCGGTTTTTCCAGCCGTCCAGAATCATGGCGAAGACGCGCGCCGGCCAGCGCTTCTCGTCCAGCTTCTCGACCTCGATGAGCTGCTTGATCAGGCGGATCTGGTCGTCGACGCCGAGGATGGTGAAATCGCTCTTGAGGCCGACCATCTCGGCGTGGCGGCGCAGGATCTTGACGCCAATGGCGTGGAAGGTGCCGAGCCAGGGCATGCCCTCGACGATCGAGCCGACCATCTTGCCGACCCGCTCCTTCATCTCGCGGGCCGCCTTGTTGGTGAAGGTGACGGACAGGATTTCGCGCGGGTGGGCGCGGCCGAGGTTCAGGATGTGCGCGATCCGGGTCGTAAGGACTCGTGTTTTGCCGGTTCCGGCGCCGGCCAGGACGAGGACCGGGCCGTCGAGCGTCTCGACCGCCTCGCGCTGTTCCGGGTTCAAATCGGCCAGATAAGGCGTGTTGGCGGTGCGGGTGGCCATCGCCCGCGCGGCAATCCCGCCCGGAATGGGGGCGCTCGGCGCTGACACGTGACGCTTGGGTTCGGCCATAATCGGGATGATTCCTTATATCCCGAACATGGCACTCGCCCGTGGCAATTTCGAGGGTAGGGCAGGCGGTTACGCGCGCTTTTCGGGCATCGCCACCCGGCGGCCAACGCTTTCGGGGACGGGGAGGCCGGCATGGGCCGCCTGGAGCCGCTCCAGCGCCGTCAGGACGTTGCCAGGCCAGGACGGCGCCACCTTCTTGGCGGCCATGTCGACGTGCAGGGTGATCGTCTCGCAGGTCGCCGACACCCAGCCTTCGGTGGCGTGCACCAGTTCCTCGAACAAATGGATGCGCTTGGCGTCGTAGGCCAGGAGTTGGCACCGGACGCGCAGCGGGTCGCTCTCTTTCACTTCGCGCAGATAGCGGACGTGCATTTCGGCGACCATGGTCGAGTGGTTGCGCGTCTTGAGATAGTTGGGGCCGAGGCCGAGCCGTTCGTACAGCTCGTCCACGGCCTGGTCGAAAAACACGACGTAATAGGCCATGTTGAGATGGCCGTTGAAGTCGATCCATTGCGGCTGGATCCGCATCGTCGAGGAGACAAAGGGCGCGGGGAGTTCAGGGTCGGCTGGGTCGGACATCGTCATTCCGTTATTTTGGCTGCGGCCGGCTGGCGCATTGAAACCGGCCCGGCGGTCTTTACATGAACACAGAAGAGCCGGTGGCGAAAAGTGACACGGATGGGCGAGAACCACGGCATGTTGAAGATTCCCGCGTTGGGCGGTTTGGCCGATTGGCTGAACGATGTGCCGGACCTGACCGAATTGGCCAAGGGCTCGACCGTCTGGCTCGCTGTCACTGGCTTAAGCCGGGCCGGCAAAACAGTCTTTATTACCAGTCTCGTCCACAACCTGCTCAGCGCGCTGCATAACCCCAACCGGATGCCGCTCCTCAAGGTGGTCGGCGAGGGCCGGCTGATCGCCGCGCGCCAGGAAGGCGCCAAGGCGCACCTTTTGCCGCGCTTTCCGTATATGGACAATATCGAGGCGATGGCCAGAACGCCGGCCGGCTGGCCGCGCGCCACCGCCGACATCAGCGAGATCGGTGTGGACATCCGCTTCGTCCCGACCGGATTGCTCGGCAACATGCTCGGCCGCATCAGCGGCGGCGCGGCGACCTTGAAACTCCGCATCGTCGACTATCCGGGCGAATGGCTGCTCGACCTGCCGCTGATGTCGCAGAGCTACGCCGAATGGTCGCGCGCCATGATCCAACTGTGGCGGCGCGGCCTGCGCGCCGAACCGGCAGCGGACTTCATGGCCTTCATCGCCGATCATCCACACGGCGAGCCGTCGAGCGAAGCCGTCGCCAAGCAGGCGCACGATCTCTACCGCGCGCTGCTGATCACCGGGCGCGACAAACATGGCCTGAGCTATCTGCAACCCGGCCGCTTCGTCTGTCCGGGCGCGCTCGGCGATGTGCCTTATCTCTGGTTCGCGCCGCTCGACATGCCCGAAGGCACCGACCGGGCCACCAGCGGCACGCTCGGCGCGCTGATGGAAGAGCGCTACGAGGTCTACAAGAAGGAAGTCGTCGCGCGATTCTACGAAGACTACTTCCGGCATTACGGCCGCCAGATCGTGCTGGTCGATGTGCTCGGCGCGCTGCTCGCCGGACGCGAGGCGTTCGAGGATACGCGGCTGGCGACCGAAGCCATTCTGCAAAGCTTCCGCTACGGCCAGCACAATATCCTGACCAAGCTGATCGGCAGCGCGCGCGTCGAGCGGGTCCTGTTCGCCGCCACCAAGGCCGACCATATTCCCGACCCGCAGCGCGACAACATGAGCGCGTTGCTGCGCAACATGGCGGCGATCCCGGCACTGGAAGCGCGCGGCAGCAATGCCGACATAAATTTCACCACGCTGGCGTCGGTAGCGTCCACCCTGGACGCCGCGCAGGAGGTGGACGGCCGCCAGGGCGTGATCGGGCGCATGGTCGGCGCCGGCAAGCAGACGCGGTTTTACATCGATCCGATCCCGGTGCAGCCGCCGCGGCCCGATACATGGGGCGCGCCGTTTCTCGGCATTCCGAAATTCGAGCCGCCTTTGATCGATCCGGCGCCGGTCGACGGCATTCCGCACATCAATCTCGATCTCGCGCTCGACTATCTGATCGGAGACCGGCTGCGATGAACGATCCCGCCAAACCGCGCCAAGCAAAATCCGGCCCGCGTGTCATCGTCGATGACGCACCGGCGGATGCGCGGCCTTTTGCGACGCCGCACGCGCCTCTGGTGATGGAGACGGAAGAGACCGAACGCATCGTGCCGCGCGAGCGCGCGCCGGTGACGCAGAGCGCCGGGGCCATCGCCGTGAAGCCGCGCCGGCGCGATGGCTGGGTGCGGCTCGGGCTTTATGGGCTTGCCGCCGCGGTGGTCGGCTGGCTCGGCATCGACGCCTATTTGTGGATCTCCAGCGCATTTGCGACGAGCGTGACGCTGGGCGCTGCGGCGTCGGCGGTGGTGACGCTGGGTTTCGGCGGCGCGGCGCTGGTGATCGGGCGCGAGATGCGAAGCTTTTACGCGCTGAAGAGCGTGGAAGAACATCAGAAGCGTTTCGCGGAAGAAAACCTGCGCCCGGCCGATATGCGCGACGCGCTCCGCGGCGTGCTGGCGGTGGTGCCGAAGGACCCCGAGACCGAAAAGGCGATCGAGACCTTTCAGCGTCAGGCGCAGGTCCATCATACGCCGGCGCAGCAACTGGAATTGCTGTCGCGCACGGTGATGTCGCCGCTCGACCGCCGCGCCGAGGCGGTGGTGCGCCGCGCCACCGCGAGCGCCTTCGGCATCACCGCGGTGTCGCCGACCGCGATGACCGACGTGCTGTTCTTTGTCGCGATGAGCGTGCGCATGGTGCGCGGCGTCGCCGCCTGCTATGGCCACCGGCCGACGGCGGCGGCCACCGCGCATCTGTTGCGCCGGCTGCTGACCGAGGCCGGCAAACTCGGCGCCGTCGATCTCGCCGGCATGACCCTGACGCAGCATATCGGCGGCGCGCTCGCCGAGCGGATCGCCGCCAACACCGCCGAGTCGATGTATGCCGGACAGCGCATGGCGCGGATCGGCCTCATCACCATGGGCATGTGCCGGCCGGTGCCGTTCCAGCCCGCGGAAGTTCCGGGCATGTTTTCGTCGATGATCGGCAATCTTTTCGCGCGCAAGGGCTGAAATTGCCCGAAAAACTGGAGATGACGGAAGACGCGAGCGATCGCATGACCGCTAAGCGTCGGAAAGAAATAACGAAAACCGGACGTTGGGGATAAGTCGGTAATTTACTTTACATGAGACAGCATTTTCCGTAATCAGCTTGCATTGGCGCTGACGAGCCTCGGAAGGGACTGTTTCATGGAAGACGAATTTCAAAAGCGGCTGGATGAAGCTTTTTATCCGGCCACTGATGGTGAAATGATTAGAGGCGTTAGCGAGGGCGTACTACTCGCTGACGATTTGGTTGAAAATACTCCGCTGCTTCGCACCGCCGTAGGCAGGGACCTTCGCGGACATATTCGACGCGCAGGTGTCATGTTTCGCATCCGCGATCTATGCTCGCGCGGCGACCTTCCTTAC
>JAUSBQ010000158.1 GCA_030651965.1 Pseudolabrys sp. | reverse complement strand
ACGCTGTCATAGGCGAAGCCGTGGCGCGCGACGTCGTCGGCGCGATAGATATTGCGCAAATCGACCAGCAGCGGATTGGCCATCGCATCCTTGAGACGGGCGAAGTCGAGCGCGCGGAACTGCTCCCACTCCGTCACGATTACCAAAGCCGACGCGCCCTTGGCGCAGGCATAAGCGTCGTCGCAGAAGGTCACATGGTTGAGGAAGCCCTTGGCCTGTTCCATGCCGACCGGATCGTAGGCGCGCACTGTCGCGCCCAGGTCTTGCAATGCTGTGATCAGCGGGATCGACGGCGCTTCGCGCATGTCGTCGGTGTTCGGCTTGAACGTCAGGCCCAGCACGGCGATTGTCTTGCCGCGCATGTCGCCACCAACCGCGGCCGCCACCTTGCGCGCCATCGCCCGCTTGCGCGTATCGTTGACCGCCGCCACCGCCTCGACGATGCGCAACGGCGCGCCATGATCCTGGCCGGTCTTGATCAGCGCCACCGTGTCCTTGGGAAAACACGAGCCGCCGTAGCCCGGACCAGCATGCAGGAATTTCGAGCCGATGCGGTTGTCGAGGCCGATGCCGCGCGCGATCTCCTGCACGTCGGCGCCGACTTTCTCGGCCAGATCGGCGATTTCGTTGATGAAGGTGATCTTGGTGGCCAGAAAGGCGTTGGCCGCGTATTTGATCAGCTCGGCGGTGCGCCGGTCGGTGAACATGATCGGCGAGCGGTTGAGATAGAGCGGACGATACAGTTCGCTCATCACCTCCCGGCCGCGCGTATGGTCGCCGCCGACGACGATGCGGTCGGGGCGCTTGAAATCCTGAATGGCGGCGCCTTCGCGCAGGAATTCCGGGTTCGACATCACCGCGCAATCGGCGTCAGTGCGCGTTTCGCGGATGATGCGCTCGACCTCATCGCCGGTGCCGACCGGCACGGTCGATTTGGTGACGACCACGGTGAAGCCGGACAGCGCGCCGGCGATCTCGCGCGCGGCATCAAACACGTAACTGAGATCGGCATGACCGTCGCCGCGCCGCGACGGCGTGCCGACCGCGATGAACACCGCGTCAGCGCCCTTCACCGCGGCGGCGAGATCGGTGGTGAATTTCAGCCGCCCGGCCTTGGCGTTGGCGGCGACCAACTCGGTCAGGCCCGGCTCGTAGATCGGCACTTCGCCGGTATTGAGCGCGGCGATTTTCGCCGTGTCCTTGTCGACGCAGGTAACCTCATGGCCGAAATCGGCGAAGCAGGCCCCGGACACGAGGCCGACATATCCCGAGCCGATCATGGCGACGCGCATTTTCACAAGTCCGTTACTTTAAGGTCCGAGCCGCCGGCATGGTTAACGGCGGGTGGCCAAAACAGCCGCTTTTCCATAGCAGAGACGTTCCGGCGTTGCGAGGGCGTCAAACCGGCCATGGTTTCTGCGACCGCGTAAAGGGTAATGAAACCGAGTTCTGTCATGTCTGCCGCATGAACGGTGTCATGAAAATGCAGCACAGTGAAGTTGTAGGCCGGCAGGAAACCCGAAACGAAATTCGGATCGACTGGGTCGACTACGCCAAGGGCTTCTGCATCATCTTCGTGGTGATGATGCACTCGACGCTCGGCGTCGAAGCGGCGAGCGGCCGCGAGGGCTGGCTGCACGCGGTTGTCGACTTCGCCCGGCCGTTCCGCATGCCGGACTTCTTCATGATCTCGGGACTGTTCCTGGCGCAGGTCATCGACCGCGACTGGCGTACCTATATCGACCGCAAGGTCGTCCACTTCGTCTACTTCTACCTGCTGTGGATGACCATCCAGTTCGCGTTCAAGGCGCCCGGCATCGCCGCCGAGAGCGGCCTTATCGAAGTGGCGCGGCTTTATCTCGTCTCGCTGATCGATCCGTTCGGCACCTTGTGGTTCATCTATCTGCTGCCGATCTTCTTCGTCGTCGTGAAGTTGCTGCGCCGCGTGCCGGTGGCCGTCGTCTGGCTTGCCGCCGCCGCGCTGGAAATCTCGCAGCTCAACACCGGCTGGATGGTGCCGGACGAATTCGCCGCCCGCTTCGTTTACTTCTACACCGGCTATATCGCCGCCCGTTACGTCTTCACGCTCGCCGCGGACGCGCAGGCCAACACGCCGATCGCCATTGGCGGTCTTTTGGTCTGGGCCCTGTTCAACGGCCTCATGGTGCGCGAAGGCCTGGCTGCGCTACCGTTCGTCTCGCTCGGCATGGGCCTGCTCGGCGCCGCCGCAGTCGCCACGCTTTCCGCGCTGCTGGCGCGCCACGGCGTCTTCAAGCCGTTGCGATATTGCGGCCGCAACTCGATCGTCATCTATCTCGCCTTCTTCCTGCCGATGGCGGTCAGCCGCGCCGTGCTGCTCAAGACCGGCGTCATCACCGATATCGGCACGATCTCGGTGATCGTCACCGCTTGTGGCGTTCTCGGCTCGCTCGCCATGTTCTGGGCGGCGCGCGCCGTCGGCGCCAATTTCCTGTTCGAGCGGCCCGCCATGTTCTGGCTGGTGCCGGACAAGGCCAAGCCTGCGCCACGCCCGGTCATGCAGCCGGCGGAGTAGCCGTCCACAGGCTCACTTCCGCGCATTGATTAAGCCCGGCTGACGGCCCACATTCGGGCCATGCCGACATCCGCGAAATCCAAATCCGCCGCTAAATCCAAGCCCGCCGCAGCCTCGCCTGCCAGTTCCGCGCCCGCGGCGTCGGGATCTGCCGGCCGCGCGCTGAAAAAGGGCGACCACGTCTTCCTGGTCGATGGCTCGGGCTACATTTTTCGCGCCTATCACGCGCTGCCGCCGCTGACCCGCAAGTCGGACGGCTTGCAGGTCAATGCCGTGCTCGGCTTCTGCAACATGTTGTGGAAGCTGCTGGCCGAAATGCCGCAGAACAACAAGCCGACGCATCTGGCGGTGGTGTTCGACAAGTCGGAAAAAACATTTCGCACCGAGATGTACCCCGCCTACAAGGCGCACCGGCCCGATCTGCCGGAGGACCTGCGGCCGCAGTTCCCGTTGATCCGCGACGCCGTGCGCGCGTTTGAAATTCCCTGCCTGGAGCAGGCCGGCTTCGAGGCCGACGATCTGATCGCGACCTATGCGCGGCTCGCCTGCGAGGCCGGCGCCACCGCCACCATCGTTTCGTCCGACAAGGACCTGATGCAACTCGTCAACGACTGCGTCACCATGTACGACACGATGAAGGACAAGCGCATCGGCCCGGCCGAGGTGATGGAGAAATTCGGCGTCGGTCCCGACAAGGTGATCGAGGTGCAGGCGCTGATCGGCGATTCATCCGACAACGTGCCCGGCGTGCCCGGCATCGGCGTCAAGACCGCGGCGCAGTTGATCGGCGAATATGGCGATCTGGAAACGCTGCTCGCCAGAGCCTCCGAAATCAAGCAGGACAAGCGCCGCCAGACCTTGATCGACAATGCGGAGGTCGCGCGCATCTCGAAGCGGCTGGTGACGCTGGACCAGAACGTGCCGCTCGAGGTCGCGGTCGACGACCTCGCGGTGCACGAGCCGGACTACAAGAACCTGATTGCGTTTCTCAAGGCGATGGAATTTTCCACCATCACCCGCCGCG
>JAUSBQ010000156.1 GCA_030651965.1 Pseudolabrys sp. | reverse complement strand
GCGATCGCCGGTCCGACTATGTCGCCGCCATGGATCAGCGCCGGGTTGTCGCCGAGCTGGGTGAACAGGTCGCCGCACAGCAGTGTGCCGGTCGATTCCTCATACATCACGCCGGCGTCCCAGCCGTGCGGGGTGTGCGGCGTGTCGATGTAGCGCACCCGCTTGCCGCCGCCGAGGTCGATGGTCTCGCCGTTGGCAAGCACACGCGGCGCGCGGTCGGCCATGTCGTTGAGCGACACCATGACGCCGGTCTGCCCGTGGGCAACCTGCGCGTTCGGCGCCACCGCCATCCATTCGTTCATCGCGCCGCATTCGTCGGCCTCATAGTGGCCGAACGCGATCCAGCGCAGCTTTTCCGGCGGAATGATGCGGGAGAGGGCTTCGCGGTTGAGCGGAAACATCTTCCGCAAGCCTGTGTGGAACATCAGCGGTTCGTCACCGAGAATGAGGAACTGGTTGAAGGCAAAGCCGGCGGGCGGGGCGATATCCGGCACAAAGGTCGAGAGCCGATAGATGCCGTCGGCAATTTCGGCGATTTTGGTCTCCATTTTGGTCTCCTTTCGGGTGGGCCGCGTCCGGGGGTGGACAACGGCCTATTTTCGATATACATACGCGTGTATCGAAATATGGCGCCCCTGTCAATATGGATGCACAGTTATGTGCAATGAAATTTGACCCGTTCCTACACCCTGAAAAAACGCGCTGAACAGCAGGCCGAGACCCGCCAGCGCATCGTCGAGGCCGCGGTCGAACTGCACTCGACCATCGGGCCGGCGGCGACCACCTTGAGCATGATCGCCGAGAAGGCCGGCGTGCAGCGCCACACGCTCTACGCGCACTTCCCGGACGAACGCAGCATCTTCACGGCCTGCTCGGGGCTGGCGCACGAGCGTGATCCGATCCCGACGGCCGATGCCTGGCGCGGAACCGCCGGCCAGGTCGAACGGCTGACCACTGCCCTTGGCGCCATCTACGGCTGGTATGGGCGCAACGCCTCGCTGCTGAGCAACGTGATGCGCGACGTCGAGCGCCATCCAATGGTGCAGGAAATTCAGAGGACGCGCGCCCAGCCCGTCGTCAAAGGCTGGCACGAGGTGCTCGGCGCCAAGCTCAATACGAAGCAGCGCGCGATGCTGCACCTCGCACTGAGCTTTCACACCTGGCGGGCGCTGGTGCAGGAGGCCGGGCTCGAGCAAGCGGCGGCGGTCGACGCGATGATTGCAGCGATACAGGCGGAATAGGCTGATAACCGCGCGACAGCAGTGTAAGAGGACTCGCGCTATACGGCGAATGCCGCGGCTCTTGGCTAATTCGCCCCGAGGCCGTCCGCCGGTACCGGCCAGTCGGCAGCGCTTCTTGCCGGCCGCGCGGCGTTGAGCAGGCCGCGCACGCTCAGGGGCATCATCAATTCGTGGTGCTTCATGCCCTTGCCGCCCTTAACGGGCCCAAGGTCGCGGACCAGACACAGCGAGCCGTCGCTCATGCGCGCCAGCCGGGCATCCTTGAAATAGTTTCTCACGCGCGAAAACATTACTGACATGAAGGCATCGCCGGCTGATTCCGTCAATTGCCGGCGGGCCTAAACCGCGGTGGTCGCCGTGTCATCAACACAAAAGCTGCGTCGCCTCGCGTTTGCCGAAGCGGAAGAAACACGTCGTGAGCGGGCTGCGTTAATCCGCGATTTACCGTCCACTCTCCGTTCTCTGATTCGCGGATGTTCCTCGAACGTTCGAGCTTTTCCACAATACGGTGCCCTTGACGGCCTGCGTGTCCGCATCTGGTGGGTGAGCGGCTGATATCGCCCACTGCTTCGAGCGAATCATGCCTTGCGCCAAACCGAATCGCCTATAAGTCCGGTCGGCGTAATCGCCATGATTTGGGGGACTAGGTGCGTAGCTGGCTCAAAGGTATCCTCAACAATCCTCGCAGCGAATGGATCATTACCGGGCTGATTGTCGTCAACGCGATTACTCTCGGCCTGGAAACCAGCCCGGCGGCCATGGCGGCGTTCGGGCCGGTGCTCGGTTTCCTGGATACCGCAATCCTGGCTATTTTCGTGCTCGAGCTGAGCGCGCGCATCTTCGTGGCCCGGCTGGCGTTCTTCCGCGATCCGTGGAGCCTGTTCGATTTCTTTGTCGTCGCCGTGGCGCTGATGCCGGCAACCGGAAACCTCTCGGTGCTGCGCGCACTGCGCATCCTGCGCGTGATGCGGCTCATCACGGTGGTGCCGTCGCTGCGCCGCGTTGTTGGCGGGCTGATCACGGCGCTTCCGGGCATGGGCTCGATCGTCGCGCTGCTGGCGCTGATCTATTACGTGTTTTCGGTGATGGCGACCAAGTTGTTCGGGGCGGACTTCCCAGAATGGTTCGGCAATATCGGCGCCTCGGCCTATTCGCTGTTCCAGATCATGACCCTGGAAAGCTGGTCGATGGGGATCGTGCGCCCGGTGATGGAGAAATTTCCCTACGCCTGGGCGTTCTTCGTGCCTTACATCATCGTCACCACCTTCGCCGCACTGAACCTGTTCATCGGCGTCGTGGTCAACGCCATGCAAGCCGAGCACGACAAGGTGGTGCAGGACGAAATGGCGGCGGAACGCAAACTCATACACGAGGAAACCGAGCCGATGATCGGCGAGATTCGGCAATTGCGCGCCGAGATTGCCGAACTGAAAAGCGCGATCACCGGCACCAAAGCGCGATCTGCCGATTGAGGGCGGGTCAATCTTTTGCCGCCATCTACGCCTAACGCTGGCGGTAACGATGCTGATGCCGATTACCAAACTTCTGGTTGCCGCGGTGTTCCTGCTGAACGCCACATCGGCGGCGCGCGCCGACGCGGCGTTCAGCACGTTTCTCGAAAGCATGTGGCCGCGCGCGCAACAATTCGGCGTGTCGCGCGCCGTGTTCGACGCGTCGATACGCGGGCTTGAGCCGGACCTCACGCTGCCCGATCTCGAACTTCCGGGCCGGCCCGAGAGGCCGCCGCCGGGGCAGGCCGAATTCGTGCAGACGCCGTCGCAGTATCTGCGCGAGTCGAGCTTCGACCGGCTGGCGGCGCGCGGCCGCCAGTTGGCCGCGCAGTACCGCGATACGCTGGCGCGCATCGACAAGGAATTCGGCGTGCCCGGCAATATCGTGCTGGCGATCTGGGCGCGCGAGACGGATTACGGTTCCTACAAATTGCCGCATGACGCGCTGCGTGTGCTGGCGACGCAAGGCTTCACCGGCAAGCGCAAGGAGCTGTTCCAGACCGAGTTTCTCTATGCGCTGAAAATGATTCAGGACGGCACGCCGCGCGCCGACATGCGCTCGTCCTGGGGCGGGGCGCTGGGCTTGACCCAGTTTCTGCCGTCGGAATTCTACAAGCTCGGCGTCGATTTCGACCGCGACGGCCGCGCCGATATTTTTCGCTCGGTGCCGGATGCGCTGGCCTCCGCCGCCAAGCAATTGCAGAGCAAAGGCTGGCAGAGCGGCGAGCGCTGGGCCTATGAAGTGCGCGCGCCGGCCAATGCCGATTGCTCGATCGGCACGCCCGACATCACCATGCCCGTCGGCGACTGGGTGAAGCGCGGATTTCTGCTGGCGCCGCCGCGCAAGCTGACCGCGCAGGCGCTTTCGCAGCCGGCGTCGCTGTTGCAGCCGGAAGGCAGCTACGGCCCGGCCTTCCTGACGACCAAGAACTATTACGTCATCAAGGAATACAATTTCTCGGATCTCTACGTCCTGTTCGTCGGCCATCTCGCCGACCGCATCGCCGGCGCCAAGTCGTTCGAGACGCCGTGGAGCAAGACCGACCAGCTCAAGACCAGGGACGTCGAGGCGATGCAGCAGCGGCTGACAGAACTCGGGCTTTACGCCGACAAGATCGACGGCAAGGCGGGGATGCTGACGCGCGCGGCGCTCGGCAAGTATCAGAAGGCCAACGGATTGAAGGTCGATTGCTGGCCGACGGCGGCGGTGCTGACGCATATGCGCCGGTAGAAATAATCATGCCCGGCTTTCGGCCGGGCATGACGGATGGTCAGGTTTCGGGCGTCGCCTCAGTCGCAGACTTCGACGCGGCGGTGACGCCAGCCGTAGCCGTCCCAGAAGCGCTGCCGCTCGATGTGGCAGACCGGGCCTTCGACATATTCCGGCGCGTAGTAGGCCGGGGGGCCGCCATAGACCGGGGCCGGCTCGGCATAGCGCGGCTGGCTGTTGGCGATCGACGAGCCGATAATGGCGCCAAGCGCCAGACCGCCGACAACGCCGGCGCCGACGGCGCAGCCGCGGCAGCGGGCATCCGCGGTGCTCGGAAGCGCGACGGCCGACAGGGCAACCGCTGCCAGCGCAATGACCTTGAGGTTCATGTCAGTTCCTTTCAGGCCCACCGGCCCAGGGATGTTTGCGCGGAGTTTGCACCCGAGCGGTTACGCGAAGATTAAGGGCGGTTAAGGACAGATGAAGCGCGGCCGGCTCCAGCCGCGGACATTGCCCCAGCGGTCGTAGACCGGGCGGCGGGCCCAGTAGCCGCCGTGGCAGCGATGCGGGTAGCGCGCGTAATAGCCGTCATAGGCGACATAGCCGGGGGCGGGCGCGTAATAGCGCGGCCCGCTGTTGGCGGCGATGGCGCCGCCGATGATGGCGGCGGCGGCAACACCACCGATGATGGCGGCGTTACGGCCGCGCCGGGCTTCGGCGTCGGACGGTGCGGCGAGCGTGCCGGCGACGATGGTCGCGGCGGCGACGATCGCGAGAATGGATTTCTTCATGTGACTGACCCTCCGTTGTCTCAGGATGCCCTTTATTACGCCGGAACCTTGGCGCCGGCTGTGACCCGCGTCACAAAAAAGCACCCGGAAACACGGAATGTTTCCAGGCGCTCTCGGTACTTTCACGCGGTGTCAACGGGCCTAGTTGCAGACCCGCACGCGGCGCATCCGCCAGCCATAGCCGTCCCAGACGCGGTCGCGCTGCCACCAGCAACGCGGGCCGTAGTAGACGGGGCCGTAGCCGTAATGCGGGCGGCCGTAATAGGCCGGGCCGTAGCCATACTGCGGGCCGCTGTAATAGCGCGGGCCGCCATAGTAGCCGCCGCCGTAGGCGTTCGAGGCGAGGCCGCCGATGATGGCGCCGGCGGCGATGCCGCCGATGATGCCAGCGGCGACGCGGCCGCCGCGGGCTTCAGCCGGTTGCGGCATGGCCATGGCGGCGATGGTGAGGGTCGCGGCAGCGGCGAGAGCAGTCAGCGTCTTGGTGATTCTGGTCATAGCGCACCTCCTAGGTTCGCTTATTGTGTCATGGGCCGTCTTCATTGAACGGTTCGGTTCGACAATTCCTGCGGTCCAGCGTTGCGTGGATAACGCCGGTGTTGAGAACGAGGTTTTCCGATTTCCCCGGTGAACGCCGCGTGAATGGCGCCGTCAGAAACCGCCGCGCAAACCGAATTCCGCATGAATTCGCGGCAACAATCCGGCGGCATTTGCGGAGAAAATGTGGCGGAGCAGGGCGCGCCAGGCCGGCGGCCCCGGCATCTACTTGCGCCTGGAATTGCCTTTGCCTTTGCGCTTCGTCTTGTTCGTTTTCTTGTTTGTTTTTTTGCTCGTTTTCTTATTCGATTTCTTGCCGGCCTTCTGCTTGCTGGCCTTCTTCCTCAGCTTCCGGTCGGCTTTCTTGTCGGTTTTCTTGTTTGATTTTTTGCCGACGGGCTTGGCAACTAATTTGCGCGGCAGCTTGCGGCCCTTGCGCGGCTTGGCGGCGCGGCGGCCGACATTGCGCAGAAACAGTTTCTCCAGCGGATAGCTCAGGCGCCGGATCGCGGCCTTCAGCGGCAGCCATTCGACGGCGACGATGTCGGCCATCAGATCGTGGCTGGCTTTGTCCTCGGCCTGCATCTGCCAGAACTGCACCACCTTCGGCCGGCCGCCGGCGCGATAGGTGATGGCGCCGAGAAATTCATTGACCTCGACGCGGTGGCCGGTTTCCTCGATCACCTCGCGGCGCGCGCCCGCGACCGGGTTTTCGTCGCTCTTGAGCTTGCCGCGCGGCAACACCCACTTGTCGTCCTTGGCTTGCTGCACCACGGCAAACAGCGG
>JAUSBQ010000155.1 GCA_030651965.1 Pseudolabrys sp. | reverse complement strand
CCGCCTCAGCCGACCCTGCCGGCCGTACGCCACGCCATCGTCGAACTCATCGTTCGACCACGACCTCAGCGATGCCCGTACTGCAGAAGGCAAATCGGCGAAAAGCAAAGGCGTGAATAATTCTGCCAAAGTAGTGCTAGTATTGTAAGCGTTCATTTCTTGCACGCTTGTGCTGTCGGCCGCAAACCCGGTCTGCTCTCACCAGCAGTTTTGTAGGTGAGGAGGGTGGATGTCGACGGAACGCGGGTGCGCTATGGCGAGGCGTTTTGGCGTGTGCATCATGAGGCGTGGCAGTAGAGTACTTTGGATCAACGGGAATATTGCGAGGCGCATGGGATTTCGCTCAAAGCTTTCGGCAACTGGCGGGCGAGATTCAAAGCCGAACCGCAACTGTCGGTGCGCAAGCTGCTTTACCGCCGCGGGGACATAAGTCATAGGCTTAGAGTCTAAATCATAGCCTTCCGGCTATGATTCTGCCCTGCCCTATGATGCAAAAATAGGCCGGATTGCATTTTCGGAAGGACGAGGCGACGAGAGCCTCGACAATGCGCTGTTCGACCTTGGCCGGAGCGGACGATTTCATTGCGATGCCTCCCGTTCGCCTGTGCCGCGCATGCTCCGCAGCCAGTTCGACTTGTAGCCCCGAACATACTGCACGGGATAAGAAACGTCGGCGTCGAGTGCCGCGGCGGCGCGCCACGGCCAGTGCGGATCCGACAGAACGCCGCGCGCGAGCGCGACGAAATCCGCGTCGCCATCGCGGATAATCCGCTCGGCGTGATGTGGATCGAAGATCATGCCGACCGCCATCGTTGGTACGCCGGTCCTGTCGCGCAGATAGCGGGCGAACTTGATCTGGTGCCCCTCGCCGATCGGAATTTTCTGATCGACCGACAAGCCGCCGGTCGTTGCGGTGATGTAATCGCAGCCTAGCTCTTTGAGCGCGGCGGCGAAACCCTCGGCGTCCGCCGGCGCCCAGCCGCCCTCCGCCCAGTCGGTCACTGAATGTCGCACGCCCATCGGTCGGTCGGCCGGCCAGACCGCGCGCATCGCCGCGAAGACTTCCAGCGGATAGCGCATGCGGCTTTCCAGGCTGCCGCCATAATTGTCGGTACGTTTGTTCGAAAGCGGCGATAGAAATTCGTGCAGGAAGTAACCGTGCGCGATATGCACCTCGATGAGATCGATGCCGATGCGTGCGGCACGGCGCGTCGCGTCGACATGCGCTACTTTAGCAACGTCTAGGCCCGCGCAGTCGAGTTCGCGCGGCGCCGGCCAGCCCGGGGCATGCGGCATCGCGGACGGTGCAATTGTTTCCCACGGGTTTTCGCCGACCGGCAAAGGCTCGCCGCGCCCCACCCACGGCAAACGCGCGGAACCCTTGCGACCGGAATGGGAAATCTGCATCCCGATCTTGGCGTTGCCGGCTTTGTGGCAGAATTCAACGACGCCGCGCAATTGCCGCTCGTTCTCGTCGTTATAGAGCCCAAGACAACCATGCGTGATGCGGCCGCGCGCCTCGACATGAGTCGCCTCGACGATGACGAGGCCAGCGCCAGAGACCGCGAACTTGCCTAGATGCATCAGATGCCAGTCGGTGGCGCTGCCGTCGACCGCACTGTACTGGCACATTGGCGACACGACGATTCGGTTCGGCAAGGTGAGGCCGCGCAGCGAGATCGGGGAAAATAGCGCGCTCTTCATCGGTTCATCCTCGGGCTGCCCGCCCCAGTATCGATTTGTGGCATGCCAGTTTACCGGGTTGGCCACCGCTTTCGACCGTCTGGCCGATCGGATCCTGTTCGATGGACCACCGTTCGGAATCGACAATATCGAAGAACATGCGCGGGCCCTCGGGACGCTGCAACATCGCCCCGTTGTACAGCACAAGATCTTTCCAGGGCCTCGTCAACTTGCTGAACTGAAGGCGCAGGCTATCAGGCACTCTGGTTTATTCAATCTGCGGCACTTCGGCGCGCCGGCGCCGTCATCCACGCTTATCTGCGACCTGAAAGCCGTGATGTCGCATCCAAGCGGCGCGCGATCGCCGCGCAGCGATGCCCATATTTAGGCAACGATTGCAAAGGCGTAGGTGAAATCGCGGCCGCTCGTACCTTTCTTCCCCCACGTTCTGCATCCAAAATTTCTGGAGGCCTAGACAATTCTGTGACGACGTCCGGCGCCCCGGACGCATCAATAGAGCTCAGGAAAGCCTCATTTAAAGCCTCTTGCAGCGCAACCGCTACCGGCACTTGCGACAATTTCGACCGCGAGATCTGCGTTGACGCAGCGGTGGCTGCATGCCAAATTGTATGAAAAATAGGGCAACAACTAAAACAAGGGAGTGACCAAATGCGGAAAGCCTTATGTCTTGGAACGTCGGGGCTGCTGATTGCGGCGGCCTTGTCGTTCGCTGCGGAAGCCCAGGAGACGTTCAAAATAGGCGCACCGGTTTCAATTTCAGGTCGCTATGTCGCCTATGGCGTGCAAGGCAAGAACGGCATCGAAATGGCCGTGGACGTGTGGAAAAAGGTGCGTGGGGACAAGGTTGCCGGCCGGACGATTGAGGTTTTGTTCCGGGACACGCAGTCCAATAACGCCATCACTGTTTCACTGATGAACAACTTCATCCTCACGGATAAGGTAAACGTTATCATCGGGCCCGACGGGTCCAACGTCGCAGCAGCCGCGGTTCCACCATGGAAAAAAATCGAAGATCGCCCCATTTGGCTTCTTCCAGGCGGGTCGAGCGACGTCATCGAAAAGGAAGTCGGGCCAGATCCGTATTTTTTTCACACCTACGCCTGGTCTTACTACTATCACGAGAGCAACCTGAAAGCGCTCAAGGCGCTTGTGGGCCCGAACAAGAAAGTAGCGCTCATATACTCCGACGGCGCATATGGCCGTGCCCATATCGACGACGCCCGTCACTATATCAAGGAGGCAGGCTACGAAATCGTGTCTGACGAATTGGTGCGTGAGGGCTCGGCCGACTTCAACCCTACTCTGGCGAAGATCCGGGCGCGGCGTCCTGACATTCTCTACGTTCTTGTTCAGACCAATGACGCTATCCAACTCACCAAGCAAATTCAGGCGTCTCGCCTGAACGTCCCCTATCTCATCGGCACCGCACAAGCGCAGTTGCCGGAATGGCAGAACGCGGTCGGCGAATCCCAGTCCTGCTGGACCGGCGTCACGACCTGGGTTCCGGGCTTGAGCTATCCGGCGGACAAGAATGAGCCGAAGCTGTTTCCCTCCGCCGCTGACTGGGAAAAAGCGTGGATGGAAAAGTTCAAAGCTGTCCCTGAATTCCTCGAGGTCGGCTACTACGCCTCTACCATCCTAACACTGCTGGCCGTCGAAGCGACCAAATCTACCGACCGCGAAGTGCTCAAGAAATGGCTGGAGGAGCAACACTATCAAACCCCGCTCGGCGACAGCAAATTCATCAAGAGTCGTGTCGCCTTACACCAGACCTTTGGAGAAATGGTTGTATTCCAACGTCAAAAGAAGGCTGACGGCACTTTCGAAGGCGTGCTCATCTACCCGGAGCAGATCGCGACCGGAAAATTGAAGCCCTGCACGTACTAACGATACGGCATGAGCTGGTCATCCGCCCAGCTCATGCCGGCAAATTCCACTCATGAAAACAGAAGGCCGCCAGAGAAACCTCAATAATTCACGGCGGATACAGAGCAGCCATGGACCTTCTCCCTCAGGTTTTCAGTGACGCCCTTCTACTCGCGGGACTTTATACTCTCATGGCCGTCGGGCTGTCCCTCGGGTTTGGCGTCCTCCGAATCATCAACTTCGCCCAAGGCGAGATGATCATGCTGGGCGCCTATGGCGCATTCTGGGGCCTCACATTGCTCGGAGTGGACCCGATCATTTCCCTTCCGGTCCTTGTTGTCGCAGGGTTCGCTCTCGGGTGGCTGATCTTCCGCGGCTTCGTCGCGAAAGTACTTGATGCGCCGCATATCAACCAGATTCTGCTGACATTTGGACTAGCCTTGGCCATCCAACACATCGCCATCATCCTATGGAGCGGCAACGCTCGATCGGCAACAACCGCGTATGCGACCGAATCCGCTTTCGTCGGCGACGTGCTCGTCGTCTACAGCCGTCTCATTGCTTTCGCTATTGCGACAATTATGGTTGTCGCCTTGATCGCCTGGCTGCGATGGTCGGAAACCGGCCGCGCGACACGCGCCGTGGCCGAAAACCGCGCGGCGGCGGCCCTAATGGGCATCGACGTCGACCGCATTTATGCCATGTCATTTGGCGTGAGTTGCGCGCTGAGCGTCGCAACCGGCGTCGTCGTCAGCTTCATCCTCACCATCACGCCATTCATGGGCTTTCCGATGCTGATCAAGTCGATCGCCATCGTAATCCTCGGCGGCCTTGGATCAATCGCCGGCACAGTTATCGGTGCATTCGTACTCGCTTTCTCCGAAACCTTCGTATCGTACTATGTGCCTGATGGTGCCGGATGGGCAGAGGGCATCGCCTTCCTCCTTATCATAGGCATCCTAATTCTGAGGCCGAGAGGCATCCTCGGGCAAACGGTAGAGACCTGACCATGAATACCCGCACTTTCGGGCTTCTTCTCGGGGCCGTCGTTTTGATAGTTATTCTGTCGATCCCCGTATTTGGATCGCCATCCGCCGTCGACATCACCTTCCGTACCTGCTCCCTGATCGCACTAGCGGTGAGTTGGAACCTGATGGCAAGCGCCGGCCTGATTTCGCTTGGCCATTCGGCGTTCTTCGGGCTCGGCGGCTATGTTGTCATCCTTTCCGCCAACCTCCTCGGCATGCCATTCTGGATCAGCTTGATCGCATCACTAGCCGCCGGCGCGCTTTTCGGATCTGGGCTCGCGCTCATCACGGGTCGCCTGCGTGGAATCTATTTCGCTATCACGACGCTCGCGGCCTCCGAAGGACTTCGTGTCATTGCAGTGATGTTACCCGCCCTCACCGGGGGCGCCAAAGGCGCGTTTCTTGACGCGAAGTACTACCCTGGCACATTCACGGTCAATATGGGGATGAGCTTAGCTGCTGCTGTCACTTGCCTGATTGCCTGGCGCATGAGTCAGTCGCGTATTCACTACGCATTCCGGGCTATGCGGGCGAACGAAGGCGCGGCGCAAATGCTCGGCATCTATCCGCTCAAATTCCGCTGCGCCATCATGGCGGTCTCCGGCGCCGTAGCATCGTTGGTAGGCGGGATCGAAGCCTTTCACGGCGGATACCTCGATCCGGCCATCGCCTTCGATTTGCACATCACGATTACATCGCAGATCGCACCCATCCTCGGAGGCATCTACACGTTATCGGGCCCAATCATTGGCGCCGTCGCGACGGTGTTTATTGGCGACGCGACGCGCCTCTCGCTCGGCCATATTGAAGGCGTCAGCCTCTTGGTCTTTGGCCTTATCCTTGTTTTCTCCATACTTTACCTGCCGCAGGGCATCCGCGGCGGCCTCAGTGATCTGTGGCGTCGCCGTTCCGCTACCGCAGAGCCTACCAAAATGGCCAAGCCATGACACCAATTCTGGAACTCATCAATATTCGAGTAGGCTATGGCCAGTCGGTCGTACTTCAGGATGTCTCACTTAACCTGCGTGAAGGAGAGATCGTATGCCTTCTCGGCGCAAACGGCGCCGGAAAAACGACCACGACGCGCGTGGTTTCCGGCCTTCTTGCACCATGGGCAGGCGAGATAAGATATGCAGGAGAGAATATCGCTACTGTGCCAGCTCATAAGCGCGTCGAGCTCGGAATCTGTTTGTCGCCTGAGGGGCGTCAGGTCTTCCCCAATTTTTCGGTCTACGAGAACCTGCTGCTCGGCTCATTCTCGAAGAAGGCACGCCTTCGCCGGACTGAGATGTTCGACGAGGTTTACGGACTGTTTCCGCGACTCGCTGAGCGCCGCAAGCAGAAGGCAGGCTTGATGTCAGGTGGCGAGCAACAGATGCTTGCCATCGGCCGTGCCCTCATGGGGTGCCCCAAGCTCTTGATGCTTGATGAGCCTTCACTCGGCCTCGGGCCCAAAATCATTATCGACGTTTACGAGGCCGTTGCGTCGATCGCCAAGCGCGGACTGAGTATCTTATTCGTAGAGCAAAACGTGCAGGCGGCACTGATGATCGCGCACCGCGGCTATGTACTTGCGAACGGCCACATCGCAGCCGAGGGGACAAGCGCAGAACTTCGAAGCTCGCCGCTTGTCCAAGAGGCATTCTTGGGCAAAAAGCCGTCTCGTCAAGATTTGTCCGAGGTCCACCGTGCTTAAGATTACCAACCTCTCCAAGTCGTTCGCCGGCCTTAGAGCGATCTCGGACCTTTCGTTCGACGTTCCGGCCGGGCAATTCTTCGGCATCATCGGCGCAAATGGCGCGGGAAAGACGACCCTCCTCAATCTTATCACCGGCTACATGCCGCCCAGTTCAGGCACCATTGAATTCGAAGGTAAGGCAATCCACGGCCTGCCGCCGTATAAAATCGCACATTTGGGAATCGGCCGCACTTTTCAGATTACGCAGCCTTTTGCCGAGATGTCCGTTCTCGACAATGTCATGACGGGCGCACTGTTTTCGCAGAACGGCGGCCGCCGTTCGATCGCCGAAGCTCGAACAATGTGTGACGAGCCGCTGCGCATCGTCGGACTGACAGAACAAGCCTCGCTGCCGGCCGGTGCGCTGACACTCGGGGGCAAGAAAAAGCTAGAACTTGCTCGCGTGCTTGCGACAGAGCCCAAACTTCTCCTACTCGATGAGGTGATGGGCGGACTGACCCACGACGAAATTGAGGACCTCATTGCCGCGCTCAAGCGTATTCATGCATCCGGCACCACGGTGGTGATGATCGAACACCTTGTGCACGTCATTCTCGATCTCTGCGAACACGTCTTCGTCTTGAATTTCGGTCGAGAATTGTTTCGTGGATCACCTAACGACGTGGTGAGCCACCCAGAAGTCATAGAAGCCTACCTAGGAAAGCCGCTCGAAGCGAGGGAAGGTGCCTGAATGTGCAGGTAGCTCCCCGCCTGATTGAAGAGCCCCCATCGCAGGGAAAGACGCGATCTGGAATCGCCTACCTAACAAAGGGCAATGGACCGCCGCTCATCCTGTTTCATGGCAGCATGGGGTCGTGGCGCCATTGGGTACGCAATATTCCCGCTCTTTCCAGCATTCGCACCGTCATAGCGCTCGACTTGCCGGGGTATGGACAGTCCACGGCTGTCGAGCCCGGTATTTCTGCCGACGACTATAGTGACCTCGTGTTCTCAGCTGTCATCGATATCTGTGGCGGCACCGAAACCATCGACCTCGCCGGCTTTTCTTTCGGCGGCCAAATCGCTCTCGGCTGCGCGGTCCGGTTGGGGTCGCGGACGCGCCGCCTCGCTTTACTGACGCCGAGCGGGTTTACCGCACCGAAAGGCCGTACGATTGAAATGCCGCGTCGGCGTGACTTCGATCAGTCTGAATCGAGGCAACGCGAGTATCATCGCAGGGTGTTGCTGACGATCATGCTCGCCGATCCCGCCTCGGCCGACGACGCGGCAATCGACATTCAGGCGACGAATAGCGCCAGCGCGCGCTTCGACGGCCGCCACATCAGTTGGTCGGGCCAAACTCCGGCGATGCTGGGCAAGATTAAATGCCCGACGCTGCTCGTCTATGGCGACCACGATCCCATGCCCTACCCATCCTATGGCGACCGTATCGCGATCGCGCGTCAGGCGATGCCGGATATTGAGGTCGTGCTCGTTCCCGGCGCCGGCCACTGGCTGCAATACGAGCGCGCCACAGAGACTAATCATCTGCTGACCAATTTCTTTGGGCCGGCGACAGTCAACAATTCACAACCTTAACCGCACGAGAAGGTAGTCGACCTATGGCGTTTGAAACCATCCTCACCGCTCAAGACGGCTCAGCCTTCATCATCACGCTGAACCGGCCGGATCGACGAAACGCATTCAGCGTGAAGATGATGAAGGAAATCGCGGAAGCCTGCCGGGGCGCGGAAGCCGACCCCTCGGTGCGCGCCGTGATCATTACCGGCGGCACGAAATACTTCTCTGCCGGCGCAGACCTTAATGAGGCGATGGCGATCAAATCTACATCGGACGGCGTCGCCTACTTGACCAATTGGGAGACGCTGAACAACACCATCGAGCGGCTCGACAAGCCCGTGATCGCAGCGATCGAAGGATTCTGCATGACCGGCGGATGGGAATTCGTCATGGCTTGCGATATCCGCGTCTGCGCCGACAACTCAACCTTCGCACTTACTTCCTCCAAGATCGGCACCGTGCCAGGCGCCGGCGGCACGCAGCGTCTGCCACGCGAGATCGGTATCGGACGCGCGCTTGATATTCTGTTCTCCGGCGATACGATCGACGCGCAGGAAGCATATCGCATCGGAGCAGTGAACCGGGTGTTCCCCGTCGGAAAAGTCCTCGACGGCGCGAAGGCCATGGTCAAAGTTTACGAGAAACGCGCTCCGCTCAGCCTTGCCTACGCAAAGCGTGCGGTTCGCGCCGGCATGCAGATGGATCTTACCTCGGGTATTGAATTCGAAAAGTTCCTGGTCGCGGCGATCTATGTCACAGCGGATAGAAAAGAGGGTATCGGCGCGTTCCTCGAGAAGCGTGAAGCGAAGTTTTCGGGGAGCTGACATGCAAGGATCCATAACAGAGCGGGCGGACGGGCTTCCGCTAGCGGGTGCCAAGGTAGTCGATTTAAGCCGACTTCTGCCGGGGCCGTGGTGCAGCCAGACGCTGGGCGACCTTGGTGCCGACGTCATCAAGATCGAGCAGCCCGATATCGGCGACTATGGCCGTTTCAACCCGCCCTACTATCGAGAGGGCGGCGTTTACTTCAACAGCGTCAACCGCAACAAGCGCAGCATCACCCTCGATCTCAAGCTTGAGGCGGACAGTCGCATTGCGCTGGATCTGATGCGTGACGCCGACATTGTCGTGGAGTCTTACCGCGCCGGCGTCACCACCAAGCTCGGCATCGACTATGCCGCTATCTCGAAGATCAATCCCGGCGTGATCTATTGCTCTGTCACCGGTTTTGGTACGGATGGCCCGTTCGCGCTAGTGCCGGGCCACGATCTTTCGATACAGGGCGCCACCGGCATCCTCGATGTCGGCCCGCACGAAGGCGCACCGGCGATGCCGGGATTCCAGGCGGCCGACTATGCCGGCGCGACATATGCGACGATCGCGGTGTTGGCCGCCTATATTCAACGGCTGAAAACAGGGCGCGGCAGACATCTCGATATCGCGCTCTATGACAGCCTCATGGTGCTGTCGAACATTGCGCTGACTGGCGCCATGGCCCGCGCCGCCGGACATTCCGGCAAGCCAGAGCTCGAAGTCTGGGGCAACAATCCGCGCTATGCGACTTATCCGACAAAAGACGGCAAGGCCGTAACGGTCTGTCTGCTCGAAATGCGAACATGGGAGCAGTTCTGCAAGTTGATCGGCCGGACCGATCTCATCTACAAGGAAACGTATGCCGACCGGCATACGAGCCATGGCGAGCGCGCCGATGTCTTCCGTGATGTGATTGGCCAACTCTGCATCGCGCACGATCGGGACGAACTCGTCGCGCGCATGGTCGAGGCGGATATTCCGATTTGTCCGATCTATTCGCCGGACGAAGCGCTTGCCTCCGCAGAGGCCAGAGGCAGAACGCTCATTCGAATGGCAGACCATCCGACCGAAGGGCCGATCCCGCAAATCTTCGATCCGCTAACGCGGGCCGGACTCGCCGACCCGTTGAGGCGTATGGCGCCAGGGCTTGGCGAACATAACGACGAAATCCGCCGCGAGCTCTCACTCAACAAAGCGGGCGCTGCAACCCTACAAAGCAGTTCAACCGCGAAGAGGTAGTCATGCGCCCAACCGAGAACATTACGCTCTCCTTTGCGCGGCAGATTCTGGACATCGGCAAGGGCGGGTTGTCGAACGACGATCGCGACCAGCTTCGACGCCTCATACTTGACTGCCTCGGCGTTTCGCGGGTCGGCGCAACGTTGTCCTGGACTAAGTCCATGCTTGATTGGGCGGTCCGCTTCAACGGCAGCGGCTCGGCCCCCGTCGTAGGAACTAGTCTCCTGGTCGCGCCGAATATCGCCGCGATCGTCAACGGCACCGCGGCGCACGGCTACGAACTCGATGACACCCATGATGCTTCGATGAGCCATCCCGGCGCGGTCGTGATCCCGGCGGCGCTTGCTGTCGCGGCCGAGCTTGAATCGTCGGCGGACGATACTTTGGCGGCCATTGCCTGCGGATACGAAGCGATGGCTCGTATCGGCATGGCCGCCGTGGCAGAACGCGTCATCGAACACGGCCATCATCCGACTGCGCTATTTGGAGTGTTCGGCGCCGCCGCCGCCGCTGGCCGTCTTCTTGGGCTGGATGAGCACGGGCTTGCGCAGGCCTGGGGGCACGCGCTGTCGCTCACGGGTGGTTCGATGCAATTCTCTGATGAGCCGCAAGGCACCTCGGTAAAGCGCTTGCATGCCGGTTACGCGGCGCAAAACGGCGTGATCGCCGCTGAGTTCGCCGCACGCAACATCAGCGCGCCGGCTCGTTCGCTCGACGGCAAATACGGCTTCCTCAGGCTATACTCGGAGGCGCCAATTTTTTCCGAGTTGTGCGTTCCCGCCGGAAAGCCATTGCAGATCCACCTCGTCAGCTTCAAACCGTACTCATGCTGCCGCTTGTTCCACTCCTTGATCGACGGCCTGCGCGAGGTCAGCGACGATTTCAGCCGCAAGCCGGACCAGATCATGCGCATCGACGTGCGCGGTCCAGGGGTCATCTTCGATCAGCATATGCTGCGCAGACCGACATCGGTCATGGCCGCCCAGTACAGCCTGCCTTTCGTCGTTGGGGCGACGCTTGTCTACGGCCCACACGCCTATGACAGCTACCGCGATGACAAGTTGATGGACCCGGCGATTCTGAAGCTCGCCGATCAAGTCGAAGGCGAGGCGGATGCCGACATCGAGGCGCACTATCCCGCTCACATGGGCACCGCGGTGGAAATCACCTGGGCAGACGGCACGCGACGAAGTGCGAAAGTCATGGACAGCCGCGGCACAGCGGCTAACCCGCTATCGACCGACGCGCTTTTCGCCAAGGCCGAAGGGCTGGTGCGGGACGTCAAGCCTCAGATCGACCTGAACGCGGCACGTGACGTCGTCTGGAGCGACGCGGGCGGCCGTGTTCTCGCGCGGCTGTTCAGCGCGGCCTAATGGCGCGCGCTGAACGAGCAGCTACGGCATTGCAAAACCGCCATTCACGCTTATAACCTGCCCTGTAATCCAGGACGCGTTTTTGCTGACGAGGAACGACACAGCAGAGGCTATGTCTTCAGGCTCGCCCAACCGGCCCGTCGGATACATCCGAAGCACGGCCTTCTGGCGGCGTGCATACTTCTCTTCGCCCATCTCCGCGCGCATCTTCGCTTCACGATCATTGCGAAGCTCGGTATTCGTTGCCCCCGGCGAGAGAATGTTCAGGGTGACGCCGCTCGTTCCCACTTCCTGGGCGATGGATTTCGTCAACGCCACAACGCCGCCTTTGGCGGCCGCATAGTAGGAAAGTCTCGCCTGCCCCATCCGCGCCGAGTCTGAAGCCAGGCACACGATACGCCCGTAGCGGCGCTCCATCATTCCCGGCAAGACGGTGTGGATGACGTTCATCGGCCCGAATAAGCATACGTCAATCATGCGCTTCCAGTCGGCAGGCTTCGAGTCGACAAACAGCTTGTCGTCCAGCACTGCCGCGGAATTGATCAGAATCGAGAGCGGCCCATTCGCCGCTTCAGCTTCCGTAGCCATACGACGCACCTCGTCAAGATTCGTGACATCGACCTGGAGCCCGATAACCTTGGCGCCAGACTTGGCCGCAAGCATAGCGGCAGAAGCCGTCGCCGCAGCCCCATTGATGTCTGCCAGCGCCAGCGCCGCGCCTTCTCTCGCCAGCGCCTCGGCTGTCGCAAAGCCGATACCGCGTGCGCCTCCGACGATAAGGCATGCTTGCCCGCGAATGCCCAAGTCCATGATGCTTTCTCCTATCGCTTTCTTGTCACTTTGGCGGCTGCTGCGCGCCGTTTACCTTTGTCCTTCCTAATCGAACTGCATGCAAATAGATTCTGAGCACTGCTGGTCGGCATTTCGTTCTTTTCGAGACCTCGCCCGTCCTACCGCATAAACGCCTTCTGGCTAAGCATCCGGCGGAGGCATACGCCGGGAAATTTCTCTTGAAGTCTTCCATTTCTGGATGCAGACTTGGATGCACATACGGTGGGAAGAACGCTCTTTTCCGCCCTGCGCCCGCCCGGTTTCGTCACAGGACAAAATTGGCGGTTGGGCCGGGAATTGCCAATTGGCGCAATTATTCAATCAGGGAGTTTCGCTCGTGGGGTCGATGTTGTTCTCGCCGCTCAAGATGCGCGGCGTCGAGTTGCCCAACCGTATCGTGGTCTCCCCGATGGGACAGTACTCGGCCAAGAACGGCAGCTGTTCCGAATGGCACATCATGCACCTCGGTTCGCTTGCGGTATCCGGCGCGGGTCTTCTGATTATTGAGGCCTCCGCCGTGTGCCCGCAGGGCCGTCTCAGCCCCAGCGATCTCGGTATTTGGTCGGATGAGAACGCGGCCGCACTCGAACCCGCGATCAATTTCTGTCGCAAGTTTGGTGGCGCCAAGATCGGACAGCAGCTCTGGCACGCCGGCCGCAAGTCTTCGACCACGGTTGCCTGGGAACGGCAACAGGCCATTCCGCTGGACAAAGGCGGCTGGACTCCAGAAGGAGCATCCGCCATTCCCTACCCCGACCGCAATACCCCGATTGCCCTGGACGCCGCAGGCATCAAGCGCGCGATCAAGGATCATGTCGACGCAGCCAAGCGCGCCGACGCTATCGGCGTTGAGCTGCTTGAGATCCACGGCGCGCACGGCTACCTGGTTCACAATTTCCTATCGCCGCTAACCAATCAGCGCACCGACGCATATGGCGGGTCACTTGAGAACCGCATGCGGTTCGCGCTTGAGCTGTTTAAGGCGGTGCGCGATGCATGGCCCGAACGCAAAGCGCTCGGCATTCGTATATCGACAACCGACTGGGCCGATGGCGGTTGGGAAATCGAGGATAGCATCCAGCTCGTGAACAAACTGAAAGAACTCGGCTGCGATTACGTGACGGCGTCCAGCGGCGGCTCGGTGCCCGAACAGCGGCTCAGCGTCTTTCCGGGCTATCAAGTGCCCCACGCCGAACGCATCCGCAAAGAGACCGGTATGTGCACTATGGCGGTCGGGCTGATTACACAGCCAAAGCAGGCTGAAGAAATTTTGACCTCAGGCAAGGCCGATCTAGTCGCCCTTGGCCGGGGCATGCTCTACAATCCACGCTGGCCGTGGCATGCAGCGGTAGAACTCGGCGAGGAGTTCTTCTATCCCAAGCAATACGAGCGTTCGCACCCCAGCATGCGTTCCGGCGATTTCCTAAAGCCTGCGCGGTAGCTCAGGCTTCCAATCATCGAACCCGGCAGTCGCGATAGGAGTTGCAAAGTGAGCGAAACCAAGACCTATACGGACATCCTCTATGAGGAAAAGGACGGGGTCGCGACGATTACCGTCAACCGCGCCGACCGCATGAACGCTTACCGGATGGCAACTTACGGCGAAGTGATCGATGCCCTCCATCGCGCGGGCTGGAACAGGGAAATCGGCGTCATCGTACTCACCGGCGCCGGCGACCGCGCTTTCGGCACCGGCGGAGACGCCTCGGACAAAAAATCGGAGCGTGCGGGACGCGGTATCATCGGCGTTCCAGTCGAAGAACTCCACGCTGCTATCCGCGACGTGCCAAAGCCGGTCATCGCGAAAGTGCGCGGCTATGCGATCGGAGGCGGCAACGTCATCGCAACCATTTGCGATCTCACGATTGCTGCCGAAAGCGCGATATTCGGCCAGGTAGGTCCGAAGGTGGGCTCCGTCGATCCGGGGTTCGGCACCGCCTATCTGGCACGGATCATCGGTGAAAAAAAAGCACGGGAATTCTGGTATCTCTGCCGCCGCTACACTGCAACGGAAGCGGCCGCGATGGGCCTCGTCAACAAGGTAGTCCCGGACGACCAACTCGATGCCGAGGTCGCCCAGTGGTGCGCTGAGATCGTCGAACGCAGCCCAACGGCAATTGCCATCGCCAAGCGTTCATTCAACGCCGACACAGAATCGATCCGCGGCATCGCCAGCATGGGCTTCCAATCGCTAGCGCTCTACTACGGAACCGCCGAGTCGAAAGAAGGTGGCAATGCCTTCCGCGAAAAGCGCAAGCCACGCTTTCGGGAAAAATTGATATCCGGCTGACGCAACGCGGGAGCCGACGCTTCCGGGCCTTCCCGCTGCCCGGTTGATCCCGTTAATATTTATTGGAGTTTTTGCATGGATTTCCAACTCACCGCCGAACAGCGGATGATCCAGGAATCGGTTCAACGCATGGTGACGCGCGACATCGAACCGATCCTTAAAGCGCACGATCCGGAAGCACCGTTGCCGAAGCATGCTATCCGAAAAATCTTGCAGCTCTGCGCGAGCCAGGGGCTGACGGCGGCACGCGTACCGGAGTCGGCGGGCGGCGCCGGCCTTCCGACCATCGTCTACGGTCTGATGATGGAACAGCTTCCTCCGGTCGTAACACTGGCGGTGCTGGCGCAAGAAGTCACCGTGACACGCATTCATTTCGAGAGCACCGAAGAACAGCGTGAGCGATTCCTGCCGGACCTTAT
>JAUSBQ010000138.1 GCA_030651965.1 Pseudolabrys sp. | reverse complement strand
CTAATATTCCCACATTGCTTGTAGCTTTTGTGACAAGCATTTTGTCCGGTGGGGCGTGTGGATAAGCCAAGATTAGAGTCACATTTTCATTCAGAATCCTGCTGGATCCCGAACCGTTTCGACTGGGCGGGATCGTCCCTTCGACGATATGGGGGCCAGATCGAAATTGTCAGGCCGATCCAAAGTCTCATTCTTGATCTCGATGGTTCCTCAGTTCCTGTCTAGGGCTCCTAGCTACGTCAGATGAACTGAAGCAGAGCCGATACCCCCGTCAGGGGGTCAAATTTGCACGCCGAATGACATCGGGGCCTCGCAGCGGCCGCGGCACTAGCTTGTTTTCGGTTGGGAGCCGGTGTGTTACATGGCGTCCTGGGGCGTTAGGCTAAAAGCCTGCGATAGTGAGATTTCAATGGGAAGGCGTGTTTTCTGGACTGCGATCGGGGCGGTGTCGCTGATTGCCGCCGGCGGCTGGGTTTTTATGCAATATCCCCAGTCGTTCGCCGGCATCATTGCGGCGCGGGCGCCGACGGCTGGCGCGCAACCGCAGGCGCAGCCCCCCCGCGGCGGGGGAATCGCCGTCGAGACGGCGCCGGTCGCCCTCGACACCGTCATTGAAGATATCCGGGCGATCGGCACCTTGGGGCCGAACGAATCGGTGGTGATCTCGACCGAAATATCCGGCCGCATCGCCCGCATCGGCTTCCGGGAAGGCGAGAAGGTTAAGGCCGGCGACGTGCTGATCGAGCTCGACGCGACCATGCTTCAGGCCGAACTGGACAAAGTTCGCTCGGACCTGGCGCTGGCGAAAGCCAATAACGAGCGGGCGCTGACGCTGGCCAAGCAGGGAATTACCACCACCCGCGCGCGTGATGAGGCCGAGGCCGCCTATCAGGCGGCGCAGGCCAATATCGCGCTGGCTGAGGCGCGGTTGCAGAAAACCACGCTGACCGCACCGCTGACCGGGGTTGTCGGGCTGCGCACCGTGAGCACCGGCGCCTATGTCATCCCGGGCCAGCGGATCGTCGAACTGGTCGAGGTCGACCCGCTCAAGGTCGACTTTCGTGTGCCGGAACTGTTTGCGGCCCAATTGCGCGCCGACCAGACGATTTTGGTCTCGGCCGATGCGGTGCCGGACAAGACCTTCGAGGGCAAGATCACCGCGATCGATCCGATCGTCGACGTCAACGGCCGCGCCATCCGCTTGCGTGCCCGCGTGCCCAATCCCGACGGCCTGTTGTCGCCCGGTTTCTTCGTCCGCATCCGCATCGTCGTCGACCGGCGGGAGAATGCGATGCTGGTGCCCGAGTCGGCGATCTTCCCGCTCGATGGCAAGACGCTGGTCTATCGCGTCGTCAATGGCCGCGCGGTTCAGACTGAAGTCGTTCTCGGTCAGCGGCTGCCGGGGTTGGTGGAGGTTCGTAAGGGACTGTCGGCCACCGACGTGGTGGTTCGCGCCGGCCAGCAGCGCCTGCGCGAAGGCGCGCCTGTCCGGGTCGTCGCTTCAGGGGGAGGCGCGACGTAAATGAACGGCTTCGAGTTTTTTATTCGTCGGCCGGTCTTCTCGACGGTTCTGAGCCTTGTCATTCTTCTGTGCGGTATTGTCTCGTACGGCACACTGACCGTTCGCGAATACCCCAACATCGATCAGCCGGTCGTCAACGTCACCACCGAGTATCTGGGCGCCAGCGCCGAGATCATCGAAAGCCAGGTGTCGCAGATCCTTGAGGCGTCGATTGCCGGCATTGCCGGTATCGAGACCATCTCGTCCAACAGCCGCTCCGAGATCAGCCAGATCACCGTGCGCTTCCGGCTCGGCACCGATCCCGACGTCTCGGCCAGCGACGTCCGCGACCGCGTCGGCCGTGTCCGCAAGCAGCTTCCCGCCGAAATCCTTGAGCCGATCATCGCCAAGGTCGAAGCCGACGCACAGGCTATCATCAATATCGCTTTGACCAGCGATCGTCACAAGGCGATGGAGATTTCCGACTATGCCGATCGCTATATCCGCGATCAGCTTCAGAACCTGCCGGGCGTTTCCGAGGTCCGCATTTTCGGCGAGCGCCGTTATGCGATGCGCATCTGGGTCGACCGGGCGCGGCTGGTGGCGCACGACCTGACCGTCCAGGATGTCGAAACAGCGCTGCGCCAGCAGAACGTCGAAGTACCCTCCGGGCGGATCGAAGGGCTGGACCGCGAATTCACCGTGCTGTCGCGCACCGGCCTGAAGACGCCGGAGGAGTTCCGCCGCATCGTGGTGAAAGATGTCGACGGCTTCTCGGTGCGCCTCGGCGATCTGGCGAAGGTCGAGGTTGGACCGCAGGACGAGCGGCGTTCTTCCACCTTCAAAGGTGAAACCGCCGTCGTTCTGGGCATCGTCAAGCAGGCCACCGCCAATCCGCTCGACGTCTCGCTGGCGTTGCGCAAGGTGCTGCCGCAGGTCGGGCGCGACCTGCCGGCCGGGATGAGTATCAACCTCAGCTACGACCGCTCGGTGTTCATCGAGGAGTCGATCAAGGAGGTCTACAAGACCATCGCCGAGGCGGTTGTTCTCGTTGTCATCGTGATCTTCATATTCCTGCGCACCTTCCGCGCCACCATCGTTCCGCTGGTGACGATCCCGGTGTCGCTGATCGGCGCCTTCGCCATCATGGCGGCGCTCGGATTTTCCATCAACTCGCTGACGCTGCTCGCGATGGTGCTGGCGATCGGCCTTGTCGTCGACGATGCCATCGTGGTGCTGGAGAACATTCATCGCCATATCGAGGACGGCATGCAGCCGTTGCGCGCGGCTATTGTCGGCATCCGCGAACTGTCGGGCGCGGTCATTGCCATGACGCTGACGCTGGCCGCCGTCTATGCGCCGGTGGCGTTCTCGCCGGGGCGCACCGGCAAGCTGTTCGCGGAGTTTGCGCTGACGCTGGCCGGCGCCGTGCTGGTTTCCGGATTCGTTGCTTTGACGCTCACTCCGATGATGTGCGCCAAACTGCTCAAGTCGCACGAAAAGCACGGTCGCCTCTACAACATGATGGAGAACGGGCTTAACGCGCTGAACCGCGGCTACCGTCGGCTTCTGATCGTCACGCTGAAGTTGCGCCCGCTGGTAATGCTGGTCGCGGTCGGCGTCGCCGCTTCCAGCTATTTCCTGTTCATGGGTCTCAAGTCCGAACTGGCGCCGATCGAGGATCGTGGCGTGCTGTTCACCACCGGGCTGGCGCCGGAAGGCTCGACCATCGAGTTCACCAACCGCTATTCCGGCCAGATCCAGGAGTTGCTGAAACAGATCCCGGAAGTCGAGACCTATTTCGTCATCACCGGATCGCGCGCCGTCAATGAGCTGATCTCGTTCTCGCGGCTCAAGCCATGGAGCGAGCGCGACCGCAGCCAGATGCAGATCGCAGCCGAGCTTGCGCCAAAGCTTGCCCAGATCGCCGGCGTTCGCGCGTCGGTCAACAACCCCGGCTCGTTCGGCCAGAGCCCGCGCGCGCGGCCGATCGAGTTCGTCATCCAGACCGCCGAAGACTACAAGAAGCTGGACGAGTACGTGAACCGGGTGATGACGGCGGCACAGGCCTATCCGGGGCTGGTCAATGTCGACAGCGATCTCGACCTCAACAAGCCGCAGCTCTTGGTCGACATCAACCGCGACCGCGTCGCCGACCGCGGCGTCAACGTTCTGACCGTCGGGCAGACGCTGGAAACACTGCTAGGCGGGCGCCGGGTGACCCGCTTCATCCAGAACGGCGAACAATACGACGTAGTGGTGCAGGTTCAGGCCGATGGCCGGCGGACGCCGGGCGACCTCGCGGATATCTATGTGCGCGGGCGCAACGGCACGATGATCCAGCTCACCAGCATTGTGCGCACGGAAGAAACGGTGGCGCCGAAAGAACTCAATCGTTTCAACCAATTCCGGTCGGCTACCATCTCGGCCAACCTGGCGCCGGGCTATGCGCTCGGCGAGGCCCTGAACGCGCTTGAAAAGATCGCCGGCGAGGTACTGCCCGACACCGCGCGCTATGACTATTCGGGCGTGTCGCGCGAATTCAAGGAATCCGGTTCGAGTCTCTACTTCATATTCCTTCTTGCGCTATGCTTCATCTTCCTGGTGTTGGCGGCGCAGTTCGAAAGCTTCATCGACCCGCTGATCATCATGTTCACAGTGCCATTATCGATGACCGGCGCGCTGCTGGCGCTTAATCTTACCGGGACCTCGTTGAACATTTACAGCCAGATCGGACTTGTGACGCTGATCGGCCTGATTACCAAGCACGGCATTTTGATCGTCCAGTTCGCAAACCAGTTGCAGGACGAGGGCAAGAGCCTGCGGGACTCGGTGGTCGAGGCCGCTTCGCTGCGGCTGCGGCCGATCCTGATGACCACGGGCGCCATGGTCGGTGGCGCCGTGCCGCTTGCGATGGCCAATGGCGCCGGCGCCATGGGGCTGAAGTCGGTTGGCTGGGTGATCGTCGGTGGCATGACATTCGGCACGGTGCTGACGCTGTTCGTGGTGCCGACGGCTTATACGCTGCTGGCGCGCGATCGGTCGAAGCTGCGTGCGCATGACGTGGCGCCGGTTACTGCCAGCCATCAGCCGGCCGAGTGACATTTCCGCTACGATTTGTTCGCTGTTGCCGCGTCACGGCGAAGATTTTGCAAACAAGGATCGCCCGTGAGTATCGGCCTGATCGCGCTGCTCGACGATATCGCCGCGATCGCGAAGGTGGCGGCGGCCTCGCTTGACGATGTGGCCAGCCAGGCCGCCAAGGCGGGAGCAAAGGCGGCGGGTGTCGTCATCGACGACACTGCGGTGACCCCGGGTTACGTGATCGGATTTGCGGCGCAGCGCGAACTGCCGATCGTCGGCAAGATCGCGGCCGGCTCGCTCCGCAACAAGCTTCTGATCCTGCTTCCCGCGGCCCTGGCCCTTAGCTACTTCATGCCCTGGATCATCACGCCGCTTCTGATGTTCGGCGGCGCCTATCTTTGCTACGAAGGTGTCGAGAAAGTCTACGAGGCCATTGTGCCGCACCACGCGCAGGCGCATGAAGCCAAACTGGAAACGGTGGCGCTGAACGCGCGCTCGCTCGAAGATGAGAAAGTCGCAAGCGCCATCAAGACCGATTTCATACTGTCGGCGGAGATCATGGCGATTTCGCTGGCGGCGCTCCCGGTTTCCAATGTGTGGACGCAGGCGCTCGTGCTGGCACTTGTCGGCATCGGGATCACCGTCGCGGTCTATGGTGTGGTGGCGCTGATCGTGAAAGCCGACGACGTCGGCATCGCGCTGGTCAAGAACCCATCGGCGTCGGGGCTGGCTGGAATAGGCCGGGCGTTCGGGCGCGCGCTTGTGCGCGGCATGCCTTTCTTTCTGACGCTTCTCAGCGCCGTCGGCACCGCCGCCATGATCTGGGTTGGCGGCGGCATCGTGCTGCATGGCCTGGAAGTCTACGGCCCGCCGGCGATCGGCCACGCCGTCGAGGGCGCCGCGGAGGCCGCGGCGCACGCATTTCCATCGGTCGGCGGCGTCCTGAAATGGGCGGTTGTCGCGGCCATTTCAGGTGCGCTGGGACTGCTGATCGGCGCCGTGCTGCTGCCGGTCGTCGAGTTCGTCCTCGCGCCGGCATGGAAACTGGTGAAGGGCGTACTGCCCGGACGCAAGCAGGACGTCTGACGCAAGAGCGCAGAAGGCGCCGCCTTTGAGCTGGCGCCTTCGCTTTTCCTTAAGGCCGCACTTCGATGACCATGTTGAACGGCGTCGCCACCGCCTTGCGGAAGCGCGAGAAGCCGCCGTCGCGCACGACCTCGCCGATGCGTTTTGCGCCGGCTTGCGCACCGAGCGCGAGGCCGACCTCCTGATTGAGCGCGGTCGGCACGCAGATATGGGTCGAACCGGCGTAATAGACCCGTCCGACCGGGTTGAGGTTGTCGCTCAGGCTGTCGCCCGCCGCCGGCTCGACCAGCATCAGTGTTCCGTCGGCCGCCAGCGCCTTGCGGATGTGCGCGACCGCGCCGATCGGGTCGCCCATGTCGTGCAAGGCATCGAACATCGTCACCAGATCGTAGTCGCTGCCGGCGAAATCCTGCGCCCGCGCCACCTCGAAGCGAAGGTTTTTCGCTCCGTTTACATGGTGCCGGGCATGCTCGATCGAGCCATCGTGATAGTCGATGCCGACGAATTCGGAGTTCGGGAATGCCGCGGCCATCAACTGCGTCGAGATTCCATGTCCGCAGCCGACATCCGCGACCTTGGCGCCGCGCTTGAGCTTTTCCACCACGCCATCGAGCGCCGGCAACCATTCGCCGATGAGGTGCGCGCGATAGCCCGGCTCGAAGAAGCGCGCGACGCCGCAGGACAGGCAATTGTTGTGCTCGTCCCAATGCATGCCTTTGCCGCTCTTGAACGCCTCCGCGAGCTTCGGCTCGTCGCTGTAGACGGCGGACATCAGATTAAAGCCGCCGACCATGAAAACCGGGCTGTCCTCGGTGGCGAAAACCGCCGCCTGTTCGGGCGACATCGAGAATTTGCCGGTGGCCTTGTCGTATTCGACAAAGCCCGATGCCGCCTGGGCGGAAAGCCATTCGCGTACATAGCGTTCATGCGTGCCGGTCTTCTTCGCCAGTTCGGCCGGCGTGACCGCGCCGAGCGCAAGCGCGCGGAATAGACCCAGCTTGTCGCCGAGAATAACCAGCGCGGCATTGGAAGCCGCGCCGAGTTCGTTGACCACGGTCCCGAGCAATGGCTCGAGCTTGTTCATGTCCAGATTCATCGCTTCTACCTCAATAAAGATGGCGCGAAGGCGCGCCGTTGAGGCGGTGACTTACGCTTGCGGCCTGTCCCGCGTGAGTGGCAGAATGGCCGCATCCAAGCCATTTGAGCCAAGCGGCCGCCATGACCCAGAAGCGCGTCCAGGTCAGCATTCCGGTGTTTCCCGAGTGCGATCCGTCGATCATCTACGGCGTTTTCGACACGCTGTGGGCGGCGGGCCGCAAGTGGGACAATTTCCCGGGCGGCGATGCGACCGGATTGTTCGAGCCGCGGCTTGTCGGTGTTGAGGACCGCCCGCTGAAATTGATCACCGGCGTCAGCATCATTCCGCAGGACACGGTCAAAGCGGTCAAGAAGACCGACGTCGTGTTCGTGCCGAACGTCCTCATCAGCGGGTCGCAATCGCCACGCTCGCTCGATCGCAAATTGATCGGCTGGATCAAACGCATGCATCGACAGGGCGCCCAGCTTTATGCGGCCTGCGGCGGCGCGATCGTATTGGCGGAGACCGGCCTGCTGGAAGGTCAGGAGGCGACGACTCACGCGTCCTACGTGCCGCTGTTCCGCAAGCACTATCCGAATGTCACGCTGCGGATCGATCGCATTCTGGTGCAGACCGGCGCCGCGCAAAGTCTCTACTGCGGCGGCGGCGCTTCGTCATGGCAGGATCTGGCGCTGCTTCTCGTCGCCAAGTACGGCGGCAGCGAGGAAGCGATCCGCATGTCGAAGTTCTTTCTCTACCAGTGGCACCGCGACGGCCAGTTGCCCTACGCATCGATGATCCAGAACGTGAACCACGGTGACGCGGTCATCCTGCATTGCCAGCAATGGATCGCGAAACACTACGACCGGCAGGACATCATCACCCAGCTTGTTCGGCAATCGGGTTTGCCGAAGCGCAGCTTCGACCGCCGCTTTCGCGCCGCGACCGGCTATTCGCCGCTGTCGTATGTTCAAACGCTCCGGGTCGAAGAGGCCAAGCAGGTGCTCGAAACCAGCGCCGTGACAGCGGAAAAGATCGGTCAGGACGTCGGCTATGAAGACGCGGCTTCGTTCCGCCGGCTGTTCCGCAAGCTCACCGGCCTCACGCCGGGAGAATATCGGCGCAATTTCCAGCTGCCGAGCGGCATTACCGGCAAGATGATGGCGCCGGGAAAGTTCTCGCGCTGAAGCTTTATTCCTTCACCGCGCCGGTCATGGCCGAGACATAGTGCTCGACGAAGAAAGCGTAGAGGATGACCAGCGGCAGCGAGCCGACCAGCGCGCCGGCCATCAGCGAACCCCAGCGATAGACGTCGCCGTCGACGAATTCGTTGACGATGGCGACAGGCACCGTCTTGTTCTGCACCGATTGCAGGAATGTCAGCGCATAGATGAATTCGTTCCAGCATAACGTGAAGCAGAAGATGAAGGCCGAGATCAGGCCGGGGATCGCCAGCGGCAACACGATCTTGGTCAGAATCTGCCAGCGGCTGGCGCCGTCGATCAGCGCGCATTCCTCAAGCTCGTAGGGGATGGTCTTGAAGTAGCCCATCAGCAGCCATGTCGAGAACGGGATGAGGATGGTCGGATAAACCAGGATCAGCGCCATCGGCGAGTCGAAAAGGCCGTAATTGTAGATGACGGTCGAGAGCGGGATAAACAGGATCGACGGCGGCACCAGATAAGCGAGGAAGATCAGCCCGCCGATCGTCTGCGCGCCCTTGAAGCGCAGGCGCACGATGGCATAGGCCGCCAGCACGCTGGCCGCGATCGACAGCGCGGTCGCCCCCGCCGCGACATACATCGTGTTCCACAGCCACAGCGGATACTGCGATTCGAAGATGAGCTTGTAGATGTGCTGGAACGTCGGCTCCCATGTCCAGAACGGGCTGACGCGATCCATGTCGAGCAGCTGGTTGTTCGGCTTGATGGCGGTGAGCGCCATCCAGTAGAACGGAAACAGCAGCACGATCAGGAACAGGCCGAGCGGCAGGTATAAAGTCACCAACTGGCGCGGGATCGATTCCAGATAGCTCATGCCGTCGGAATGATCGTCCGCGGCCTTCGACGCCGTGGCGCTTGCCGGCTTGACAGCGATATCAGTCATTGTCGGCTCCCTGCTGCCATTTGCGGCAGCGCGCGTGGCGCTTGCGCCATTCGCGCAAAAGATAATGCAGCGGCTGTGTCTCAATCATTGTCCGCCCCTTGCTGCCATTTGCGCCGCTGCAATCCGAACCACGAGATCATGATGGCGAACAGCAGGAACGGGATCATCGCGGTGGCGATCGCGGCGCCTTCGCCGAGCGAGCCGCCCATGATCGCGCGCTGATACGACAAGGTCGCCATCAGATGCGTGGCGTTGACCGGGCCGCCGCGGGTCATCGCCCAGATCAACTGGAAATCGGTGAAGGTGAACAGCACCGAGAAGGTCATGACCACGGCGATGATCGGCGTCAGCAGCGGATAGGTGATGTAACGGAATCGCTGCCACGGCGTGGCGCCGTCGAGCGTCGCCGCTTCATACAGCGACGGCGACACGGTCTGCAGGCCGGCGAGCAGCGTGATGGCGACGAACGGTACGCCGCGCCAGATATTGGCGAAGATCGTCGACCAGCGCGCGTTCCACGGATCGCCGAGGAAATCGATATTGGTGCTGATGAGGCCGATTTTTTTCAGCGTCCAGGACAGGATCGAGAATTGCGTATCGTAGATCCACCAGAACGCGATCGCCGACAGCACCGTCGGCACGATGAACGGGATCAGGATCGCGGCGCGCAGCATCGCCTTGAAAGGCAGGCTCTTGTTCAAGAGCAGCGCGAGATAAAGCCCGGCGGCGAATTTGATGGCGCTGGCGACGATCGTATACAGCAGCGTATTGAACACCGAGGTCCAGAAGACCGAGTCGCCGCCCAGCCATTCGTAGTTCTCCAGGCCGATATATTCGCCGGGGCGGCCGATCTTGGCGTCGGTGAACGACAGCCAGACGCCGAGGCCCAGCGGATAGGCTAGGAACAGCACCAGAAAGGCAAGCGCCGGCACCATGAACCAGTAGCCGAGCCATTGCCGGTTGGTCTTCAGCCGGGACCAGGCCGTCGGCTCGTTTATCGGCGCGCGCTGCGTGGAGAGGGTGGCATCGACCATGAGGCTTCACTGTCATCCGAGGCTTCAAGACGAAGCCCGGACCATGCCTCTCGACATGGCCCGGGGAAGTCCAACCGGCGGCCTTGAATTCAAGGCCGCCGGTCATGCGTTGGCTAGCGATAGATGCGCTTGGCCTGCCGCTCGGCCACCGCGATGGCGCCCTTGGCGTCCTCGCGGCCCGTGGCGTAGTTGGCGAACATATCGACGACGACGAAGTCGGCGATCGCCGCTGCCGCCTTTTCGCCGAGCGAGCCCTGCCCACCGGGCGTGAGCGTGCGCTTGGACACGTCGCGGTACGGCGTGCGCTTCGGATCGGAGGTCCAGATCGGATTGGCGTCGTAGGCGTTGAGGAAGTGCGACAGATAGCCCTGCGCCGCCGCGATCCACGGATTGAAGTTTTCAGCCTCCAACATGAACGCGGCCAGGGCCTTACAGGCCTGCGGCGACTTGGTGAAGTTGAAGGTGAGGATCGGGAAGGCGAGATGCAGCTCGGTCGGCTTGCCGACCGGGCCGATCGGCATGTAGGCGTGGTTCGTATCGTCGGCAACGGCCTTGTTGTCCTTCTGCGCCGCGACATAGATCGAGATGCCGTTCGACGTCAGATGCAGGTCGCCGGCCACGAAGATCTTGTTGTTCGACGAGTCGTTCCACGATGCAGTGCCGGGGATGAAGGTCTCGTACAGGGCCTTGACGTATTCCAGCGCCTTGACGGTCTCCGGCGAGTTGATGACGACCTTGTCGTTCTTGTCGACCAGATTGCCGCCATGCGCCCACAGCGCCCAGTGCAGCCAGGTGTTGGCGTCGCCCGAGGCGTGGCCGAGCGCGAAGCCGGACGGCGTGTTGTTCTTCTTCAGCGCCTTGCAGAGCTCGAGGAAGCCGGCGGTGTCCTTCGGAAATTCCTTGAAGCCCGCTTTTTCCATCGACGAGATGCGGTAGTTCATCAGGCCGCCGGTGGTCGCGACCGGAATACCGATCCACTTGTTGCCCGACTTGCCGTAGGCCTCGGCCGCCGGCGCCCAGCCGCCGTACTTCTTGCCGAGGTAGTTGGCGACGTCGGTCATATCCATGCACTTCTGCGGGAACAGATGCGGCAGCGAATAGAGGCCCCACACCATGTCGAGGCCCTGTCCGGTGTTGGCCACCACGGAAGCCTTCGGCTGGATGTCTTCGAAGGATTCGTTGGTCACGGTGACTTCGACGCCGGTCGCGGCCTTGAAGGCGGCGATCATCTTGAGGAAGGCTTCGTCCTCGGCGGGCACGAAGCGGCGCCAGCGCATCAGGTTGATCTTGGCGCCCTTCTCGGCCTTCCATGGCGCTGCCTGCGCCCAGGCCTTGGCCCAGTCGAGCAAAGCCGGACCCGTGAGTGCGGCCGCGGCCGCGAATGCGGTGCCGCCCTTGACCATCGTGCGGCGGGTAAATTCAGTCATCGTATTCCTCCCTTGTCGTCTTTTTGAGTGAAGTTTACGCGTTCAGTCTCTTACCGGTTGCCTCATCGAACAGGTGGACCAGTGCCGCGTTCGGTTTGAGCCGAACCTTCTCGCCTGGATTAAATTGATGACGTTCGCGGAACACCGCGACGACCTCTTGACCGCCGAGCTTGGCGAAGACCTGGGTTTCCGAGCCGGTCGGCTCGATCACCACGATTTCCGCTTCGGTGCCGTCGTCGGCCAGCGTGAAGTGCTCGGGGCGGATGCCGTAAACCGCGGCGGCGCCATTGGCGCTGGCCGGCGCGTTCGCGATCGGCAGTTTGACGCCGTTCGGCCCTTCGAAGATCGCGCTGCCGTTGACGCGCACTTTGCCCTTGAGCAGGTTCATCGCCGGCGAACCAATGAAGCCGGCGACGAACTGGTTGGCCGGCTTGTCGTAAAGTTCGAGCGGCGTGCCGATCTGCTCGACGATGCCGTCATGCATGACGACGATCTTGTCGGCCATGGTCATGGCTTCGATCTGGTCGTGGGTGACATAGACCGTCGTGGTCTTGAGCCGCTGATGCAGCTCCTTGATCTCGGTGCGCATCTGCACGCGCAGCTTGGCGTCGAGGTTGGACAACGGTTCGTCGAACAGGAACACCTGCGGATCGCGGACGATGGCGCGGCCCATCGCGACACGCTGGCGCTGCCCACCGGAGAGTTGGCGCGGAAAGCGCTCCAGCAGCGCTTCAAGGCCTAGAATTTCGGACGCGCGTTTGACGCGCATGTCGATTTCATCCTTTGGCGCGCCGCGCAGCTTCATCGAAAACGCCATATTGGCGGCGACGGTCATGTGCGGATAGAGCGCGTAGTTCTGGAACACCATGGCGATGTCGCGCTCTTTCGGCGGCAGGTTGTTCACCACGCGGTCGCCGATCGAAATCTGCCCGCCGGTGATGTTTTCCAGGCCGGCGATCATGCGCAGAAGCGTCGACTTGCCGCAGCCGGAAGGGCCGACCAGCACGACGAATTCGCCATCGTCGATCGTTATATCAACGCCGTGAATGACGGCGGTCGCGCCGTATGATTTACGAACGTCGCGGATTGCGACCGAAGCCATACCGTACTCCTCCCATGCACGCTCTTTTGGAGCGCCGCCCGTGCGGGATAATTTCCCGTCTATCGTGGCGTATCGTCGCTGGCTGTAAGAAACGAGAACTACAGCCGAATTCGGGTCATATCATCATATGAAAGACTGACAGGCAAGTGTGCGTGCAAACGACTTTTTTGCGTGTCCGGCCTGGGTTCGTGCAGTTTTGGCCTGCGTCACATCGTCATGCCGCCGTCAATCTGCAGCGTCTGGCCGGTGAAGTAGCTCGAGTCGTCGGATGCCAGCCACACCGCGCCGGCGGCGATTTCCTCCGGCGTGCCGAGGCGGCCGATCGGCTGACGGTCGACGAAGTCCTTGCGGACGTCCTTGAGCGATTTTGAGAATTTCTTGGCGTTCGCCGCGATGCGCTCGTCGAGCGACGGCGACTGGATGGTGCCGGGGCAGATCGCATTGACGCGAATGCCCTTGCGGATGAAGTCCGCCGCCATCGCCTTGGTCAGGCCGATCACCGCCGCTTTGGTCGCACCATAGGCGTAACGGTTCGGCAGGCCGCGCAGCGACGAGGCGACCGACGCTATGTTGATGATCGAGCCGCCCTTCTTCAGCATTGACGGCACGAAGGCGCGATACATGCGATGCATCGACTTGACGTTGATGTCGAAGGAGAAGTCCCAGTCGTCTTCCGAGCATTCGAGCACGCTGCCCTGATGCACGAAGCCGGCGCAGTTGGCGAGAATGTCCGGCGCGCCGAATTTCTTGATGACGTCCTTGGCCAGCGCATTGACCTTGGCGGTATCGCGCACGTCGAGCGCGAACACGTTCGCCTTCTTCAGGCCCTTGAGCTTCGCCACGTCGAGATCGGTCGCGATCACGGTCGCGCCCTCGGCGACGAAAGCTTCCGCGATCGCCCGTCCGATGCCTTGACCCGCCGCCGTCACCACGGCGACCTTGCCTTTCAATCGTCCACTCACGTCGAACCTCGTCGTTCAATTGGTTGGATTAGTGCAAAAATTCAGTGATTGTCGCGCGGCACGGACTTCTGGGCGACGCGCTGATATTTGACCGCCGGCTTGAGCACCATGCCGTCGGAAAGCTGATCGACCATGCCGCGCTGGATTTCCTGCCACGGCGTCTGGCTTGCCGGCATCGGGAAGCCGCCTTGCTTCTCGAGCGTGGCGCGGCGCGTGGCGAATTCGGCCTTCGAGATCAGAATATCGGCCGTGCCTTTGCGAAGATCGATGCGCACGCGGTCGCCGGTCTTGAGGATGGCGAGCCCGCCGCCCGCGGCCGCTTCCGGCGAGGCATTGAGGATCGACGGCGATGCCGAGGTGCCGGATTGGCGGCCGTCGCCGATGCAAGGCAGCGACAGGACGCCCTTTTTGATCAGGTAATCCGGCGGCTGCATGTTCACGACTTCGGCCGCGCCTGGGTATCCGATCGGTCCGGTGCCGCGGATGAACAGCATGGTGTTCTCGTCGATCTTGAGCTTCGGATCGTCGATGCGGTGGTGATAATCCTCCGGTCCCTCGAAGACCATCGCCTTGCCTTCGAAGGCGTCGGGGTCTTTCGGATTCGACAGATAGCGCTTGCGGAATTCGTCGGAGATGACGGAGAGCTTCATCACAGCCGAATCGAACAGGTTGCCGTGCAGCACCTTGAAGCCGGCATTCTGCATCATCGGCTTCTTGTACGTCCGGATCACGTCTTCATTGGTGATCTTGGCGCGCTTGACGTTCTCGCCCATCGTCTTGCCGTTGATGGTGAGCGCGTCGGCGTGAATGCGTTTCGCTTTAAGCAACTCGTTCATCACCGCCGGCAGGCCGCCGGCGCGGTAGTATTCCTCGCCGAGATAGAAGCCGGCCGGCTGCATGTTGACCAGCAGCGGAACATCGAGGCCGTGCTTTTCCCAATCGTTGATGTCGAGCTTAACGCCGATATGGCGGGCAATGGCGTTGATATGGATCGGCGCATTGGTCGAACCGCCGATCGCGGAATTGGCGACGATGGTGTTCTCGAACGCCTTGCGGGTGAGAATGTCCGAGGGCTTCAAGTCCTCATGCACGATCTCGACGGCGCGCACGCCGGTGTCATAGGCGATCTGCCCGCGCTCGCGGTACGGCGCGGGGATTGCCGCGCAACCCGGCAGCGACATGCCGAGCGCTTCGGCGAGCGCGTTCATGGTCGAGGCGGTGCCCATCGTATTGCAGTGGCCGATCGACGGTGCCGAGTCGGCGACGCGGTCGATGAATTCCTTGTAGGTGATCTTGCCGGCGGCGTGCTCCTCGCGCGCCTCCCACACCACCATGCCGGAGCCGACGCGCTTGTCGCCACGCCAGCCATTGAGCATCGGTCCACCGGACAGAACGATCGCCGGAATGTTCACCGTCGCCGCCGCCATGATGCAGGCCGGCGTGGTCTTGTCGCAGCCGGTCATCAGCACGACGCCGTCGAGCGGATAGCCGAACAGCAGTTCGACCAGGCCGAGATAGGCGAGGTTGCGGTCGAGCGCGGCGCCGGGCCGCTTGCCGGTTTCCTGGATTGGGTGGACCGGAAACTCGAAGGCGATGCCGCCGGCGGCACGGATGCCGGCGCGCACGCGCTCGGCCAGTTCGATGTGGTGGCGATTGCAGGGCGACAGATCGCTGCCGGTCTGGGCGATGCCGATGATCGGCTTGCCGGCGGTCAGCTCGGCGCGGGTGAGGCCCCAGTTCAGGTAGCGCTCGAGATAGAGCGCGGTCATGCCGGGATTGTCGGGATTGTCGAACCAGAGCTGCGATCGCAGCATGGGGCGTTTCTTGGGGCGCTCTTTGGATCCCGGTTTCTTCATCGCGGTTTCTCCCTGAAACAGTCTTGTCTAAGCGGCCTTTTAAAGGCGCTTTTGTCGTGCCGTTGCTGTGAGGTTGGGGCCCACGGGCATTCGGGCAGGCGGCCTTCGTTGAGCCGGCGCGAGTTGACCGCAATTTGAGACTGCGGGCAACGGGACATTTGTATGCACACGCCAAAGGCCCTAGTATGTTGCAGTGCGAATAACCACTAACGTCTTGTCCCAGATGGATTCCTGTGCATTTTCTTCCCTATTATTTGCGTAGAGGGCGTCTTGGCTGAAACCGTCCTCGAAATTGTCGCCGCGCACCGGGCAGGTCAGGCGACGCCGGCGGAAACGATCGCGCGGACCTATGCGCGTATCCGCGCCCATAACGATCCGGCTGTCTTTATATCCCTGCGCGATGAGGCCGACGCCATCGCCGAGGCGCAGGCCTTGCAGGCTAAAGGCGCGACCGGCCTGCCGCTCTATGGCGTCCCGGTCGCGGTGAAGGACAATATCGACGTCGCCGGTCTGCCGACCACCGCGGCCTGTCCGGCCTTCAGCTATATGCCGGGCCACGATGCGACCGCGGTGGCGCGCCTGCGCGCCGCCGGCGCCATCGTCATCGGCAAGACCAATCTCGACCAGTTCGCCACCGGCTTGGTCGGCGTGCGTTCGCCCTATGGCGTGCCGCGCAACGCCTTCAATGCCGAACTCATCCCCGGCGGTTCAAGCTCCGGCTCGGCCGTGGCGGTGGCCGCGGGCCTGGTGCCGCTGGCGCTCGGCACCGATACGGCCGGCTCCGGTCGCGTCCCGGCCGGCTTCAATAATATTGTCGGCCTCAAACCCAGCCTCGGCCTGATCTCGACGCATGGCGTCGTGCCGGCCTGCCGCACGCTCGACTGCATTTCGGTGTTCGCGCTGACCGTCGACGATGCCTGGGCTGCCTTGTCCGCCGTTGCGGGTCCCGATGCCGCCGACAGCTATTCGCGCAACCGGCCGCTTGGGCATCCGGGCGCGATGCCGGCGCATATCAAGCTCGGCGTGCCGTTGCCCGGCCAGCGGCTGTTCTTTGGCGACAAGGACTATGAAGCCGGTTATGAGGCCGCGCTGGCCCGGCTGGCCAAGCTCGGCTGCGACATCGTCGAGATCGACATCGAGCCGTTCTACGAGACCGCGCGCCTTCTGTACGAAGGACCTTGGGTCGCGGAGCGCACCATCACGGCGCAGAAGCTGCTGGCGTCCGATCCGGACGCCATTCATCCGGTGACGCGCGAGATCACTGTCGGCGGCCTGCGCCCGACCGCGATCGACGCCTTCGCCGCGTTCTACAAGCTGGAGCGGCTGCGCCGCGTTTCCGATTACATCTTCGCGCATCAGGTCGATGTTCTGGCGCTGCCGACGGCGCCGACCAGCTATACCGTCAAACAGGTGCTCGCCGATCCAATCCAGCTCAACAGCCGGCTCGGCACCTATACCAATTTCGTCAATTTGCTCGATCACTGCGGTCTGGCGCTGCCGGCGTTCATGACCGAGGGTCATGTTCCGGGCGGCATTACGCTTCTGGCGCCGGGGGGCCAGGATGCACGCCTCGCGGAAATCGGCCGGGTCTTTCATGCCGATACGCGACTGCCGCTCGGTGCGCTGAAAGTGCCGATGCCGCCGATGCCGCCGATGCCGCCCGTTGCCGCCGATGGCGAGATTGCATTGGCAGTGGTGGGCGCGCATCTGTCCGGCCTGCCGCTCAACGGCGAATTGCGCGCGCTCGGCGGTCGTCTGTTAGAGGCCGCCAGGACCGCGCCGGATTACAGACTCTATGCGCTCAACGGCACGGTGCCGCCGAAGCCGGGCCTGCTGCGCGTCCATGGCGGCAAGGGCACGAGCGTCGAGGTCGAAGTCTGGGCGCTGCCGAAGACGGCGTTCGGCGCTTTCATCGACGGCGTCGCGGCGCCGTTGTCGATCGGCACCGTGACATTGGCTGACGGGCGCGGCGTCAAAGGCTTTCTGATGGAAGCCGCGGCGGTTTCCGATGCGCGCGATATTTCCAGCTTCGGCGGCTGGCGGGCGTATTTGGCGCAAGCGAGCACGTAAGAACTAAATCGTCTCCGTATAATGCTCATACTCTTCGCGCACGGTGACGATGTGCGCACCCATCGCGCTGGCGGCGACCGCGCGTTCGCCGCGCATAATCGCCTCGACCACGCGGTCATGCTCGACATGCGACTTGGCGAGACGGCCGAGATTGCGGAACTGGGCGCGGCGGAACGGCTGCACGCGCGAGCGGGTCGATAAAGTCATTTCGGCGAGATAGGCATTGTGGGCGCCGTCATAGATCGCGTTGTGAAACGCCTCGTTGACCTCGTGATATTGCTGCGGATCGCCGCTCTGGATCAGCACGCGCAGCTTTTCGTGAATGTCTTCGAGGCCCTGCCGTTCGGTAGCCGTCATGCGCTCGGCGGCGAAGCCTGCGCACAAAGCCTCGAGTTCCGCCATCGCTTCGAACATGCCGGCAAGCTGGCCGGCGTCGGGCCGCGCCACCACGGCGGCGCGATGCGCGCGCACTTCGACCAGTCCGCTCGCCGCCAGCAGGCGGATTGCCTCGCGCACCGGCGTGCGCGACACGCTGAAGCGGTTGGCGATGCGCGTCTCGTCGAGCGGCGCGCCCGGCGCATAGACGCCGCGCACGATCTCGTCGGCCAATTGCAGACGCAGTTCCTCGGAGCGCGTCTTGCGCGGCCAGGCTATTTCTTGCGCTTCCGCGCCAGGGAGGTCCATCCGGCTTCGTCTCGCTTAAGTCTCAGACCGGCGGGTGAGGAATCGCCGCCAGCAGATCGCGGGTATAGGCCGCTTCCGGCGCGTCCATCACTCTCTGTGTGGGGCCCTGCTCGACGATGCGGCCAGTATTCATGACAATCACACGATCGCACAGAAGGCGCACCACGTTGAGGTCGTGCGACACGAAAAGATAGCTCATTCCCAGGGAGTCCTTGAGGTCCTGCAACAGATTGAGCACCACCGCCTGCACCGAGACGTCCAGAGCCGCGGTCGGCTCGTCCAGGATGATGAGGTCCGGCTTGAGCGCGATCGCCCGGGCGATCCCGACGCGGGCCTTCTGGCCGCCCGATAGCTGGTGCGGGAACCGGTCGAGGAACTGCAACGGCAGGCCGACCTGGGTGGCGAGTTCCTCGCAACGCGCGCGCAATTCACCGCGCGAAATATCGCTCAGGCGCAGCAGCGGATCGGCGATGGCGCGCGCGGCGGTGAATCGTGGATTGAGACTGTCGGTCGGGTCCTGGAACACCATCTGGATGCGCTTGCGCTGCGGCAATGTTGCGAAGCTGCGCGCCGGAATCGAGCCGATATCCTCGCCGCCGAAGGTGATCGTCCCGGACGTCTTGTCGATCAGCCGCATCACCATCATCGAGGTGGTCGACTTGCCGCATCCGGACTCGCCGACCAGGCCGACGCTTTCGCCGCGCGCGATCTGGAAGCTGATGCCATCGACGGCGCGGAACACGTCGCCCTCCGGCACCGGCGTGGTGCCGAACATCTTCTTGAGCGTCGTCGAGACGCCCTTGCGCGGATATTCCTTGACCAGGTTCTCCACCGCCAGCAGCGGCGCTTCGGTGGCCAACACGGGATTGTGCGCCACCGGCCGCGCGCGGGCGGTTTCCTCTTCCGGCAACAGGTCGCGCAACGTGATGCCGGGACGCGGCGTGGCGCGCATCAGCTTGCGCGTATAGGCGTGCGCCGGATGCTTGAAGATGGTTTCCGACGGCGAGGTCTCGACGACATGGCCTTTCTCCATCACCACGACGCGGTCGCAATAGGCGGCGGCAAGGCCGAGATCGTGGGTGATGAGAATGGTCGACATGCCGCGCTCGCGCGTCAGTTCGACGACGAGGTCCATCACCGCCTTCTGCGTCGTCACGTCCAGCCCGGTGGTCGGCTCGTCGGCGATCAGGAGTTGCGGCCGGCACGCCAAAGCCAGCGCGATGACGACGCGCTGGCACATGCCGCCGGACAGTTCGAACGGATAGGCATGATAGCGCTCCTTCGGCCGCGCGATGCGCACCTGCTCCAGCACCTCGACGGCCTTGTCGGAGACGGATTCGTTGCCGACCTGGGCGTGCTGCAACAGCACGTCCTCGATCTGATGACCGACCTTGCGGATCGGATTGAGCGCCAGCCGCGGCGACTGGAAGATCATCGACATTTCACGGCCGCGCAGGTCGCGCATGTCGCTTTCCGGCGCCGCGCGCAGATCGAGACCGGAGAACAATACCGAGCCTTCGGCGATCGAGCCGGCACGGTCGAGAATGCGCATCACCGCATAGGACGTAACGGACTTGCCGGAGCCGGACTCGCCGACGATGCCGAGCGTCTCGCCTTTGGCGAGCGTGATGTTGACCTTTTTGACCGCCTGCACGACGCCGCGCCGCGTCGCGAACTCGACGGTGAGATCGCGGATGTCGAGCAGCGGCAGCGCCGTGCCGACATCGACCTCAGGGGTGGGAGCCTTCAACATGATCAGGTCCTCCGCTGCGGATCGACGAGGTCACGCAGGCCGTCGCCGAGCAGGTTGAAGGTGAACACAGCGATCATCAGCGCCGCGCCGGGAAACAGCGCGATCCACCATTCGCCGGAGATGATGTTGGCGGCGCCTTCGGCGACCATGATGCCCCATTCCGGCGTCGGCGGTTTGACGCCGAGGCCGATGAACGACAGGCCGGCGGCGTTGAGAATGGCGTAGCCCATGGTCAGCGAAATCTGCACCATCATGATCGGCATGATGTTCGGCAGGATATGCGCCAGCAGAATGCGGAAGTCGCCGTTGCCGGACAGCCGTGCCGCCTGCACGAAGCCGGCCTCGCGCCGCACATTGGCTTCGGCGCGGGCGACGCGCACATAAAGCGGGAAGTTGATGATCGCGGTGGCGATGACGATGTTGGTGACGGTATTGCCGAGCGCGGCGACGATGCCCATGGCCAGCACGAACAGCGGGAACGCCATGATGGTGTCGGCGAGCCGGCTGACGACGCGGTCGGTCCAGCCGCCGAAGAAACCGGCGGCGATGCCGGCAAAGCCGCCCATGACGAACACCAGAGCCACCGAGGTGATGGCAATGATGAAGTCGAGCCGGGTTGCGACGATGACGCGGCTGAAAATGTCGCGGCCGAGCTGGTCGGTGCCGAACCAGTGCTTCCACGACGGCGCTTGCAGCGCCGCCGCGGTGTCGCTCGCCAGCGGGTCGTAAGGCACGATGTAAGGGCCGATGAGCGCACACAATGCAATGAGGGCGAACAGGCCGAAGGCGAGCCCGGTGACCGGATTTTCCGACACCACATAGACGGCGTGGCTGAATACCGAATTGGAGCTTTGCTTCGGCGCGGCGGCGGGAGCGATGCTGACGGTTTCGGTCATCCTTCAAGCCTCACGCGGGGGTCGATGACGCCATAGAGAATGTCGATGAGCAGGTTGAGTGCGACGTACATCACCGCCATGGTCAGAACGAAGCCCTGCACCGGCGCGAAGTCGGATTGCAGCAAAGCCTCGACCGCGTAGGAGCCGATGCCGGGCCAGGCGAACACCTTCTCGACCAGCACGTTGGCCCCGAGCAGGAACGAGAACACCATGCCGAGCGTGGTGACGACCGGCAGCATGGCGTTGCGGAAGGCATAGGTGATGATGACGGTGCGGTTGTCGAGGCCGGAAGCGCGCGCGGTGCGCACGAATTCCGAGGCCAGCACCGCCAGCATCGAGGCGCGCGTCATGCGCGCGATCGGCGCCAGCGAGAAGATGCCGAGCGTGAAGGCCGGCAGGATCAACTGGCTGAGCGAGGCGCGGAAGGTCTCGAAATTGCCGGTGATCAGACTGTCGATCAGATAGAAGCCGGTAATGTTTGGCGGCGCGCTGGTGAAGGCGTCCAGCCGGCCGATCGGCGCCGGCGACCAGCCGAGGATATAATAGAAAATGTAGACCAGCAGCAGGCCGGTGAAGAACACCGGCAGCGACACGCCGGCGGTGGCGACAATGCGGCAGGTATGGTCGATCCACGATCCCTGCTTGACCGCGGCGAGAATGCCGAGCGGCACCGCGATCACCATCGACAGGATCAGGCCGAGCAGAGTAAGTTCGGCCGAGGCGGGCAGGCGGCTGACGATCTCGGTCACCACCGGACGCCCCGTCGACAATGAATTGCCGAGATCGCCGCGGCCGAGGTCTTTCACGTAGCGCACGAATTGTTCCGGCAACGGCCTATCGAGACCGAGGCTGACTCTGATCTGCTCGACCGCTTCCTTGGTCGCGGCGGGACCTGCGAAATACGCGGCCGGATCGCCGGGGAGGGCGCGCGTCAACAGGAACGTCACGATGATGACGCCGATCAAGGTCGGCAGGACAGTCAGGAGGCGCTTGCCGATGGTCGTCAGCATGTCCACTCACTTTGTTATCGAAACGCGAAATTCCTCCGAAGCGGCGGCGCGTCACGCGGGGATCAGCCGATGTCGCGCCGCCCTTCGAAGAACGTCGTTTGTTAGCCCTTGGTGAGCGTCCGGTAATCGAGCCGCCGGTGGAACCAGTACTGATAGCCCGACACGTTCTTCTGCATCGCGACGTTGACGTAAGGCTGATAGAGCGGGATGCGCGGCATGTCGGCGTAAGCCGTGTCGACGAAGCCCTTTACACTCTTTTCGTAAGTCGCCTTGTCGCCGTTCGCCGCCGCGGTGACGGCGCCGTCGATGAAGTCGTCGGTCGTCTTCGACTGATAGCTCATCGTGTTGAAGATCGAATTCTTGCCGTGATAGCACCAGATGAAGAAATATTCCGGGTAGTCGAGCCAGCCCGAGAACACGTTGGTGTAAAGCGGCAGCACCTTCTTGTTCAACTCGGTGCGCCAGTTGGCGCCGGGGATCTTGTTGATCGAGCACTTGATGCCGATCTGCGCCAGGCTTTCCTGCACCAGCACGCAGAGCGGTTCGTTGACGCCGGCAAAGCCGAGATCGAACGAGATCGTGGTCTCGAAGCCGTTCGGATGGCCGGCCTCGGCGAGCAGCGCCTTCGCCTTGGCGATGTCGGTGTTGTATTTGTGCGGCTGCGGCCAGGCGACCTGCGTCGGCGCACCGGCGGCCGCGCCGAACATCGGCTTGGCGAGGCCGAACAGCACGGCGTCCATGATCTTCTGGTAGGGCAGCGCATAGGCAACCGCCTGCCGGACTTTGAGATTGTCGAATGGCGGATTCTTGACGTTCATGCCGATGTACTGGATGCCGTTCGAGTAGGGCGTCGAGACGATGTTGAGCTTGCCGGCGCTCTTCAGCTCGACGAAATCCTTGTTCGGCAGATCGTAGGAGATGTCGGCGTCGCCGCGTTCCAGAAGGGCGCGGCGGTTGCCGGCCGAAGGCACGATGCGCCAGATGATCTTCTTGACCTCGGGCAGCTTGCCGCCGACCCAGGCGTCGTTGCGTTCCATGACGACTTCGGTGCCCGGCGTCCAGGCCGTCACCTTGTAGGCGCCGCTGCCGGCGGTGTTCTGCTTGGTATATTCGAGACCCCACGGGTCCTTCTCGGTGGCGTGCTTCTTCACCAGCCCGGAATTCATGATGCAGGGCACGATCACCGCGAGATCGGGGATGGTCAGGCGATCCTTGCGCGCGAAGTCGACGCGGAAGGTGTTGTCGTCGACGGCGACGAACTGCTCTTTCTTTGTCAGCGAGCCGGCCGCCATCTGGAAGGTCGGGAAGCCGCCGACCGAAACGGCGCGGTCGAGCGACCACTTGACGTCCTTGGCGGTGACTGGGGTGCCGTCCTGGAATTTGGCATTCTTCTTGAGCTTGAAGGTGGCGGACATGTCACCGACGTTCATGTCTTCGGCCAGTTCCATCTTGAACTTGTCGCGGTCGTAATAGGGCGTGCCGTTGACGTCCTTCATCTCGTGACTGATCAGACGGTCGTAGCAATTCCACGACACCTCATAGCCCGGCACGTTGGTGCCGACGCCGTGGATGTCGATATTGTTGGGGCCGCTTTCGGAAACGATCAGCATCGTCTCCTTGCGCGATTGCGCCTTGGCCGACGAGATCACCGACGGAGCGGACACGGCGGCTGTCGCCGCTAGCGCGCCCGCCGATTTCAGAAATTCACGACGCTTCATGACAAACCTCCCGATGGAACTATCGGGTCTTCCGCAAAGGTCGTGCCAATTGCCACCGCGCTGCGGAATTGGCGTTAGCGCTCTGAATCTATTGAAGAAAGTGCGGATGGCGCGATTTTGAACAGGCGGTAAAAGCTTAGGCTATTGCATACAATAGAGGGTCAATCGCCTAAGTTTTGAGCAAATAAGGAGGTTTGGCGATTTGGCGGCGGTAGCTCCCAACCGCACTTTGGATTGCAAAATCATATCATACAACTTAAAGATGTTCTCTTCTTAGGCAGCCTCGTGAGTTGTGCGCGCGCTGCGCGACGATGGGAGGGGGACCGTGGGGCCGTTATCGATCGAGCAAGTCCTGGCCGCGGAAGCCGCCGCCATTCACGACCTGAGCGATCCGGCGATCAAAGCCATCGTCGACCGGCTGCAAGAGCTGGCCACCAACCAGAAACGCGAAGGCGACCGCGCCAACAAGGATGCCGACCAGCGCAGCGGCAAGGACGAAGAACGGCAGTGGGTGAGTGAGCGCAAGGCGTTCTATTGCGAGCTCGGCAAGCTCAAGAGCGCGGCGCTGTGCCTGTCCGGCGGCGGCATCCGCAGCGCCACATTCGGCCTCGGCATTATTCAGGCGCTCGCGCAGTACACACTCGCCGGCAATCCGGCGGGCAAGGGCCCGATCGCGCCGTCACCGGCCGATGTCGAAGCGAAAGCCAACGAGTCGCTGCTCAGCCGCTTTCACTATCTGTCGACCGTGTCGGGCGGCGGCTATATCGGATCGTGGCTGTCGGCTTGGCGTCATCGCAATGACTTTCCGACGGTGTGGCGCAACCTGACGAGCCGGCCCGACGGGCCGGATGTCGAGCCGCCGGAAATTTCCTGGCTGCGCGCCTACAGCAATTATCTGACGCCGAAGGTCGGCCTGATGTCGGCAGACACCTGGACCGGCCTTGCGATCTATCTGCGCAATCTCGTTCTGAACTGGCTGGTGATCATCCCGGCGATCGCCGTGGTGCTGCTGGTTCTCAAGATCATCATCACCGGATCGGTCGCCGTCGCGCGCATCGACAGCGCCTGGTGGCCGCATCTCGTCTCGCTGCTGATCGGCGTCGCCTGCCTGATCGTCGCCCAGGCCTACACGACCAGCCGCCGGCCGACACGCCGTCGGTTGCCCGGCGACGACCCCGGGCAGGACCAGAAAAATCTGGATCAATGGGCCTATCTGCGCGGCGATCTGGTCTGGAGCCTGCTGTCGGCGCTGTTCGTCACCAGCGCGCTCGCCTCCGTAGTCGGTGTCGCCCTG
>JAUSBQ010000135.1 GCA_030651965.1 Pseudolabrys sp. | reverse complement strand
CGAGCCGTCGCGGCTTTGCCGCCACAGCCGCCAGATCGCGAGCGGACGGTAGGCGTCGGCATGCTTGTGCCGCATCCGCCGCCAGATCGCGGCATGCTTGCCGGACGACTGATTGAACAGCATGCCCGCACTAGAGACGTGGTAGATCACATAGGGCTTGCGGATGGTGATGCCGCGATAGCCGCACAGCATCAGCCGCAAATAGAACTCCCAGTCCTCATAGCCGTCGCGCATGGTTTCGTCATAGCCGCCGGCCGCCTGCCAAGCGGTCTTGCGCAGCAGCACGGCGGACGGGATCGGATTGGCAAACAGCAGGTCGAAACGGTTGAAATGGCGCTCGAGAAAGCCGCTGGCCGCGCCGCTGAGGCGCTTATGGCACAGCACATACGCAACATCGCCGGGCGCGGCGCGCAGCAACGCCAGCGCCTCACCCAAAAACGGCGGCTCGATCATGTCGTCGCAATCGAGCGTGAACACCAGATCGGCGCGCGCGGCGGCAATGCCGGCATTGCGCGCCGCCGACAGGCCCTTGTTCGGCTGACGGATGACGCGGATGGCGGGGTCGAGGCCGTCCAACGTCTGCCGGGTCGCTTCGTCGGTCGAGCCGTCATCGACGATAAGGATGTCGAAGTCGCGCAAAGTCTGCCGCGTCAGAGACTCGAGCAACTGCGGAATGAAGCGGCCGCCATTGTAGCACGGCACGACGATGCTGACCGCGGGCACCACGCTCGGCGCCACTAAGCCCTGTCCCGCGTCGGTTGGTATCGGTTGCATGCGTGCCGTCACTCGTCCGTGCTTTATCCCCGGAGATGGATTATGCAGCGGCTTTGCAAAAGATTGTCTTAAGTGGCCTCGCTCATTTCTTAGCGAATCGAGTGAGGTTTTGTTCACCATGATCTTTAAGTGAATAGTGCCCGACTGCGATTTAAGTTTGCCGGCATGAACTCGGCCGCTCCCGCCTTGACCGCGAAGTCCTTCCTGCATAAGCCGCTGCGCGCGCTCGCCGGCCTGCTGTCGCTGCGCTATTTCGTGCTGCGCGCCTCCACCGCCGCCGCGGCCATTGCCGGCGGCCTGGTGCAGACTTTCGTGTTCGCGCGTGTTCTCGATCCGCATGACTTCTCGATCTTCATCCTGATCGGCACCTTCGGCCTGTCGCTGTGGCTGTTCGATCTCGGCGCCGCCAAAATCCTCTATGTGCGCCAGCGCGAGCGCCACCTCACCGGCGCCACCGGGACGGCCGTGCCGGCGCAGTCGAGCGCGGTCGTTCTGGTCTACGCGCTGATTGTGCTCACCGGCACCCTGATCTGCTTCGCGGCGATGGCGGCGACGGCATCGGCCGATGCCGCGCGGGCGGCCGAATACGCGCTGTTCTTCAGCTTCTCGGCCTTGAACCTGGTGTGGTTTCCGCTGCGCAATGTCAGCAACGCGATCGACGAGTTCATCGCCTTCGAAACGCTGGAAGCGACGCGCCGCGTCGGCCATATCGGATTGATCCTGGCGCTGCTGATCGGCCTGCCGATGATGGTGTGTCTGCTCCTTGCCAACCTGCTCTGGTTCGTCCTCATCGCCGCCTGCGTGACGCGGCTGGTGCGCCGGAACGCGCTGGTATTGCAAATCACCGGCACCCTCAAAGCCTTGACCGCGCTGTGGCGGGCCAATCGCGCCGACGTCCTGCGCAGCGGCAACTACGCGGCGGCCGAACTCACCATCTATAATTTCCCCTATCTGGTGGTGCCGCTGATGTTCGGGTTAGGGGCGCCGACCATCATTCTCGACACCGTCTTCAAGATCTTCCGCGGCGCGACCTTGATCTATGCCGCCGGTCTCGACCCGCTGGTGCCGCGCCAGACCCGCGCCTTTGCCGAGCACGATGCCGCGACGCTGAAAAAGGCGACCTTGATGGCGACCGTGCTGTGCGCCATCCCGACCGCCGCGCTGTGCCTGCTGCTGTGGTTTGCCGGCGACCGGGTGTTCGCGCTGTTGCTCGGATCGGCCGCCACGGTGCCGGCCGCGGCGACGCCAATCCTGATCGTCCTTCTGATCTCCAACATGGTGCAGAATGTCGCCAGTTGCCTGCTGCAGCACACCGGTTTTTTCCGCGAGATCGCCCGGGTCGCCACCTTCCTGGTGGCCGGCATGGCGGCGATGACCGGACTGGTCTATGCCACCGGCGCCGACATTGTCGGCTTCATCGGCGCCTATGCGGCCGTCTATGTGGTCGGCGCGGTGCTCTACGTCGCCTATGTGGTGCGCAAGCCGTTCCGGATCGCCGCCCAGCCCCTGCCGCAACCGCCGGCGAAATGTCCGGCCCCAGGTTGCGCGTCGTTCAGGGCGCCCTTATAACCCGGCCACGGTCGGGGCGTAGCGCAGCCCGGTTAGCGCACTTGTCTGGGAGACAAGGGGTCGTGAGTTCAAATCTCGCCGCCCCGACCAATTAATTCTTCGCATGTAAGCGCGGATTGGTGATGTTGCCGCCGTCAATCGGGCGTATGCAGCGATACGCTCAAGCTCGCCCGGCGCCGCAGCCAGGCCGTCGCCCGGTATTTGGGATCGCGGGTTGCCGCCTGCATGCCATCGAGCACCGCCAGCACGCGGGCCGGGCCGACCAGGTCGCCGAGCGCCAGCGGACCTTTCGGATAATTGAGGCCGAGTTCGACCCCGGTGTCGATGTCGGCGGGCTTCGCCACCCGCAGTTCGGCAATGCGGCAGCCGACATTGACGATCATGGCCAGCAGCCGCTGCACGACGAAGCCGGTGCTGTCGTTGATCGCGGTCACCGGACTGCCTGTTGCCGCAAGCGCCGCATAGGCCGCGCCCAAGGCATCGGGCGCGGTCAGCGGATTTTTCATCACCGTGTAGCGGCCCAAGGACTGAGCCATGGAACGCCCGAACATATCGACAGCCACGGTGCGCGCCGGATCAAGCTTGAGCCGCAGCGCAGTTGTCGTGCAGTCCTCGCCGAGCGGCGTCACGATGCAAACTTGCTGCGCGCCCGGCGTGCCGCCAAGTTCAGCCTTGATGCCGGCCGCCTTGAGCGCGGCGGCGAGATCGCTGCCGCCATCTTCATCAGCAATCCAGACTGACGCCGGCTTGGCCTGTGGCGCAGCGGCGATGGTCGGCGCGCTCGCCACCGGCGCGCTGGCATAATCGTAAAAGCCCTGCTTGGTCTTGCGCCCGAGCAATCCACCGGCGACGCGCACCGCCATCAGCGCCGACGGCTGATACATCGGCTCGCCGTAATAGCGATCGTAGATGCTTTCCATCACCGCATGGGTGACATCGCCGCCGACCAGATCGAGCAGCTCGAACGGGCCCATACGGAATCCGGCGGCCTCCTTCATCAAAGTGTCAACCTCAAACGGCGCGGCGATGCCTTGGGCGACGATGCGCAAGGCTTCCGGGCCATAGGCGCGGCCAGCGTGATTGACGACAAAGCCCGGCGTGTCGGTGGCGACGATCGGCTGCTTGCCGATGCGGCGCGAAAAGGCCACCAGCGCATCGGCCAATGCCGGATCGCTACGCAGACCGCCGATCACCTCGACCAGTTTCATCACCGGCGGCGGATTGAAGAAATGCAGGCCGCCGACACGTTGCGGTCTGTCGCAACCGGCGGCGATTTCCGTCACCGACAATGACGAGGTGTTGGTCGCGATCACCGCGTCAGGGCTGAGATGCTTTTCCAGCGTGCGGAACAGGTCGCGTTTGACCGCGAGGTCCTCGACGATGGCTTCGATCACCAGACCGGCGGACGCTGCATCGGCGAGCGACGCCATCGGCTTGAGCCTTTGCATGACGCCGGCTTTGTCGTCATCAGACATGCGGCCCTTGGCGACCTGCCCATCCAACCCTTTGCCGAGCGCGGCGATGGCCTCGGCGACAGCGCCATCGCGCGCGTCGTAGAGTAGCGTTTGAATGCCGGCCTGGGCGCAAACTTGCGCGATGCCGCGCCCCATGGCGCCGGCGCCGATCACCGCGACGATCAGATCGTCTTTTCCGAGATCAATCGTCACGTTACTTGCCTTCGTAAGTCGGTTTGCGCTTTTCGAGGAAGGCTTTCATGCCTTCCTTCTGATCGGACGTGGCGAATTGCAACTGAAACGCCTTGCGCTCCAGCATCAGCGCGGTCTCTAACGGCGCATTCAAGCCGGCATTGACGATTTCCTTGATCTGCGCAATCGAGATCGGCGGCATCGCCGCGATTTCGCGCGCCAAGTCGAGTGCGCGCGGCAGCGCCTGTCCCGCCGGCGCAACATCGCCGACAACGCCCATGGCGAGCGCCTCCGCCGCGCCGAACATGCGGCCAGTCATCAGCAGCAGCATGGCGCGCTGCTTGCCGACCAGCCGCGCCAGCTTCTGCGTGCCGCCGCCGCCGGCCAGAATGCCGAGCTTCACTTCCGGCAGGCCCATCTTGGCGCCGTCGCCGGCGATGATGATGTCGGCGCACAACGCCAGCTCCAGCCCGCCGCCGAGCGCAAAGCCCTCGACCGCCGCGATCACCGGCTTCGGACAATCCATGATTGCGCGGTAGTACTGCTGCACATTGCGCGCCATCACCTCGACCGGCCCGGCGCCCGCCATTTCGGTAATGTCGGCGCCGGCCGCGAACGCCGTGTCGGAGCCGGTGATGACGACGCAGCGGGTCTTCGGATCGGCGCTGCAACGCGCGATCTCGTCGGCCAGTCTGATGCGCATGTCGAGGTTCAGCGCATTGCGCACCTGCGGCCGGTTCAGCCGCAGCACGACGATGTCGTCCGTAGGATGCTCGACGAGCAGCACGTCAGTCGCGGTCATGTCGCTTAGTTCCCAAAGTGTGGAGGAAATTGCCGGAGGTTATTCGGCGCGCGCCATTGCGCTGTCGATCAGTTTGCGGCATTCCATCAGTTCGTGCAGCGCGGCATGCAGCTTGGTTGCATGATCGCGCGACAGGCCTGCGGAGACGCTCGCGGCGGGAGCCGATACAGAGGCCGGCACGGCGGCATCGAAGATGGCGCGATCGGAAAGATCGATGCGCGGGAACGGCGCGCTCGCCAGCGGCGGTTCTTGCCGATCGCCCGGCATCTCGCCGCGATCGCCGAGATCGCGCCCGATCAGCGCGGTGAAGCGTTCACGCAATCCGCGAGACTCGCCGCGCGGCTCATCATGCGCCTCGACATCGGCCTCAACGGCCTCGTCGGCGATCTCCTCATCATCAGTGGCGATATGCGGCGGCTGCGGCGCGCCTTCCTGCCAGACCGCCTGCACGAAGCCTGTGCTCTGCTCGCGCAGGATGCGCTGCACGCCGCGAATGGTGTAGCCCTCGCCGTACAGCAGATGCTTGATGCCGCGCAGCAGATCGATGTCGTCGGGACGGTAATAGCGCCGGCCGCCGCCGCGCTTCATCGGCTTGATTTCGCGGAAGCGGCTTTCCCAAAAACGCAACACGTGCTGCGGCAGATCGAGTTCATCTGCCACTTCACTGATGGTGCGAAATGCGTCCGGCGCCTTGTTGTCCAAAGCGGCTCCTCGATTGCCAATGATACGCTGTTACAACTACGCGAGCGCGGACATTTCTATGAGCATGATCTTATCCGAAAACCGGTTCCCACTTTTCGGGATCATGCTCTAGGCGTGTTCGGCTTCGTCGGCGACGTCGTGGCCGTTGATCCGCTGCTTGAGAATGGCCGATGGCTTGAACACCATCACCCGCCGCGGCGAAATTGGCACTTCCTTGCCGGTCTTGGGATTTCGCCCGATGCGCTGGCCCTTCTTGCGCACGACAAAAGAGCCAAAGGAGGACAGTTTTACCGTCTCCCCGCGCTCCAGGCAGTCGGTGATCTCTTTGAGGACCAACTCGACAAGCGACGCCGATTCGGTGCGCGACAGGCCTACCTTCTGGTAGACCGCCTCACACAAATCCGCTCTCGTTACCGTCTTACCAGTCATCGCCCAGCCCAACCCCCGGCGAAGATATCTCGCTGAATTATCGACGATATTAGCTTCGACCCAACCGGTCAACGGTCGTTTTAAGAGTTATGGCCGAAGCGAGATGTTCAAAACATCACCACCGCAACATGGCCGAGCCCCAGGTGAAACCCCCGCCCATCGCTTCCAATAAGATTAAATTGCCGCGTTTGATGCGCCGATCGGCCACCGCGTCGGCAAGCGCCAGCGGAATGGAGGCGGCCGAAGTGTTGCCGTGGCGGTCGACCGTAATCACCACTTTCTCCGGCGAAATCCCGAGTTTATGCGCCGATCCGTCGATAATCCGCTTGTTGGCCTGATGCGGCACGAACCAGTCGATGTCGGCGGCGCTGGTGCCGGTCGCCTCGAAGGCGTCCTCGATCACGTCGGTGATCATGGCAATGGCGTGCTTGAACACTTCTTTGCCTTCCATCCGCAGATGGCCGACGGTCTGGGTCGAAGACGGGCCGCCGTCGACATAGAGCTTTGACTTGTGCTTGCCGTCCGACCGCAGATGCGTGGTGAGGATACCGCGGTCGCTGGTCTCGCCCGGCTGCTCCTGGGCTTCCAAGACGATAGCGCCGGCGCCGTCGCCGAACAGCACGCAGGTGGTGCGGTCGTTCCAGTCGAGGATGCGCGAGAAGGTTTCCGCGCCGATGACCAGCGCGCGCTTGTGGCTACCGCAGCGCAACATGCTGTCGGCGACCGACAGCGCAAAGACGAAGCCCGAGCAGACCGCCTGGAGGTCGAAAGCCACGCCCTTGGTGATGCCCAGCGCATGCTGCACGGTGACCGCGGTGGCGGGGAATGTCTGGTCCGGCGTCGAGGTGCCGAGCACGATCAGGTCGAGTGAATCGGCGTCGACATGGGCGTGCGCCAGCGCCGCGCGCGCGGCATGGATGGCGAGGTCCGAGGTCATTTCGCCTGGCGCCGCGATATGGCGCTCGCGGATGCCGGTGCGTTGCACGATCCACTCGTCGGTGGTTTCCACCGAGCGGGCCAACTCGTCATTGGAGAGAATGCGGGCGGGAAGATAGCTGCCGCAACCGAGGACGACCGAACGCAAGACGCTCACGAGGCCGCTCCGCTCGCCACGGGCTCAGTCACCAATTCCGCGCTTGCACGGGCTTGCAGGTCGCGCGCCATCGACTGGCCAATCTTGCTGAGCAGTTCGTACCGGATCATGTCGTATCCCATGTCGATTGCGGCGGCGAAGCCTTCGGCATCGGCGCCGCCATGGCTCTTTATCACGACGCCGTTGAGGCCGAGAAAGACGCCGCCGTTCGACTTACGCGGGTCCATTTTCTCGCGCAAGGTCTGGAAAGCCTGGCGCGACAGCAGATAGCCAAGCCGAGCCATCCAGGTTCGGTTCATCGCCGCGCGCAGATATTGCGCGAACTGGCGGGCGGTGCCTTCCGCGGTCTTGAGGGCGATATTGCCGGCAAAACCTTCGGTGACGACGACGTCGACCGTGCCCTTGCCGATGTCGTCGCCCTCGACGAAGCCCTGATAGTCGAATTCGCGGAAATCGCCCTCGCGCAGAAGGCGGCCGGCCTCGCGGACCTGTTCGAGGCCTTTGACTTCCTCGACCCCGATGTTGAGAAGGCCGACGGTCGGGCGGTCGATATCGAACATGATGCGCGCCATCGCGCCGCCCATGATCGCCAGCTTGACCAAATGAAACTCGTCCGCCCCGATCGAGGCGCCGACATCGAGCACGACGGACTCACCCTTAAGCGTCGGCCACAGGCCGGCTATGGCGGGGCGGTCGATGCCATCGATCATCTTGAGATTGAAGCGCGCCATCGCCATCAGGGCGCCGGTATTGCCGGCAGAGACCGCGACATCGGCCTCGCCCTTCTTGACCGCGTCGATCGCCAGCCACATCGACGATTTGTGCCGGCCATACCGCAGCGCCTGGCTCGGCTTGTCGTCCATGCGGATCGACACTTCGGTGTGGATGAAGGTCGCGGCCGCCTTGAGGCGGGGCAGTTTGTCGAGCACGGGCTCGACGACGGCGCGGTCGCCGAACAGCACGAACAGGGTGTCGGGGTGGCGGATCAGCGCCAATTCGGCGCCCGGCAGCACGACCGCCGGGCCATGGTCGCCGCCCATCGCGTCTACTGCAATGCGAACCTTATCTGGCATGGCGCGGATGTACTCTGGTCGAGTCCAATCGGAACGGCGTTGTCGTGAGCGCCGGCAAAAAGCTCATCCGGATTCGACGCATCGGGCCGAACATACCCTCTGTGCCGGTCCTGACAAGACGGTTACCCCCGCCGATGGAACTTAGGCGCCGGGTCACGGTTCACCGCCGCCGGCGGGCTTTTTGAGGGCTCCCAAGGCCGCGAACGGGTGCGGACCGTCCGGTTCGACCTCCGGTGGCGAGAATTCGACGCCTTCCTTGCGCGGATACGGCTCGATCCCCAAGAACAAGAACTCGCAGGCGATGGCGCCAAGGTCGATGATACCGCCGACCAGCGGCTCCGGCAGTTCCTCTTCGGTCTTGCGGCGCCGATCTTCGCTGGCGGCCGTGCCCTCGTCGGGCACCGGAGCGAAAAAGACGTCGATAGGCTCGTCGATGGCGGTTTCCAGCGGCTCCAGGGTCACCACGCAGTTCTGGCCGACTTTGGCCGTCACCCTGCCGGTGACGTGGACGATATCGCCTTCCCGGCTGAGGTCTAACGTCGCCTTAAGGCCGGACACCGCGCGGACCTCAGCCAGGATAGCGACCGCCGCGCAAACGTCCGGGCTGGCTTCGATCACGCGATGCAGTCCGCCATCCGGGATCGTGTCCACCTTGAGCAGAATGCTCCACGGCGGCGGCCCCGACGCGGCGCGCGGCGTGAATTTCGCCGCCGCTGATTTGGCCGGACCGCCGGGGCGGCCGCCTTTCTTGTTCATGGTCATCAGGGCCTGCTCTCGACGCTTATACAATCGCCGCCGGGATCGCGGCCGGGTCCGGGAAGCGAACATGACCGGCGGTCAGGTTGGCGGTGTCCTGCGCCTTCAACTCCCGTACCGCTTCCAGCATATAGGCCGCAAGCCTGGGCGCCGCGGCATGCGCGGACGGCGCCCCGCCATAGATATTGCGGGTCAGGGCCTCGATCAGCGCCCGGCTGCCGTCGGCCGGCTGCAAAGCCGCCGGGATCGCATTTAAATAGGACTGCGAGCGCCCGTAAAAAGCCTCCCCCATGCGCCGCATTTCCTTCGGCACTTTGAGGTCGGAGATGCCCATTTCGCGCAGATTGTCGTCCATATCGGTGCAAAACAGGTCGAAAACGCCCTGCCCGAGCCCTTGTGAGGCCGGATCCTGCGCCAGCCGGTCCAGCACCAAGGCCAGGTGCAGCACGATCAGGTCGAAACGGCCGTTAACCGTGTCGGCGACCGCATAATCGCGATAAAACACCGGCAATCGCGCCTGCGCCACGATCATGCCATACAGGGTCGAAATGGTGTTCGGCTTCGGGCTGCGGCGGAAAAGAGAAAATATCATAAGATTGCTATGGATTGCTTCTTGCGGCGATGATTGCTTGCAGCCGGTTTAGTCCACACCGGCAAGGATGCAAGAAACAAATCGCCGCGTTCAAGGTCCGGTCGACCTTCTCAGTGATGGGCCTTCAAGAGGATTACGGTACCGATGATGTCCACGAAGACGACAATCGCGCGCCCGCGCGGCCGGCTCGCAAGACTGGCGCCGGCTTTTGCTCTTGGCTGCGTGCTGGCCGCCCCGTTGGCGCTCGCCGGCTGCGGCGGCTTCGGCGAAACGCTGCAACGCGGCTACGTGCTGCCGGAAGGCGCGCTCGAGCAGATCCCGATCGGCGCGACGCAAGAGCAGGTGCTGATCGTGCTCGGCACGCCCTCGACCGTCGCCACTGTCGATGGCGACGCGTTCTATTACATTTCGCAGAAGGCCGAGCGCAGCGCCGCCTTCATGCCGCACCAGACCGTCGACCAGCGCGTGATCGCGGTCTACTTCGACAAGGAACGCAAGGTGGCGCGGCTGGCCAATTACGGCATCAAGGACGGCAAGGTGTTCGACTACCTGTCGCAGACCACCGAAACCGGCGGCGAACGGCTCAATTACCTGCGCGGCATCTTCCGCAACTTCAAGATGTTCTAGACTGGCGCAACGCCGCAGTTTCCTCGCTCAATCAAAAAAGGGCCCGCAACTTTGCGGGCCCTTTTCATTTTCGGTATCGCGCTTTGACTAGTGCGCCAGGATCGCCAGCAACAACAAGGCAACGATGTTGGTGATCTTGATCGCCGGATTGACGGCGGGGCCGGCAGTGTCCTTGTAGGGATCGC
>JAUSBQ010000105.1 GCA_030651965.1 Pseudolabrys sp. | reverse complement strand
GGACAAGGCCACCGGGCGCACCGATGGCCTGTGGGCGCTCGAAACCACGGGCGAGGCGCGCGCCACCTCCAAGCTGTTCTTCCGCTGCCCGGCCGGCGCCGAACTGTGCGGGCCGGCGTTCACGCCCGATCTGGAGACCCTGTTCGTCGCTATCCAGCACCCGGGCGACGACGGTCCGCAATGGCCGGCCTTCGGCCGACCATCGACCTTCGATGACCCGTCGACACGCTGGCCCGACTTTCAGCCGGGCATGCCGCCCCGTCCCTCCGTGATGGCCGTCACGCGCAGCGGCGGCGGCAAGATCGCGAGTTGAGCAAAAAAAGCAGCCCGGCAGGCGCTGCCGTAACGGCTGCGTTTCGGAGCGCCCCGTTTCTTTGGGTATTGTGCAGCGCAACGCTTGATATTGCACCGCAACAAGTCCATATAAGAGCCATTCGTCGGACCCGATTCACTCGGGTGGCTCGGCCGGGCGCCTATCCCCCGGAAACCCTCAGCGAGATAAGCGATCTCTATGCGTTTGGGCTGACCGGGCCATGCCCGTCGCCTCACTGATCATATTGGTTTTTTCAAAAGATGAGTCTCGTTCAGACTTTCCGCCGTAACTGGCTGACCAACATACCCACCGAGTTGCTCTCGGGCATGCTCGTGGCTTTGGCCTTGATCCCCGAGGCGATCGGCTTTTCGATCGTCGCCGGCGTCGACCCCAAGGTCGGGCTTTATGCGTCCTTTTCCATCGCCGTTGTGACCGCCATTGTCGGCGGCCGGCCCGCCATGATTTCGGCAGCGACAGCATCGACGGCGGTGCTGATGATCACCCTGGTGCGCGACCACGGTCTGCAATATCTGTTCGCCGCGACCGTTCTGATGGGTCTTATTCAGATCGCGGCCGGAGCCTTGCGGCTCGGTCTGCTGATGAAATTCGTGTCCCGCTCGGTCGTCACTGGCTTCGTCAACGCGCTGGCGATCCTGATCTTCCTCGCGCAGATTCCGCAACTCATCAACGTCGGATGGCAGACCTATGCGATGGTCGCGGCCGGCCTCGGCATCATCTATCTGTTTCCGTTCGTGACCAAACGTGTGCCGTCGGCTCTCGTCAGCATCGTGGTGCTGACCGGCTTCACGATTTACTTCGGACTCAAACTACACACTGTCGGTGACATGGGCGATCTGCCGTCGAGTCTGCCAATGTTTCTGCTGCCGGAGATACCGTTCAACCTGGAGACGCTGCGGATCATTCTGCCCTATTCGCTGACAATGGCCGCGGTGGGCCTGCTTGAATCTTTGCTGACGGCCTCGATTGTCGATGACATGACCGACACCGGCAGCAACAAGAACCGCGAATGCGTCGGCCAAGGCGTCGCCAACACCATCACCGGATTCCTGGGCGGCATGGGCGGCTGCGCCATGATCGGGCAGTCGGTCATCAATGTCACCGCCGGCGCCCGGACCCGGCTTTCGGGCCTATTCGCCGGCTGTTTCCTGCTTTTCCTGATCGTCGTCATGGGCGACTGGGTCAAGCAGATACCGATGGCCGCATTGGTCGCCGTCATGATCATGGTGTCGATCAGCACATTCAACTGGTCGTCCTTCATCAATCTGCGCTCGCACCCGCTGAGTTCGAGCGTCGTGATGCTGACCACGGTCATTGTCGTGGTCGCAACCCACGATCTATCGCTGGGCGTGCTCGCCGGCGTTATCCTGAGCGGTGTTTTCTTTGCCGCCAAGGTCGCGCGGTTGCTTGGGATTGAAATCGAGCGTTCGGAAGACGGCAAGGAAATGACATATTGGGTCACCGGGCAGGTGTTCTTCGCCTCGTCGAACAGCCTTGTCGATGCCTTCGATTATCAGGACGTGCCGGAGCGTGTGCGGATCGACGTCAGCGACGCCCATTTCTGGGACATCACCGCGATCGGCGCGCTTGACGATATCGTCCTGAAACTGCGCCGGCATGGCGCCACGGTCGAAGTGATCGGGCTTAACAAAGCCAGCGCGACGATGGTGGAGCGCTTCGGCACGCATCATAAGCCCGCCGCCCGGCGGAGCGCGGCCCACTGACCGTCACTGGCAAAGGCGTGGCCCCATGACCGGGCCACGCCTTTTTGCGAGCTTGTGTAAGCTGCCGGTCATCCGCATAAACGACCCATCACACCGATGGGGACTATCGTGCCTGACCTCGACCTTGTCGTTTCCGAAATCGCCGACGAGATGCGCGCGCGCACCGACCGCGGCGCGGTGGCGCATTACATTCCCGAACTCGCCCGCGTCGACGCCAGCCAGTTCGGCCTCGCCGTGATCGACGCCGACGGCAATGCCGCCGTCGGCGGCGACGCCGACATACCGTTCTCCATTCAAAGCATCTCGAAGGTCTTTACCCTGACGCTGGCGCTCGGCCGCTATGGCGACCGGCTGTGGCGGCGGGTCGGACGCGAGCCCTCCGGCTCACCGTTCAACTCGATCGTCCAGCTCGAGCGCGAGCAAGGCGTCCCCCGCAATCCTTTCATCAATGCCGGCGCCATCGCCGTCACCGATCTGATCCTGTCCGGCCATCAACCGCGCGAGGCGCTCGGCGAAATTCTCTCCTTCGTGCGCTTCCTTGCCGACGACGAGACCATTTCCATCGACGAGGCGGTCGCGGCCTCCGAACAGCGCACCGGCTTTCGCAACGCCGCGCTCGCCAACTACATGAAGTCGTTCGGCGTGCTGGAAAATCCGGTCGAGCTGACGCTGGGCGTCTACTTCCACCAATGCGCCATCGCCATGTCGTGCAAGCAACTTGCGATGGCCGGCCGCTTCCTGGCGAAGTCGGGCCGCAATCCGTCCACCGGCTTGCAGGTGATTCAGCCGGAGCGCGCGCGGCGCATCAACGCCGTGATGCTGACCTGCGGCCATTACGATGGATCGGGTGAGTTTGCTTATCGGGTCGGTCTGCCGGGCAAGAGCGGCGTGGGCGGCGGCATTTTCGCCGTCGCGCCGGGCAAAGCCTCGATCGCCGTGTGGTCGCCCGGGCTGGACGCCGCGGGCAATTCCCATCTCGGCCGTATTGCGCTCGAGGCGCTGAGCAAACGGATGAACTGGTCGATCTTCGGCGCGTGATTCAGACCATCACGCGCGCGCAACACTAATGCGTCTGCTTGTCCTCGCGGATGGCTTCTTCATGATACCAGCTTCCACCCACGGCGACATTCGCCATGCGCGGCGCCGACACCGTCGCCAACTCGCGCGTGGTCCTCAGGCCGGCGCGGCCACCCACGGGGAACTGAAAAATCTGCGCCGACTCTTTCGATTGATTTGCGGTCATTTCGCCTCTCCTCGAATCCTCAGACAGACAGTCATTTGTTAGCGGGACAACGTTGCGGAACACATAAGGTTCGTTAGCAGATTCCCAAGAGCGAATGGCCAAAAACCGCCAATTAAATCAGCAATTTGCCTATGGTTTGGGCAATTCACGGGTTGCATTCGCGAGCAGCATCGCGCTGATGCGTCAAACGTTTTGACGCCGCCATGCAGTCACGCCATAGCGGGCAGCTTGGCGATGCAGGGCGCAAGTCGGATTTGCTTGTAAAATCTGCACTGCACATCAAGTGGGCGTTTGCCCGGATGCGTGACGAGCCGCGGCCCGGCAAGTTGCGGCACCGCTTGGCATATTTCCTGCTACGGAGCACGTAGTCGTTGACGGCCGGGAGTGCCTTTGGCGGCTGGCAAGGCACACACGTCGCTTCATCAGCATGAGAGATTCTCAATGACAAAGTACAAGCTCGAGTACATTTGGCTCGATGGTTACACGCCGGTCCCGAACCTGCGTGGCAAGACCCAAATCAAGGAATTCGAGACCTTCCCGTCGCTCGGCGAATTGCCGCTCTGGGGCTTCGATGGCTCCTCGACCATGCAGGCGGAAGGTCATTCTTCGGATTGCGTGCTCAAGCCGGTCGCCCTCTATCCCGACGCCACCCGCAAGAACGGCGTGCTGGTGATGTGCGAAGTCATGATGCCGGATGGCGTCACGCCGCATGCCACCAACAAGCGCGCCACCATCCTGGACGACTCCGGCGCTTGGTTCGGTTTCGAGCAGGAATATTTCTTCTACAAGGACGGCCGCCCGCTCG
>JAUSBQ010000101.1 GCA_030651965.1 Pseudolabrys sp. | reverse complement strand
ATGGAATGAGGTTTTGGAAGACGGCCTGCCCGGGGCCGCTAAGAACACGGGCGATGAATCACGTCCACTCGATTGGCTGTTTGAAAATTGAATCGCCCTCACCGCCCGGCGCCGGCTAGTACTCGCTCGGATTTTTCGGCCGCGATCCGTCGGGAAGATTGTCGAAGCTGTCCGAAGCCCGGTTGGATGCCGGCGCGCGCGTGCGGCCGCCGCCCGCGCGGCCGCCGGCGGCGCCTTCGCCGGTAACCACGATCTGCGTGTCCTTCACATGCGCCTGCACCAGGGCAAACAGCACGGCGGCATTATCCGGATGCAGGCGGATGCAGCCGTGCGATGCCGGGCTGCCGAGACGCGAAATCTCGTAACTGCCGTGAATGGCGTAGCCGCCGTTGAAGAAGATCGAAAACGGCATCGGCGACCAGTCATATTGGCGCGAGAACCATTTGCGCGCCAGCCATTGCGGCCGGTAGCTGCCGTTCGGCGTGCGATAGCCCCAGCGCGCCGTCGACACCGGAAACGTGTGGCGCACCGCGCCGTCGACCTCGACGGTGAGCCGTTGCACCGTCTTGTCGACGGTGACCACGACACCGGCCTGCGCCGGTGCGATGAGGAAGGATGCGAACAGGCAGACGACAAAAATAAAGCGTGTCACGGTGGCTCCTTGCGGAGCAACCCTACCGAAACCGCGCCGGCGCGGTCTTAATCTAGATCAAAAGACCGGGCCCGGCGGTCGAAGCGCGGCGGCGCCGTGAATATCTCCTCGAAGCTCTCGGAGGCGCGGCTCACGCGCGGGGTGACGTAGCGTATCGAGTTGCGCGGTCTTGTCGCGACGAAAACATCGGCCGAGCGCCGCACCGGCCGGCGCGCGGCCATCAATTCCTCGCCGCCGCCGACTACCACGATGCGGGTGTCGCCGATGTTGCGCCTGACCAGTTCGAACAAGGTGGCGGCGTTGCGCGGATGCAGCCTGATGCAGCCATGCGATGCCGGCCGGCCGAGGCGCGAGATTTCGTGGCTGCCGTGAATGGCGTAGCCATGGTGGAAGAAGATCGAGTGTGGCATCGGCGACCAGTCGTATTTGCGCGAATACCATTGCCGCTCGAGCCGCTCCGGCCGGTAGCTGCCGTTCGGCGTGCGATAGCCCCAGCGCGCGGTCGACACCGGCCACTGGTAGTGGGTGGCGCCGTCGACCTGGACGGTGAGTTGTTGCGCCGACTTATCGACGGTGACGACGATACGCGCCTGCGCGGCGCTTGCGGCAAACACGAGCATGGCCGCGGCACTGGCCAAAACATTGGCAAAACGCATACGCAAACTCCCCTGCCCTCAGTAACCTTATTCCTCACGCCGTCGTGAAAAGTCCGAGTCTTTTGGTTAGCGCGGCCCGGCTCCATTCAAGGATCGCGCACCCTGGAGGCCCTTGTAAAGCCATTGTTAACCATAAAAGTCGTTGGCGCCGCTGGCTTATTGTCGCGCTCGCCGGAACTGGAACTTGCACGCTTGCGCTTTAAACCATGGCGAGCAATTCACCTGACAGGCGGCGGCGGAAGGGCTAAATCGAAAGCATCATGATGACCCGGATTGCCGTCTTCTTCGGATTGCTGGCCGTGCTGATCGGCGGCGGCGTCGCTGTTGACACTCACACGCTGAGCCCGCGCATGCTGCTCGGCGCGATGCAGGCACGCGCGCAAATACCGAACATTGCACCGAACATTGCGCCGGCCGACGCGCCGCTGCCCGGCGAGAACAGTCAGCCGGACGCCAAGCCAGCCGACAAGCCGGCCGAGGCGCCGGCGCAGCAGCCTTACGTCATCGAGCCGCCCGCCGCACCGCCAGTGCCGCCGATCGCCGTCGCGCCAGCGCAGGAGCCGCCCGCGGTTGTCGTCGCACCGTCACCTTTGCCCGGCGCAATCATGCCGCCGCCTTCAGCGCCTTCGCCCGTCGTCGCCGTACCAGCGCCTTTGCCGACACCGCTGCCGCCGGAAAAGCCGGCCATCGCCGAGTCAAAAAGCGACAAGGCCGTCGTCCCGGCCAAGACCCTTTTCGCCGCCGAAAAACTGCCGAGCCTGGGCAAGGCGATGGCGATCGGCTACTACCCGCGCGGCTGTCTGCAAGGCGGCGTCGCGCTGCCGGTCAACGGCCCGACCTGGCAGGTCATGCGCGTGTCGCGCAATCGCAACTGGGGCCATCCGAGTCTGGTTCGCTTCCTAGAAAAATTCGCGCCCGCCGCCGCCAAGTCGACCGGCTGGAAAGGCATTCTCGTTGGCGACATGGCACAGCCGCGCGGCGGCCCGACGCCCTACGGTCACAGAAGCCACCAGACTGGCCTCGACGTTGACGTCTGGTTCATGCCGATGCCCGGTCACACATTAAGCGCCGAGGAGCGCGAGAAGACCTCCGCGATCAATCTGGTCGCCGACGACTGGAAGCGCGTCAATCCGAAAACCTGGACGCCGCAGCACGCCGCCTTCATCAGGACCGCGGCCGAACAGCCCGGCGTCGAGCGCGTGCTGGTCAATGCCGCGATCAAAAAAGAGATGTGCCGCATGAACGGCACCCGCAAGGATTCCTGGATGTCGAAGATACGGCCCTGGTACGCGCACCACGACCACATCCATGTGCGGTTGAAATGCCCCGACGATTCGCCGACATGTCGCGGCCAGCCCGCGGTCACGGATGATGAAGACAACGGTTGCAGCGACAAGGCGCTTGCGCACTGGTTCTCCGACAAGGTGTTGAACCCGCCGAAACCCACGACCCCGCCGAAGCCGCCGCGCCCGCTGACCATGGCGGATTTCCCGCCAGCCTGTCAGACCGTGCTGGCCGCGCCCGAGCGCGCGCAGAGCAACTAGTCACGCCATTCCCCGCACGCTCTGGCGTCCGGCGCGGAAACGTGCGATCCGGTTGCCGGAAAAATCCCGTTACGTTTTCGATCGGAAAGTCAGCCATGCAGCTCTGCCGTTTCAACGATAACCGTCTCGGCCTCGTCGAAGGCGATCGCGTCAAGGACGTCACCGCGGCGTTGAAGATCTTGCCCGCCGCCCATTATCCGTTGCCCACTTACGATCTGATGATCGCCAACCTGCCGGCGATCCGCGCTGAGGTCGAAAAGCTGGCCAAGGATGCGAAGGTTCTGGCGCTTGCCGATTGCGCTTTGCTGTCGCCGGTCGCCAATCCCGGCAAGATCGTCGCCGCGCCGGTGAACTACAAGAAGCATCTCGAGGAAGCGCAGACCGATCCCGAGTTGCACCACCAGAACAAGATCGCGGAAATCCAGCGCGTCGGCTTGTTCCTGAAGGCGACCAGCTCGCTGATCGGCGCCAGTGACGACATCGTCATCCGTCACCCGGATCGCCGCACCGACCACGAGATCGAACTCGCCGCCGTCATCGGCAGTAAAGCCGACCGCGTCACGCGCGAAGATGCGCTCAAGCATGTCGCGGGCTACTGCATCGGCCTCGACATTACCGTGCGCGGGCCGGAAGAGCGGAGCTTGCGCAAGTCGATCGACACCTATTCGGTGCTCGGGCCCTATCTGGTCACCGCCGACCAGGTGCGCGATCCGTCCAATCTCGATTTCGAACTGACCGTGAACGGCGAGCCGCGCCAGAAGGCCAACACCCGCGATCTCATCATCGGCATCGCCGACCTGATCGTGTTCGCCTCGGCCTATTACACGCTGATGCCGGGCGACATCATCATGACCGGCACGCCGGAGGGCGTCGCGCCGATCGTGCCGGGCGATGTCATCGATGCGCGCATCGACCAGCTCGGCGCGATGAAGGTGAAGGTCAGGTAGAGCTACGCCACCGGCAGCACGTTGGTGTATTTGACCTGCTCGAGCGCGAAGCTCGACTCGATCGAGGCAATGCCTTCGAGGCGCGTCAGCTTGGTCTTGAGAAAGCGTTCATAGGCGGCAAGATCCGGAACCACGACCCGCAGCCAGTAATCGCGCGGCCCGGTCATCAGGTAGCATTCCAGCACTTCCGGCCAGCGCGCGATGGTCTTGGCGAACTTGTCGAGCAGGTCTTCCTTCTGCTTCTCCAGCTTGACCGAGATGAACACGCTGACCGGCAAGCCGACCGCGCGTTGGTCGAGTACTGCGACATAGCGCGCGATCACGCCGGACTTTTCCAGAATGCGCACGCGGCGCAGACAGGGCGACGGCGACAGTCCCACCTTGGCGGCGAGGTCGTTGATGCTCATGCGGCCGTCGACCTGCAACAACCCCAGGATTTTCAGGTCCACCGCGTCGAGGGCCGGAATTGGCATAAGACACCTGTTTTTTTCAAAAACGTGATTGAATAAGCTAATATGGCGCGCATTTATAACGGGATTTGGCATGCATCGCCAGCCACCCAGGGCCATAATTGCCCGATGCAAAAGCCGATCGACATTCCCCCCGACAAACTCGCCGCCAAATTCGCGATCTTGAGCGCGCTGGAGCGCAAGGTGCTGTGGCTGGCCAGTTGGACCATCCACAACGCCAATCATCTGCGCGAGAATTCCGATGGCCTGAAGGTCGGCGGCCATCAGGCGTCATCGGCGTCGCTCGCCACCATCATGACGGCGCTGTATTTCGACGTACTGCGGCCGCAGGATCGCGTCGCAGTCAAGCCGCACGCCTCGCCGATTTTCCATGCCATCCAGTACATGCTCGGCAAGCAGACCAAGGAGCGGCTGCAGAACTTCCGCGGCTACAAGGGCGCGCAGAGCTATCCCTCGCGCACCAAGGATGCCGACGATGTCGATTTCTCGACCGGCTCGGTGGGCCTGGGCGTGGCGCAGACCTTGTTCTCGTCGCTGGTGCAGGACTATGTGCGCGCGCATGGCTGGGGCCTGAACCGCCCGGAAGGCCGCACCATCGCCCTGGTCGGCGACGCCGAACTCGACGAAGGCAATATCTTC
>JAUSBQ010000316.1 GCA_030651965.1 Pseudolabrys sp. | reverse complement strand
GGTGCGCGGCGCGCCGGATTTCTCGCGCCAGACTTCGGGACGTTCGAGCTTGAGGATGCGGTCGGCTTCCGTGCGCAGCAGCGCGATCTCTTCTTCCGAGAAGCAGTTGGGAAAGAAGACATAGCCTTGCTCGTCGAAGGCCTTCACCTGATCGGCGGACAGTTTCATGGCGCGCGCTCCCTGGTCGTCGAGGTTGCGGCCGTTACCCGGCTCTGTGTCAGCGGTTATTTTAGGCTGCTCGAAGCCGATGCGCCATCGCCTTGTAGGCCGGTACCGTCGCTTATGGCGCGCTGCAACACGAAGACAAAGGCCGCCAGCATCCCCGGCGCGGCGAGCGGTATCGATACCGCCTCGGCCACCGAGCGCGCCACCAGCGGCACCAGCCACAGCGCGGCGAGCACGGTTTTGTGCCAATAGCAGAACCCGTCACGCTGTCCGTCGATGGCGAGGAAGGCGATGGCGGGCGCCAGCAGCATCAGGTCGTAGTCGAGACAGAACGGCGTCGCCAGCAAGGTGCCGATCAGCAGCGCCGCCGCCTTGAGCGGGTAGCGCGCCCGGCTGCGCCAGAACCAGATCAGCGCGGCGGCGACGCCGAGGGTGACCGCGCTTTGCACGATATAAGCGAGCGTGACCGGCCCGCTCCACAGCCGCACCCAGGCGAAGACGCTCTGCATCTTGAAGAAGCCGACGTCGCCCTGTTCGAGCAGGACGACGCGGGTGAACGTCATCGAGGCCAGGAACGCCGGCCACACCGCCGGGCCGAAAGCGAGCAACGTGACGAGCAGGAGCACGGCGATCGTCATGGCGGCCGCGACGATGACGCGCCAGCGGCCGGTCGCGACCAGCACCAGCGGAATCATCAGGCCGAATTGCGGCTTGTAGATCATCAGGCCGATCAGCACGCCGGCGGCGAGCGGGCGGCGGTCGAGCAATGCCAGCGCACCGGCAAACAGCGCGACGGTAAGGAAGCCGTTCTGGCCGTGACCGAGATTGATGAAGACGGCCGGGAAGGCGAGGGCGAGAAGCAGCCAGTCTTTCTTTATCCCTCCCCTGAAAGGGGAGGGTGGCGAGCGCAGCAAGCCGGGTGGGGTTACTGTCTCCTCTGATGAGTTGACCCCACCCGTCACCGCGCCATAGCGCGTCGAAGACGCGCGTGAACGCGCTAATGGCGCGGCGACACCCTCCCCCTGCGGGGGAGGGATAAGAAGAACGGCGCGCATCGCCAGCAGATAAAGAAGGAGCGTCGCGGTCTGCCAGATCACCAAAGCCGGCAGATAGGGCAAAGCGGCGAGCGCCGCGCCGACCAGCAGAAACACCGGCGGGTACTGGAACGCATAATACTGCGCGGCGGGCCCGAAGATCGCCTGCTCGCGGGCAAAATGCACGGCCGGGTCGTAAGCCTGCGCGGCCAGGCCATCGTGGACCAGAGTGCCGGCGGCATAGAAGCTGGCGAAGTCGGTGCCGAGCGGGCGGCCGTAGCTGTCATTCAGGCCGGTGCTGCCGGCCAGCAGAAAGACGATGCCGATCAGGGACGCCGCCAATACGCCGAACGCCACCAGCCGCACCCGCTCGCGGGTCACAAAGGCGCCTGTGCGCAGAAGGTCAATCAAACCGGCCATGCGGGGAGACTAAAGAGGCGGGCTTAAAGGAGGGTTAGGTCCATCAACAAGCTTGATCTAACCATCAATCTTTGCGACTTGCTGTTGCCCGATTGGCCCTTTAGGACACTCAAACCCAGCCTTTCGACCGATTTTTGGAGCCCCCATGGCCTTTATCGCGGACAGCCTCAAGCGCATCAAGCCGTCGCCCACCATCGCGGTTACCGACAAGGCGCGCGCGCTCAAAGCCGCCGGCCGCAACGTCATCGGCCTGGGCGCTGGCGAGCCGGATTTCGACACGCCGGACAACATCAAAGAGGCCGCGATCAAGGCGATCCGCGAAGGCCGCGCGTCGAAGTACACCAATGTCGACGGCATCGCCGAGTTGAAGGACGCGGTCGCCAAGAAATTCAAGCGCGAGAACGGGCTCGACTACAAGCCGGCGCAGATCACGGTCGGCACCGGCGGCAAGCAGGTGCTGTACAACGCCTTCATGGCGACTTTGAACCCCGGCGACGAGGTCATCATCCCGGCGCCGTACTGGGTGAGCTATCCCGACATGGTCTATCTCGCCGGCGGCACGCCGGTGGAGGTCGTCTGCACCATGGAGAGCGGCTTCAAGCTGACCGCGGCGCAACTGGAAAAGGCGATCACGCCGAAGACCAAGTGGCTGCTGTTGAACTCGCCGTCGAACCCGACGGGCGCGGCCTATACGCGCGCCCAGCTGAAGGCGCTGACCGACGTGCTGATGAAGCACCCGCATGTCTATGTGATGACCGACGACATGTACGAGCATCTGACCTATGACGATTTCGTCTTCACAACGCCGGCGCAGGTCGAGCCCGAACTTTATCCGCGCACGCTGACCATCAACGGCACCTCGAAGGCCTATTGCATGACCGGCTGGCGCATCGGCTATGCCGGCGGGCCGGTGGAACTGATCAAGGCGATGGCGATGATCCAGTCGCAGTCGACCTCCAACCCGGCGGCGGTGTCGCAGTGGGCGGCGGTCGAGGCGCTGAACGGTCCGCAGGACTTCATCGCCAAGCACAACGTCATCTTCAAGCAGCGGCGCGATCTTGTCGTGTCGATGCTCAATCAGGCGAACGGCATCAAGTGCCCGACGCCGGAAGGCGCGTTCTACGTCTATCCGTCCTGCGCCGGCACCATCGGCAAGGCGACGCCGGCCGGCAAGAAGCTCGTCACCGACGAGGACTTCGTCACCGAGCTTCTCGAAGCCGAGGGCGTCGCGGTGGTGCAGGGCACGGCATTCGGCCTTGGCCCGGCGTTCCGCATTTCCTACGCCACCAAGACCGAGGACCTGGAAGACGCCTGTACGCGCATCCAGCGGTTTTGCGGCAATTTGCGATAAAAGCGGCGCGCCGCCTTCGCGGCGACAAGGTCAAATATTGAAGCCGGCAGCGCACGCGCACTGCCGGCTTTTTAATTTCGCGGCGCGCGGAACTTTACCCGCGCGTTCCCGTTGGCGCGGGTGAGGGCACCCCATCCGACGGAGAGTTGAGAAAATGAGCAATGCAGTGGCGCAGGCCGATAACTTGAAAGACGATGTTACCGACCGCTTCAACCAGGGCGCTTCGAAGATCGCCGACCAGGCCTCGTCCGCCGGCGCCGATCTCGCCGAGGATATGCGCAATCTGAAGGCCGACATGGCCTCGATCCAGCAGACCTTGACCAAGCTCGCCTCCAACGCCGGCTCCGAAGCCTACAAGACGGCGCAGAGCATCGGCTCGACCGTGGCGTCGCAGGCGTCCGATATCGCCAGCAGCGCCGTCAACAGCGCGCAGGAACAGGCCAAGACCTTCGCTTCCGAGCTGGAGATGCGTGCCCGCGCCAATCCGCTCGGCACCATCGGTGCGACCCTGGTCGTCGGCATCGTCATCGGCATGTTGTCGCGGGGCCGCGGCTGATGCTCGGCGCGCTCGCATCTGCAATCGATAGGGCGCTGAAAGGTCAGGCCTCGCGGCTGGTTGGCCTCGCCGAAGACTACAAGCAGCGCGTTATCTACGAGGTCAAGACCGAGGTGAAGACTCAAGTCGCCGCGGCGGGAGTGATGGCAGCTCTGGTCGTGGCCGGCTTGTTCTTCATGATGTTCGCAGTCGCCATCGGACTGGGCGCGCTATATTACTCAGTTGCTCTGCTGCACGGCCCGTTGATAGGCCTTGCCGCCGCGGGCGCCGCCGCTGTTGTCTTGTCGCTGGTCATGTTTTCGGTCGTCGCGATCCGCGCGAGTTCTGCAAAGACTGACGTTCCGCCGCCCGAGTTGCAGAAAATCAGGGCGGAAGCCAGGGAGGCGCTTCAACGATCGCAAGCTGCCGTCACCGGTCTGACGTCCAACCTGAAGTCGGATATCGGAGCCACCCTTGAAGCCAAGGCCAGAGAAATGGGGCGTCAGACGCTTAACGCTGCGACTGGCACGGTACGAAATGGCTCGCGCGAGGCGTTGCTGGCCACAGTGGCGGCGACAGCCGTGATCGGCCTACTCCTCGGGCGCAATGCCCGCTAGCTGACACTGTGCTGTTAGTGCGGCCAAAATTTTAGGGCCATGGCTACGGCGAATCACGCGGACCCTGGTTAAGGTTCGCGCATGATTCGCCGGTCCCTGGCTGCCTTCTTCCTGATCCTCGTCATTTCTTCTGCTTCCGCGCAGGAGCGCGTCAGCGTCGGCACCACGCGCGCGATTGCCAATGCCGTGCTGTTTCTCGGCGTCGAGCAGGGCCATTTCAAAGCCGAAGGCCTCGACGTCGAGATGACGGCCTATGCGTCCGACCAGGACGTCGTCGAGGCGCTCGCCGCCGGCGCCACCGACATGGGGCTCGCGGGATTTACCGCGCAAGCGTTCAATCTCGCCGGCTCGGGGGCCATCAAGGCGGTGGCCGCGCAGGTGCGCGAGAAGGCCGACTACGAAGGCAACGACATTATCGTCTCGACCGCCGCTTACGATCGCGGCGTGCGCAAGGCGGAAAATCTCGCCGGCGTCTCGTTCGCCAGCTACCGGCTCGGCACCGCGCTGCATTATCAGTTCGGTCAGGTGGCGCGCCTCAAGAAATTCGACATCGCCGGCGTCACGCTGAAGCCGCAAGGCTCGCTCGCCGACATCGCGCGCGTGATCGCCGCGGGCTCGGCGGACGCCGCCATTCTGCCCGGCACCGAGGCGCGCGCGCTGCTCACCGCCGGTCAGGCGAAGCTCATAGCCTGGTATTCGGAGTTGGACGAGACCCAACTCGGCGCGTTGTTCGCGTCGAGCAAGGCCGTCGCCGCGCGCCGCGCGACGGTGGAGAAGTTCGTGCGCGCCTATCGCCGCGCCGCGACCGAATACGCGGCCGCGTTCCTGCGCAACGATCGCTACGGCAAGCGCGTCACCAATGCCCGCACCAAAGAACTGTCGGGCAAGATCGCGCGCTATGTGTTTCCCGGCCGTCCAGCGGACACCGGCACCGCTCTGGTCGAAGCCGGCATCTACAACATGGACCGCGAGGCGCGGCTCGACGCGGCGGACACCGCGCGGCAGGTCGGATGGTACCAGGCGCAGAATCTGGTCGACAAAAGCGTCGACGCGCGGGCGATCGTGGATTCAAGTTTCAAGTAATACCGCGGTGCACAGCGCCGATCTGGCGCCAAATGTGACATGCCGCGCCCCTAGTCCGCCCTTGCCAGCCCCCCGAATGCCTGAGACGATACCCGAACGGGCCGGGTAACATTGGTCCAACTCCCGGCCGGCAAGGGAGGATAAAGATGGGACAAAACGGCAAGAGTCCCGAGAAGAAGAGCGCAGCGGCGATAAGTTCGAAGGGTCCCCGGTGCATCGCACTGGTGGGCCCATTCCAGAGCGGCAAGACAACGCTGCTCGAAGCCATCCTCGCGAGGTCCGGCGCCGTTCCGCGCCAGGGCACCGTTGAGACCGGCACGACGGTCGGCGACGCCTCCAAGGAAGCCCGTCATCACAAGATGAGCGTCGAGGCCACCTTCGCCACCACCGAATTCATGGGCGACAGCTACACCTTCGTCGATTGCCCCGGGTCGATCGAATTCATCCACGACATGCGTTACGTGCTGCCGGCGGTCGATGCCGCCGTCGTCGTCTGCGAGGCGGACGAGAAGAAAGTGCCGCAACTGCAATTGATATTGCGCGAACTCGAAGACCAGAACATTCCGCATTTCCTGTTTCTCAACAAGATCGACAAAGCCGACAAGCGCGTGCGCGAAACCATCAAGCTGTTGCAGCCGGCGTCGCGCGTGCCGCTGCTGTTGCGTCAGATTCCGATCTGGAACGGCACCATTGTTTCCGGCTTCGTCGATCTCGCGCTCGAGCGCGCGCATGTCTATCGCGAGAACGCCGCTTCCGAAGTGATCGAACTCGACGGCGAGAACCGCGACCGCGAGAAGGAAGCGCGCTTCACCATGCTGGAGACGCTCGCCGATCACGACGACGAGCTGCTCGAGCAGTTGCTCGGCGATATGGAGCCGCCGCGCGACAAGGTGTTCGACGATCTGGCCAAGGAATTGCGCGAGCGCGTCGTCTGCCCTGTGCTGCTCGGCTGCGCCACCCGCTCGAACGGCGTGCTGCGTCTGCTGAAGGCGTTGCGCCACGAGGCGCCGACCATTGCCGATACCGCGCAGCGTCTCGGCATCAAGGCCGGTTATGATGCGGTGGCGTTGGTGCTCAAGACCTTCCACACGCCGCATGGCGGCAAGATGTCGGTGGCCCGTCTGATCTCAGGCGAAGCCGGCGACGGCACGACGTTTCTCAAGCCCAGCGGCGAAGCCGGCCGCGTCTCCGGCGTATTCACGACGATGGGCGGCAACTTCGTCAAGCGCGCGCAGGCTTCCACCGGCGACACGGTGGCGTTCGGCAAACTCGACGGCGCCAAGACCGGCGATACTCTGTCGTCCGGCCGGCAGGCGCGCGGCGCGATGGTGACAGTTTCGCCATCTCCGCCGGTGCTGGCGATCGCGGTGCAGGCCAAGGAGCGCAAGGACGACGTCAAGCTCGGCCAGGCCTTCATGAAGCTGACCGACGAGGACCCGTCGCTGCGCGTCGATCACAATGCTGAAAGCCATGAGGTGGTGATCTGGGGCCAGGGCGAAATGCATCTGCGCGTCGCCACCGAACGGCTCGCCGAGCGCTATCTGGTGCCGGTGCTGACGCGGCCGCCGACGGTCGGCTACCGCGAAACCATCCGCAAGCCGATCAGCATTCGCGGCCGGCACAAGAAGCAGTCCGGCGGCCACGGTGCGTTCGGCGATGTGGTGCTGGAGATCAGGCCGCTGCCGCGCTCAGGCGGCTTCAAGTTCGAGGACAAGATCACCGGCGGCGTGGTGCCGCGCAACTACATTCCGGCGGTGGAGGAGGGCGTCATCGACGCGCTCAAGCATGGGCCGCTCGGCTTTGCGGTGGTCGATGTCGCGGTGGCGCTGACCGACGGTTCGTATCACACGGTCGACTCGTCGGACATGGCGTTCCGCACTGCCGGGCGCATCGCCATCGTCGAAGGCCTGCCGCAGTGCCAGCCGGTGCTGCTGGAGCCGATCCATCTGGTCGAGATCGTCTGCCCGAACGACGCGACGGCGCGCATGAACGCCATATTGTCCGGACGGCGCGGACACATTCTCGGCTTCGATACGCGCGAAGGCTGGGACGGCTGGGACACCGTGCGGGCGCAGATGGCGGAAGCCGAGATCGGCGACCTCATCATCGAAGTGCGTTCGGCCACCGCCGGCGTCGGCTCGTTCACCTTCAAGTTCGACCATATGGCCGAATTGACCGGACGCACGGCCGACCAGATCGTCGCGGCAAGAAGGGCGGCGGAGTGATGTCTTCTTTACCCTCCCCTGGAGGGGGAGGGTCGGTCGTTTGAGCGGTAGCGAAAACGACCGGGGTGGGGTGATCTTCTCATCCGCCTTCTCACCCCACCCCGCTCGCCATAGCGCGTCGAAGACGCGCGTAACTGCGCTTCTGGCTCGCGACCCTCCCCCTCCAGGGGAGGGTGAAGCAAGACGAATGCGCGAAGGACAACCATCCGTGACTTGCCTGTGAGCGGGCCTCGCCGTACTTCTTGGGACGCCAATTCCTGGGAGGAAGACGCCGATGAACATCATTCGCCGCCGCGGCTGGGAGATTCCTGAGAGCCAGCTCACGCCTGAGCATCTGGCGTTCAGCCGCCGCAGCCTTTTGATCGGCGGCGCCAGCGCGCTGGCTTTCGCGCCGGCGGCGGCCCATGCCCAGCGCGTCAGCGATGTCGCCAATCTGCCGGACCCGAACGCCGATCTTTATCCGGCCAAGCTCAATGCGAAATACCCGCTCGACCGGCCGATCACCGACGAGAAGATCAACGCCAACTACAACAATTTCTACGAGTTCAACTCGACCAAGGACGTCGTCGAGCAGGCGCAGAAGCTGCCGATCCGGCCATGGATGGTGAAGATCGACGGCATGGTGGAGAAGCCGTTCGAAATCGGCGCCGACGAACTGATCCGCAAGTTGGGGATCGAGGAGCGCACCTACCGGCATCGCTGCGTCGAAGCCTGGGGCATGGCGATCGCCTGGACCGGTTTCCCGCTCGCCAAGCTCGTCGACCTCGCCAAGCCGCTTGGCTCGGCCAAATTTCTGCACATGGAAACCTTCCTCAACCCGAAGGTCGCGCCTGGCCAGCGCCAGGCCTGGTATCCGTGGCCTTATGTCGAAGGCCTGTCGATGGCGGAGGCGACCAACGAACTCGCCTTCATCGCCACCGGCGCCTATGGCCACCCGATGCTCAAGCAGCATGGCGCGCCGCTGCGGCTGGCGGTGCCGTGGAAATACGGCTTCAAGTCGATCAAGTCGATCGTGCGCTTCAGCTTCGTCGACAAGCAGCCGGTCGGCATGTGGGAGAAGTTGCAGAAGTCGGAATACGGCTTCTGGGCCAACGTCAATCCGGAGGTGCCGCATCCGCGCTGGAGCCAGGCCAGCGAGGAGATCATCGGCACCGGCGAGCGCAAGCCGACCTTGCTGTTCAACGGCTACGGCGAATTCGTCGCCGACCTATACAAGGGCATGGAAGCCGAGCGCCTCTGGGCGTAAGCGGCCCTAAGGCGCCCCTCGGCATCTTCACGCGGCGTCGCGCATCCGGCGCGGCTTTCCCACCGTTGTTTTTTCCGGGGCGGCGGTCTTGCCGGCAAGGTCGCGGTCTTGTCCCTTGAGTTTGAAAGACGCCAAGGCTTGCATCAGCTTGCTGCCTTGCCGTTCCAGACTGCCGGTGGCCACGGTCGCTTCCTGAACCAGCGCGGCATTGCGCTGGGTGACCTCGTCCATCTGCGTCACGGCTTCGTTGACCTGTCCGATGCCGGTGCTTTGCTCGACCGATGCCATCGAGATGTCCCTGATGATCTCGGTCACATTGTTCACCGACGCGATGATTTCCTGCATGGTCGAGCCGGCTTCGCCGGCCAGTACCGTTCCGGTTCGGACCTTCTCGCTCGAATTGTCGATCAGTTCCTTGATTTCCTTCGCGGCCGTCGCTGAACGTTGAGCCAGGCTGCGCACTTCCGTGGCGACGACGGCAAAGCCGCGGCCGGCTTCGCCGGCGCGCGCGGCCTCGACCGCGGCATTGAGCGCCAGCAAGTTGGTCTGCGAGGCGATGCCGTTGATGATGCCGACGATGTCCGAGATCTTCCCGGAGGATTCGCTGATGTCGGCGATGGTCGTAACGATCTTGGCCATGATCTCGCCGCCCTTGTCCGCGGTGCTCAGCGCGTTGCGGGCCGCTTCGGTGCCCTGGGTGGAGCGGTCGGCATTCAGCTTCACGGTCGAGGTCAGCTCTTCCATGCTGGCGGCGGTCTCTTCGAGCGAAGCGGCCTGCGAGTCGGTGCGCTCCGACAGATCGACATTGCCGGTGGCAATCGAGGCGGTCGCCGACAACATGCCGCCAAAATTGTTGCGGACATCGCCAAGAATGCTGTGCAGGTTGGTGTTCAATTGATACAGCGCGAGCAGCATTTGCCCGATCTCATCCGAGCGCTGCGTATCGAAAGCGCCGGTCAAGTCGCCGCCGGCCATGGCTTGCGTCGCTTTGATGACCGTTCGCATCGGGGCCACGATATTTTTCGCCAAGGAGTACCAGGCCGCGGCGCCCACGCCCATGGCAATGGCGGCGAAGGCGCCCAGCCAGACGTTGAGGCCCATTTGCGCTACGACTTCCGGGGAGAATGCGGTCCAGCCGAGGCTGGCGATAGCGGCGAGGAGAAAGGCGAATGTGATAGCGAGACGCTGACCGAGCGAAATCCGCATTGCCATTTTCAACCGCGCCAGCCGCCCCATGCCGGCGACGCGGCCACGGTCGAGCACCACCGAGCCGGGATTTTCTCTTTCAATCTTGTAAAGTCTGGTCGCGGCGGCGACCTGCTCGCGGCTCGGCTTGGAGCGCACCGATGCATAGCCGACGCATGCGCCATTCTCGATAATCGGCGTGACGATGGCCTGCACCCAATAGTATTCGCCGTTCTTGCGCCGGTTCTTGACCAGGCCCATCCACGGCAGGCCGGACTTAATCGTCGCCCAGAGATCGGCGAAGGCGGTCGCCGGCATGTCGGGATGGCGCAGAATATTCTGCGGCGCGCCGAGCAACTCCTCTTCGGTGTAGCCGCTGGCCTCGACGAAGTAGGGATTGGCGTAATTGATGTTACCCTTGAGGTCCGTCATCGAGACGATGGCGAGACTGTCACTGACCATGAACTCGACATCGACAACAGGCGTATTGAGACGCATAGCGACCTCCCTGTGTTGCGAGCGGACGTGACGGCGGTTAGCCGTGCTCTTGCGGTAAACCTATGCCGTGCCGTTTGGCATGCGGTTAACGATTGACTATGGCCAATAGTAAAGTTGCTAAACCAGTTTGTGGTTTTGCCGTCCGCGGCGGTTTTTTTGTGGCCGGCGCTCCGCTCAGCCCATCTTGGCGCGAATCAGTTGTGCGCGCATGGTTACAAACAAGCGGAGGCGCGACGCGCCGCGTTTGGGGAGGATAGGGCGATGGCGGATCGCAACGGCCGCGTGGTCTTGCTGACCGGCGCCGCCGGCGGGCTTGGCAGCGTCATGGCAAAAGCCTTGCTCGAGGCAGGCCACAGCATTGCCGCCGCGGATCTGGACGGCAACGCGCTGGCGCGGCTGCTGGAATCGTTGAACGCGCCGCGCGAGCGGCTGCTGCCGGTGCCGGCCGATGTTTCGGCCGAAGACGAATGCAATGCCGCGATTGAGACAACCATCCAGCATTTCGGCCGCATCGACGGCCTCATCAACAATGCCGGCATCGGCATGAGCTCGATCCGGCCCGATGCCGAGTCGCGCCATCCCGGCATCGAGGAACTGACGCCGGAGATCTGGGACCGCTTCTATATGGTCAATGTACGCGGGCCGATGATGCTGACGCGGGCGGCGGTGCCGCATATGCGAAAGGCCGGCTGGGGCCGCATCGTCAACAACACCACGAGCTACAAAACGATGCTGCGCGTGCTGCCCTATGGCGCGATGAAGTCGGCGCTTGAATCAATGTCGGCGGTGTGGGCCCAGCAACTCGACGGCAGCGGCATCACCGTCAATGTGCTGATCCCCGGCGGGCCGACCGACACGCCGTTCATCGCCGATGCCGCCGGCTGGCCGCGCGACAAGATGCTGCGGCCGGCGATCATGGCGGCGCCCGCCGTCTGGCTGATGTCGGAGGCGGCCAATAGCACCACCGGCCGCCGCATCACGGCGAGCGAATGGGACGTGGCGCTTCCGCCCGACGAGGCGGCGGCCGCGGCTTGCCGCGGCATCGGCTGGCCGGAGCTGGTGTCCCACCAGGCGTGGTGGTGAGAATTCGTTAGCGCGGACCTTTTCGGACCCATCAGCAGTTCCTATGTGGAAACCAACGCCTGCTGTGCCTGTGGAGGGTCCTTTGCGCTCAATCTCTGGTGTCCTGGTCGCCGTTCTTGTCACACTCAGCGCCGCCCTTGTCGGCTCGATGCCGGCGCGCGCGGCGGACGAGCCCGACATCATTTTCAGGAAGTCGACCGTCTTCAAGTGGCTGACGCCGAACGACAAGCTCGCCACTTACGGGCTCGACGATCCGCAGGTCGACGGCGTGGCCTGCCACTTCACCGTGCCGGAGCGCGGCGGTTTCAAGGGCTGGATCGGCGTCGCCGAGGAAGTGTCCGATATTTCGCTGGCCTGCCGGCAGATCGGGCCGATCAAGTTCAAGGCCAAGTTCGAGCAGGGCGAGGACGTGTTTCGCCAGCGCCGCTCGCTGTTCTTCAAGAAGATGCAGATCGTGCGCGGCTGCGACACCAAGCGCAACGTGCTGGTCTACATGGTCTACAGCGACCGTATCATCGAGGGCTCGCCGAAGAATTCGACCTCGTCGGTGCCGGTGATGCCGTGGGGCGGGCAGGGCGACGTGCAGAAATGCGCCGACTGGGTGGAGAAATAGCCAGCGCGGCCGGCGCCGATTGACGCTAGACTGCGGCGCCAAAGACGGAGTGTGCCATGCCTACCGACCTCCCGAGTCATTTGCCAACCAACACCACGCCCGCCGGCGGGCCCGATCTGGAAAAGGTCCAGCTCGCGGTGGTGAAAGCGCTGCATCAGCACTGGAAGCTCTATCTGGCCGAAGGCGTGCTGCTGTTGATCCTCGGCCTCATCGCTATCGTCTTGCCCGCGGTCGCCACTCTGGCGCTGACCATCGTGTTCGGCTGGCTGTTCCTCATCAGCGGGATCATCGGCCTGATCACGACATTCTGGATGCGTCACGCGCCGGGCTTCTGGTGGTCGCTGGCCTCGGCCGCGCTCGCCGTTCTGGCTGGTGGCTACCTGCTGGCGCAGCCGATCGCCGGCGCGCTGTCATTGACGGTGGTGCTGATCGCCTTCTTCATCATCGAAGGCGTCGCCTCGTTGATGTTTGCCATCGATCACCGGCGCGAACTGTCCGGCCAGTGGGGCTGGATGATGGTGAGCGGCATCGTCGATCTGGTGTTGAGCATTATGCTCATTGCCGGCCTGCCGAGCACGGCGGTGTGGGCGCTCGGGCTTCTGGTCGGCATCAACATGGTGTTCGGCGGCATGGCGCTGACCGCGATGGCGCTGCACGCGCGAAAAGCCGCCGGCTAGCCGCCGCATTCGAGCGCCTGCGGTCCGAAAGCGGCTGTACTGCCGAAAGAATACCCGTTAAAGTAGCTCCCGATTGGGGTCTCGACGGTGCGTGGGAGTCTCCCCCGCCGCGACCTTTGCCAACGAGGGGGCGATGGCAAAGAAAAAACGGACTCGAAAGAGCGCCGCTGCGACGCCGCGTCGTCGTGCTTCGGCGACGTCACGCTCCGTGCAATGGCGTGACCGAGGCGAAGACCTCGAGCGTCCGCGAGTTCCCAATGGAACGTGGCGGCGGCTGATCTTCCAGACCTTCGGCCACCAGCGCTTTACCCAGGACAGTCCAATCGTTCCCGACGTCTGGATGCTTTATGCCAAAGCAAATCTCGATGTTCCCGTCGATCTGATCATGACGCCGCGCGCCGGTCACGCGCCGGGGCAGATCGCAGCGCTGCTAAGCGAGCGGTTGAAGCAGTATCGCAAAGCGCGCGGTCAAACGCTTGATGGCGACGATCCCGCGCTCATTGCTTACAGCCGGTCGTCGGTTGTCGCCAAGCTGACCTTCAACGAACTGATGCAAGTCGTGGTCCCAATGACAAGCTGGTGGCGCAGCTTGCCGGAAGACTACCGGTCATACGCCCAAGTCGCGCAGCGCCTTAAGAACTTCAAGGGCGAACGCGTCGATTTCAAGAAAATCGTCAATGCGACCAACAAGTGGGAGTACTATCGTTTTCTTGTGCTGGCCGGATTCATCAGCAAGTGGCGCGAACTGCCCGACCCCGAAGACGTCGCAGAAATTCTTCAATCGGGCACGAACCACTTCGGAATGGTCCGCACAATCGCCCATGGCTTTCTGCAGCAACTTGAGAGTATCAAGCAACTGCCGGCGACCGATAAAGACGCAGAGATCTGGAGCGTCTCTCACAATCGACGATCCTCGGTCGCCGTGTACATGTCACGGCCCGCGATCAAGGCCGACGCCGCTCAGAATGTCTTCAACATCAGCACGAAGGGACTCGCCTGGGCGGTCATCGACTGCGGCATCGATGCGACGCACCCGGCGTTTCTGGATCGTGACCGCAGCGCCAATCACCCCGTGCCGGCCAGGGGACAAAGCATCCCGCTGGCCCATTCGCGCATCGAGAAAACCTACGACTTCACCGTTCTCCGCTCGCTGCTGGCATCGAGCGGCGACACGCTAACGGACGGGACAAGAACGATCGAGCTTAATGCCAGCCAGAAAGCCGAACTGGTGGACCTGCGCCGGCGAATCAACCTCGGGCGGGAGATCGACTGGGCCTTGATCCTGCCGATGCTTGAAATCCCGCATGTCGAGGGCAAATACGTCCAGCCCACGAACGAGCATGGCACCCATGTCGCGGGCATTCTAAGCGGATGGTGGCCGGCGGCGGAGAACGAGGAGAATGCCGATCTTTTCGGTGTATGCCGGGATTTGCGCATCTTTGACTTTCGCGTGTTCGACAGCATCGGTGACACCGACGAATTCATCATCATGGCGGCGTTGCAGGTGGTCGCGCACCTGAACCGCTTCCGGGACAAGCCGGTTATTCACGGCGTCAACCTCAGCCTGTCGCTGCGGCATGAGGTGATGAGCTTTGCCTGCGGACGCACGCCGATCTGCGACGAATGCTCGCGATTGGTCGGTGACGGCGTGGTGGTCGTGGCCGCTGCCGGCAATCAAGGCTTCAACGATGCTGAGACAGGCGGCGGGCAGTTCGGCAGCTATCGCGTTGCCAGCATCACCGATCCGGGAAATGCCGAGGCCGTTATCACCGTCGGTTCCACCCACCGCAACGAGCCCCACGCCTATGGCGTGAGCTATTTTTCGAGCCGCGGGCCGACGGGCGACGGGCGCAGCAAGCCCGATCTGGTGGCGCCGGGTGAAAAGATCACCGCGCCCATCCCAAATTGCGGATCGAAGCGCATGGACGGCACCAGTATGGCGGCGCCGCATGTGAGTGGAGCTGCCGCCTTATTGATGGCGCGTCACCGCGAACTGGTGGGCCGTCCGATGAAGATCAAAGACGTGTTGTGCAAATCAGCGACCAATCTGGGTCGCGAGTCGAATTTTCAGGGGGCGGGCATGCTCGACATTCTGCGGGCGCTGCAATTGGTATAGGAGGTCGACGTGGTCCGGCTTGAGGCATTGAACGCGCTTTATGGCGACGCCTTGCTGCTTCACTACGAGAGTAAAGGCAAGCAGCGGCTCTGGCTGATAGATGGCGGACCAACCAGCACCTGGTCGGATTATTCGAAGAATCGTCTCGCTCAGCTCCCCCGTAAAGACGGTAAGCTAACCGTCGATCTTGCGATGCTGAGCCATGTCGACGACGACCACGTCAATGGCCTTTTAAAGATGACCAAGGCCATGGTCGAGGACCACCCATCGGCTTCGTTTATCGAAATACGCCGTTTCTGGCACAACAGCTTCGCCGATCTGGTCGGTTCGCCGGCAAGTCTTAAGAAGGGCCTCGCGTCTCTGGCCGGTGCGCAGAACGCGGCCGCGGCAGTAATGGCGGCTGACAGCCTCACCTTGGACGTTGCCGGCGCGCCCCTCGATGACTGGCGGGAATTTGCCGTGCTGGCCACCATCGGCAAGGGGCGGGAATTGCGCGACTATCTGACAACCCTGGGATTGACCGGCAACGATCCCTTTGGCGGCACGATTTCCTCGGCCAGCGGTAAGAAGCCGATCGACGGTGCGAACGTCACTATTGTAGGTCCGATCGCATCCCGCCTTGAAAAATTTCGGAAAAAGTGGGAAGCCGAATCCGGCGATGCCGCCGCACTGGCAAGTCTGTTCAGCGACAAACTCGACATTTCGCCGACCAATCTGTCCAGCCTTGTGATGCTCGTTGAGATCGACGGAAAGAAAATTCTGCTGACCGGCGATGCGCGCGGCGACGACATTGTGGATGGCTTCAAAGACGCCGGCCTCGGCGGCGACCTGCCAATGAAGCTCGATATTCTGAAGCTGCCACACCATGGCAGTAAACGAAACATCACCGAAGATTTCCTCAAGAAGTTTCCGGCCGACCACTATGTCCTTTCGGCGGACGGCAGGCACGGCAACCCGGACAAGGACACGATCCGGGCGATCGTGCAGGTGCGGGCCAACGATCGTTACACGATGCATTGCACCAACACGATCGCCGGAATTCCGGAGCTATTAGCCAGTCTCAAGCCCGGGAAGAAATTCGAGTATGCGTTCCGTGATCCGAATGAGCCTTCGATAATGATCGATGTCTAACTGCAACCGTGGAGCTTGCCGTGGCAGACGTTCACGAGACGACAGTTTCCGCGTCGCCGGTCAGGTCGCTTCCGACCGATCGCCGCGCGGCGCCGGAGGCGGGCATGGCACTTTGTCTGTCCGGCGGCGGCTATCGGGCGATGGTGTTTCACATCGGCGCTATCTGGCGTCTGTATGAGGCCGGCGTACTCGGTTCTCTCAAACGCATATCGAGCGTGTCGGGCGGTTCGATCACGGCGGGTGTGCTGGCGCTGAAATGGAAGAAATTGACGGCCGGGCCGGCGGCGGACCGCGCGGCATTGGAGCGGGAGTTCGTCGCGCCGCTGCGGGCGCTTGCAAGCGAAACGATAGATGCTGAATCGATCGTGTTGGGCCTGCTGCTGCCGGGGAAGATCAGCGATCGCATCGCTTCGGCTTACGACAAGCACCTGTATCACGGCGCGACGTTGCAGGACTTTCCGGACAACCCACGGTTTGTCATCAATGCGACCAACGTACAGTCCGGCGTTCTTTGGCGCTTCATGAAGCCTTACATGGCCGACTACCGCGTCGGCATTGTCGAAAGTCCGAAAATTCCATTGGCGCAAGTTGTGGCGGCGTCCTCGGCTTTCCCGCCGGTTCTATCGCCGTTCGAAATGCGGCTCGATCCGAGTTCTTTCAAGCCGGCTTCCGGGCTGGATCTGCAGCGAAAGCCGTTCACCAGCAAAGTCATCCTTGCGGACGGCGGGGTTTACGACAATCTCGGCCTGGAGACCGCGTGGAAACGCTATGACACGATTCTGGTCAGCGACGGCGGCGGCCGGCTTGAGGCCGAGGAGGAGCCGAAGTCCGATTGGGCGCAGCACTCCTACCGAGTCCTCAACCTTATCGACAGCCAGGTCCGCGCCTTGCGCAAACGTCAGGTGATCGACTCCTACAAGGCCGCGCCGACGGACGCCATTCACCGCAAGGGCGCCTATTGGGGCATCCGAACCGATATCGCCGACTACAAGCTTGCCAACGCTCTCAACTGTCCGCGCGACAGAACGACCGAATTGGCGGAGATATCAACGCGTCTGAAGCGGTTGGACGATACCTTGCAGGAGCGATTGATCAATTGGGGTTACGCCGTCTGCGACGCGGCCTTGCGCCGGCATTTGAATGCCGGCCTGTTGCCCGACCCGAAGTTTCCCTATTCGGGTGGGGTGTAGGCGGTCCGGTCTGCGCTCATGGCTCGCCGGCTTCCGCGGCGGCGAGCTTGGCGCGCCAGTCCTTGCGCTTGAGGATGAAGGAGAGCGCGGACAGGGCGAGCAGAAGCACGCAGACCGCCATCAGCCCGGCCGAGATCGGCCGGCTGAAGAAGATCAGATAATTACCGTTTGACATGATCAGCGACTGGCGCAGCGACTGTTCGAAGATCGGCGCGATGACGAGACCGAGCACCAGAGGCGCCGGATCGAATTCGAACTTGCGCAAGGCGTAGCCGAGCGCGCCCATGATCAGCATGATCCAGACGTCGACGATCGAGTGGTTCACTTCGTAGACGCCGACGATACAGAACATGATGATCAGCGGGTAGAGATAGCCGTAGGGGATGCGCAACACGCTGACGAAGAGGCCAACCAGCGGCAGGTTCAGCGCCAGCAGCATCAGGTTGCCGACATACATCGAGGCGACGAAGCCCCAGAACAGATCGCGGTGGTCAGTGACGAGTTGCGGACCAGCCGGCACGCCGTGGATCATCAGCGCGCCGATCAGCACGGCGGTAATCGGCCCGGTCGGAATGCCGAGCGCCAGCATCGGCACGAAGGCGCCGGTCGAGGCGGAGTTGTTCGCCGATTCAGGACCGGCAACGCCGGCGACCGCGCCCTTGCCGAATTCCTCCGGGTTCTTGGAAATGCGCCGCTCCAGCGCATATGACAGAAAGCTCGAGATGATGTGCGCCGAGCCGGGGATGATGCCGATGATGAAGCCGAGTACGCTGCCGCGTGCGATCGGCCAATAGGCGGCGCGCCACTCGGCGCGGGTCGGCAACAGCTCGCGGAATTTCGGCGTGATGACCTCGCCGCGCACCTTATGGCTCGGCGTCGACAGGATTTCGCCGAGGCCGAACAGGCCGACCGCGACCGGCACGATGCCGATGCCGTCGCCAAGCTCAACGAGGTCGAAACTGTAGCGGAAATGCCCGGTCATGTTGTCGATGCCGATCATGCCGAGCATCAGGCCCAGGCAGGCCATCAGCAATGTGCGCACCAGCGAGCTCGACGACATGTAGGCGAGAAAGATCAGCCCCATGACGAGCAGCGCGGTGTATTCGGGCGGGCCGAATTTCAGCGCGATCGAGGCGAGCGGCGGCGCGATCATCGTCAGCATCAGAATGCCGAAGGTGCCGGCGGTGAACGAGCCGACCGCGGCGATGCACAAGGCCGCGCCGGCGCGGCCGCGCTTCGCCATGGCGTTGCCGTCGATGCAGGTCATCACCGACGAGGCTTCGCCGGGAATGCGCATCAGGATCGAGGTGGTGGAGCCGCCATACTGCGAGCCGTAATAGATGCCGGCGAGCATGATGACGGCCTGGGTGGCGTTGAGACCGAAGGTCACCGGCAGCAGAATCGAAATGCCGGAGAGGGGGCCGATGCCCGGCAGCACGCCGACCAGCGTGCCGACCAGGCAGCCGATGAAGGCGTACCAGAGATTGCCCGGCTGGAAGGCGATGCCGAAGCCGTGCGCCAGACTGAGGAGGGTGTCTTCCACTTGGCGCTACCAGTAACCCAGCACGCCGGCCGGCAGCGGCGCCCGCACCAGGTAGGCGAAGACGATGGAGGTGCCGATCACGATGCAGACCGCGTAGAGGAAGGCGCGCGGGATGGCCTTGCGCTCGATGACGACCAGCAGCGCCGCCATCATCAGCACCATGGTGACGACGAAGCCGAGCCGGACGTAAAGCGCGATGGCCGCGCCGGTGATGAGGATGATCTTGGCGGCGTGGCGTCCGTCGTCCCAGGCAATCGACTTGAAGACCGGGCTCTCATGGGCGCGCAGGAACAGCGACGCGCCGAGAACGACGATCAGCACCGCGACGATCTGCGGCAGGAAGCCGGCGCCGGGCATCGACAACTGGCCCCGCGGCAGATCGTGGCTCAACGCGATGACGCCAAGACCGATCGCGACGAAGAATCCACCGGCGACGTGATCGGCGCGGAGAATCATGTGCTCCTCCCCCGCGAAGCGCGGGGAGGGGTCAGGGGTGGGGGTGTTTGATCGTCGCGTTCGGCTACAGTTTGGTGAATTACTTCCATGGCGCCTTCGATGTTAGTCATGACCTCGTCGTTCCAAAAACGAAGAATGCGGTAGCCGCTCGATGTCAGGTATCTAGATCGCACCTCATCGCGGTGTTGCGCGCTTGCCGATGTGTGAGTTTCTCCGTCGATCTCAATGGCGATGCGTTTCTGGTGGCAGGCGAAGTCAGCGAAGCAGGGACCGATCGCCGCCTGACGCCGGAAGTGCGAAGGTCCAATCTGAAGCCGCTTCAAATGTCGCCATAGTTTTCGCTCCGGAGTGGTTACGTCTCGCCGCAAGGAGCGTGCCTTGGCGACGCGGTCATGACGAACCTTTCGATTGTCGGTTTGCATCGCCCGCACCCCCGACCCCTCCCCACGCTTCGCGGGGGAGGGGAGACTCATCCCTTCTTGCCTTCTTGCCGATCAATTGCACCGCCTGATCCGGCGCCGGTCCATGATCGTATCCTCCCGTCAGCGGAAAACAGCGCGCATCCACTCAAACCGGAGCGGAACTAGCTTTGCACCTTGCCGATCGACTGCACCGCTTGCTCGACACGCTGGGCGTCGGTGTCCCAGAACTTGGCGAAGTCCGGCGCATCGAGATAGGCGACCTCGTCGCCGATATTGGTCATGGTGGTCTTGAACTGCTCGCTGGTGGCGACCTTCTTGATCTCGCCGCGCAGCTTGGAAATGGCGGCATCGGGCGTCCCCTTGGGCGCGAAGACACCGACCCACAGCGAGAACTCGACGTCGTAGCCCTGTTCCTTCAAGGTCAGAACGTCGGGCAGCGACGCGGCGCGCTGCGCGCCGAAGCAGCCCAGCGCCTTCAGCTTGCCGGCTTTCAACTGACCGCTGGCAGCCGCAATCGACGACACCAGAACCTGCGAGTTGTTGCCAAGGATGGCGGTCAGCGCCGGGCCGCCGCCATTGGTCGGCAGATGGCGCATTTTGATTCCGGCGGCTTTCATGAACAAAGCGGTCGGCAGATGCAGCGCGCCGTAGAGACCCGACGAGGAGAACAATATCTGATCCGGCCGCTTCTTGGCGTCGTCGACCAGATCCTTCAGCGTTTTATAGGGCTGCTGATCGTTGACGACGATGACCATCGGTCCGGCCGACAGCCGCGCAATCGGCATGAAATCGGCGCGGGTGAATTTCGGCTGGCGGTCGAACAATTTGTCGACTTCGGCAAATCCCGAGATCGAAGGGATGTGCAGCAGTAGCGTGTAGCCATCCGGTTTGGCGTTGGCGGCGACCTGGGCGCCCAGCGCGCCGGCCGCGCCGGCTTTGGTCTCGACGACGCAAGGTTGTTTGATGATCGGTTCAAGCATAGCCGTGAACGGCCGGCCGACCACGTCGGCGGCGCCGCCGGGCGGGAATGGATTGATGAAGGTGATGGCGCGCGATGGATAGGCGTCCTGTGCGAAGGACGGGCGAACGGCGAGCGCGGCGGCCGCGGCAGCACTGCCGGCGACGAAGTGACGTCTGTCCATTGTATCCTCCCCTGGCGCTGTTTTTACAGCCGGCACATTGGCCGGTCTTTTGGGCCGGTCTCTTATCGTTGCAGAGAGAGTATCGCTCGCTTTGGCCGGCAATCAAGCATCAATGATTGCCACCGCCCGCGTCCAGCCGGCGGAACCGCCGCGCACCTTCACCGGAAAGCAACTGACCGTAAAACCAGTTGCCGGCAGGTTTTCGAGATTGTGCAATTTCTCGATATGGCAGTAGCCGATCTC
>JAUSBQ010000004.1 GCA_030651965.1 Pseudolabrys sp. | reverse complement strand
CGTCAGCATGGCCTCCGTATACGGCTTCTCCGAGCCGGGGAAAGCATGGTGCGGCAGCGGGATTTTATAGACCGGGTCCGGCACCTTGTTCCTGACCGGCTTGACCGTGCGCAGATAGGCGACGATCGCGTCCATATCGCTCTCGGTGACGATACCGTAGAACGCCGTCGGCATGATTTCGGCGACCGGGACGCCGTTCGGCCTTTTGCCGGTGCGCAACAGCGTCTTGATCTGCGCGTCGGTCCAGGCGCCGATGCCGGTTTCCTTGTCCTGGGTGATGTTGGAGCCGGTGACCTTGAACGGCGGCTCATCGAAGGTGATGCCGCCCGACAGCGCCTTGCTGAAATCCGGGCCGTTCGGCCCCATCGGCGTGTGGCAGTTCTGGCAGGTCATCACCGTATTGACGAGGTAGGCGCCGCGCTCGACCTGCGGCGACTGAGCCTGCGCCGCGCCTGTGAACCCTGCCAGCGCGACGCCGAGCGCCAACGCCAAAAGACCCATGCGGATCATCGAAAATCTCCCCTGACGGCGGATCTGAAAGGCCGTTTGGATATCATAGTACCGCCCGCCCGATGTGACGGCCAACACAGTTTTGAAGATTTCCAACCCGGCTAGCGCCCGCCGGCGCAGAAACAAAAAAAGCCCGGACCAATGTCCGGGCTTTCCGATCTGACAAGAGCCTCAGAGTCCGCGAATCAGCACTTGAACCTGCTGCCCTGACCGGCCTTCTTGGCCTGACCCGGCGGACAGAAGCCCATGGCGTTCGACCCGCGCGTGCGCGCATTGGCGCGTCCCTTGGCGCCGTGCTTGCCGGCGGCGATGTCGGCACGATCGAGGCCGCGCTCCGAACCTGGCGCCGTCATGAAAGACGAGCGGCCGCCGCCGTGCCCGCCGCTCTTGCCTTGGGCGTAGGCAGCGGGTGCCCCCATAGCAGCGGTCAGAGCAACGATGCCGGCCGCAAACAAGAGCTTTTTCATGGCGAAATCCTCTCGGTCGGCCGCGACGCATCAGCGGCCGATGTGATGAAGCTTGTTCGAATGGCGAGTACTGGACAACGGCCGGGGACAGCCATCGTTCCGCCGCGCCTGGATCAATCGCGGCAGGGCTAATAAAACCCTAGCGGCCACCCGCCTTTTCAAGGGCCGCGGCCATTGCCGCAAAGCCGCGGCGGCGGGCATGGGCCAGCGGCGTCACGCCTTCGCGGTCGGCCAGATTCACATTGGCGCCGGCGGCGACGAGCAGGCGGACGATCTCGGTGTGGGCAGGGCCGCCGTCGCCCAGGATCACCGCCTCGAGCAACGCGGTCCAGCCAAGTTTGTTGACGTGGTCATTGTCGATCTTCGTCGCCAGCAGAATGCGTACGGTCTCAACATGGCCGTGATGCGCCGCCGGGATCAAAGCCGTGCCGCCGTAGCGGTTCGTGCTCTTGAGGTCCGCGCCGGCAGCGAGCGTCATTTTCAGAATGGCGTTGCGGCCTTCCGCGGCGGCATAGAGAAATGGGCTGTCTTGCAGATTATCTTTGGCATTGACGTTGCTGCCCGCGGCAATGAGCGCGCGGGCCGTCTCGATACGGTTGGCGTGGGTCGCGGCCAAAAGCGCCGTGCGGCCCTGCCCGTCGCGCGCCGTGACACTGGCGCCCTCCTGGAGCAGCCGCGTCACGACTGCCGCATCGCCGCGCTCGCTGGCGGCAATCAAGGCCGCGTCCTGCGCGGGCGTACCGGCGACACCGGCGGTACCGGCAACACAAACAAAAAGGGCGGCGCCAAGCGCCGCCCTTAAAATCTGTCGAAACAGGACCACGTTAGGCTGCCGCGTTCTCGTCTTCGGACTTCTTGGCCTGGACCGGACCGGAGTCCTTGCCCTTGGCCTCGACGTCGCGGTCGACGAATTCGATCACGGCCACGGCGGCATTGTCGCCATGACGGAAGCCCGCCTTCATGATGCGGGTGTAACCGCCCTGGCGATCCTTGTAGCGCGGCGCGATGACGTCGATCAGCTTCTTGACCATGGCGATGTCGCCGAGTTCGGAAATGGCCTGGCGGCGGGCGGCGAGATCGCCCTTCTTGCCGAGCGTCACCAGCTTCTCGACGATCGGGCGAAGCTCTTTCGCCTTCGGCAGCGTGGTCACGATCTGCTCGTGCTTGATCAAAGAGGCGGCCATGTTCGCGAACATCGACATACGGTGCGAAGAATGACGACCTAACTTGCGATAGACTTTTCCGTGACGCATCGCGAAAACTCCCTGCCTCTATCCTGTATGCACCGGATCATTCCGGCACGCCGCGGAAGGCGGCTAAAAACCCGAACCGGGCAACGCCGATTCGAGGAAATTCTAGTAGTGATCCTCGAAGCGCTTGGCGAGCTCTTCGATGTTTTCCGGCGGCCAGCCCGGCACTTCCATGCCGAGGTGGAGGCCCATCTGCGCCAGCACTTCCTTGATCTCGTTGAGCGACTTGCGGCCGAAGTTCGGCGTGCGCAGCATTTCGGCTTCGGTCTTCTGAACGAGATCGCCGATGTAGACGATGTTGTCGTTCTTGAGACAGTTGGCCGAACGCACCGACAGCTCGAGCTCGTCGACCTTCTTGAGGAACGCGGGGTTGAAGGCGAGGTCCGGAATGGTCTCGGTCGCCTGTTCCTTGCGCGGCTCTTCGAAGTTCACGAAGACGTTGAGCTGGTCCTGGAGGATGCGCGCCGCGTAAGCGAGCGTATCGTCCGGCGTGACCGCGCCGTTGGTCTCGATGGTCATGGTCAGCTTGTCGTAATCGAGGATCTGCCCTTCGCGGGTGTTCTCGACCTTGTAGGAAACCTTGCGCACCGGCGAATACAGCGAGTCGACCGGGATCAGCCCGATCGGCGCGTCTTCCGGACGGTTGCGCTCGGCGGGCACATAGCCCTTGCCGGTGTTGACGGTGAATTCCATGCGGATCTCGGCGCCCTCGTCCAGCGTGCAGAGCACGAGGTCGGGGTTGAGCACGACCACATCGCCGACGGTCTGGATGTCGCCGGCGGTAACGGTGCCGGGACCCTGCTTCTTCACCACCATGCGCTTGGGGCCTTCGCCCTGCATCTTGATGGCGATGTCCTTGATGTTGAGGACCATGTCGGTGACGTCCTCGCGCACGCCGGCGATCGAGGAGAATTCATGCAGCACGCCGTCGATATGCACCGACTGCACCGCGGCGCCTTGCAGCGACGAGAGCAGAATGCGGCGCAGCGCATTGCCCAAGGTCACGCCAAAGCCGCGCTCGAGCGGCTCGGCAACAACCGTGGCGATACGCGCCGGGTCGGACCCTGCGGTCACCTGGAGCTTGTTCGGCCTGATCAATTCCTGCCAATTTTTCTGGATCACATGTTCACCCATAATGCAGCGCTAGTTCTACGCCCGAAGGCTTGGCCAGCGCACCCCACCCGCCGTGTGGGGGGAAAAATTCGGCGGCAGCGGACACGCCCCTGCGCATCCGCTTCACTAAAAGTCAGTCCTTAGACGCGACGACGCTTACGCGGACGGCAACCATTGTGCGGGATCGTGGTGACATCGCGGATCGAAGTGACGGTGAAGCCCGCCGCCTGAAGCGCGCGCAGCGCCGACTCGCGGCCCGAACCCGGACCCGACACTTCCACCTCGAGGGTGCGCATGCCGTGTTCCTGCGCCTTCTTGGCGGCGTCTTCGGCGGCCATCTGCGCCGCGTAAGGCGTCGACTTGCGCGAGCCCTTGAAGCCCATCGTGCCCGACGACGACCAGGCAATGGCGTTGCCCTGCGCGTCGGTGATGGTGATCATGGTGTTGTTGAACGACGCGTTGACGTGCGCGACGCCCGACGCGATGTTCTTGCGTTCGCGCCGGCGGACGCGGGTGGCTTCTTTGGCCATAGTCAGTCCTTTCGAGGTCCACGAACTTATCGCCGTTTCATCGGCGAAGCGCGGACGAGTTCAGATAATCAGGTGGTCTTTTTCTTGCCGGCGATGGTCTTGGCCGGGCCCTTGCGGGTGCGCGCATTGGTATGCGTGCGCTGGCCGCGAACGGGCAGACCCTTACGGTGACGCAGGCCGCGGTAGCAACCGAGGTCCATGAGCCGCTTGATGTTCATCGACGTTTCGCGGCGCAGATCGCCCTCGACCATGAAGTCGCGATCGATCAGCTCGCGGATCTGCAACACCTCGGCGTCGGTGAGTTGCGAGACGCGCCGTTCCGGCGGCAAGTTAACCTTGCTGACGATCTCGGCGGCGATCTTCTGACCGACGCCATGAATATACTGAAGCGCGATGAGGACGCGCTTGTTGGTGGGCAAATTTACGCCCGCGATACGAGCCACGGATGGTCTCTCCTGTTATCGGTCGGCGGCGCTGAACGCGCCGAATTCTTGTGTCCGAATTTCTTCTGTCCCAAGAAGGGGATAGCGCAAAGCGTAACACGACACCTGCCCCCGCCGTTTGGGGGTCCGGCATCGCGTCAAAACTCTGAATGCGTGTCTTATTAGGGGATTCATGAGGCCTTCGTCAACCTCCGTCGGGCCTTCGACTTCCGCAGTCCCGACTTGCTCTTGGTAGCGCCTGCCTTGCGGCTGGATTTTGTCTTTTTGGCACCTTTAACGGCCTTTCGGGCCGCCTTGGTCGCCTTTTTGACAGCCTTCTTAGTCGTCCGTTTGGCAGACTTCTTGGAACTTGATTTCTGGGCCTTTGACTTGGCCTTGGCCGGCTTCGCTTGGGCCGGCTTGGCTTTAGCCTTCGGCTTCGCCTGAGTCGCCTTCTTGGCCGGCTTTTTGGCGGCCTTCCGGGCAGGCTTGGCCTCGCCGCCGGTGACCATGGCCGCGGCCTTGTGCACCAGGTCGCTCACCGTCCCGGTCATCGCGCCCCAGACCGACTCGGACTTCGGTTTAGATTCGACCTCGTCCGGCAGGCGGGTACCGCTCAGAATGTTTTCGATCGCAGCGGTCACGTCATCGACCGGCGCCATGCCGTCCACGGTGCGGACCATACCCTTGGCGTCGTAATAGCCGGTCAGCGGCGCGGTCTGCGCCCGGTAGGCGGCCAGCCGGCCTTTGAGCACTTCCGCATTGTCGTCCTTGCGCAGCGGCTCGCCGCGCGCCGTCATTTCCGCGACGCGGTTTTCGATGCGCTTGATCAGGATGCCTTCGTCGACCTTCAGCTCGAGCACCGCGTCGAGCTTGAGACCGCGCTCGGCCAGCAATTCGTCGAGCGCTTCGGCCTGCGGCACGGTGCGCGGGAAACCGTCGAGCACGAAACCGTTTCTGGCGTCGGCCTGATCGATGCGGTCGGCGATGATCGCCACGACCACCTCATCCGGCACGAGCTGACCGGCATCCATGATGCTT
>JAUSBQ010000314.1 GCA_030651965.1 Pseudolabrys sp. | reverse complement strand
TCCCTCGGACCCTGGTATTGGGTCCTCCGGCGGCCGGGACTTCTGCCGCAACACCACACGCACTTCCGCCCCAGTGATGCGCGGCTGGCGCATCGGGACCAGGCGGCTTGGACCGCCGATGGGTTTGTTGCGCCGAATCTCCGACACCCCCACCGGCCACCGCTCCCCGCCCCAGCATCTGACGACGCTGATCAAACGCCCCCTCGCTAGATGGGACGGGATGGCAGTTATATAGTCCTAGGATTTGGTACGCATTTATCACCTTGAGAAATGTGACATATGTCCTATCAAGATGGTCAAAAAGACGAGTCGGAACAGTGGCTTAAGGAGGCTATTTCGATCCTTGAGTCTGATCCGGACTGGCAGGGAGGTCCGACAGCTTCAGAACTGACTGTGCGTGCGCTTTTTGAATGCTTTCGCAAAGCGGTTCCAATTTGTTGCCAAACCTCTCCAGATCGAGGCTGAGAGCAACAAAGCCATGCGCGACCTTATTTAGTTGTTCGGTTCTCATGTAGTGGTCGCCGCTGCCCTTGCTTGGGGCCTTTGGGCCATGCCTTCGGTTAAAGTCCCAAAATGGCGGCTCAATTCGTGCGATATATGGGTCAAGTTTATCGTGGTGGAATGAGTAGTGAACAAGCCGATCGCGTTGCGCACCGGCGACCTTTAGTCGGGTCAAAAGGGGCTTCCATTCTTCTCGTGGCCAAGTTTTTTCTTTGAATGAGGCAACCAGAAGCTTGTCGATCAAAGATAGGCGTTGCTCAAAAGAACGAATGTGAGTGAATAAAATAGATGGCAGTTTTAATTTTTCATATAAAGACAGGTGCCAAAATAGCATAAAGCAATTGCCTTCGATTACCTGCCAGTTGTTTAATGCGCCAGCTAGCGCACCATGGAATTCGTCAATTCTGGTATTGAGGCGAGGTTTAAAAGTCTTAGCCATGCCATCCCCCAAGAAAAAAGCCCCTGCGCTAAAAAAGCGGCAGAGCAAAAAACTAGAGACAGAATTGGAATCTGGCCCGCAGGTCGATCAGAAGCGCGACGATATTATGCGCCGCATGTTGCAGAGTCCGCCGAAGCAGCAAAAGGAGATGAAGCTTGGCAAAAAGAGCAAGTGAGTATTATGCGTGATCTGGTGCAGCGAAACCGCTGCGTTTCGCGCTTTCTAGCGCCTGCCATTCGCGCGCTCTCCACTCTTCGTAGCCGCTTCGCAGTTCGGAGAACGGAAATTCACTCATCCGTGCCAGAATCTCATGTGCGCGCTTTAGAAGCGCGTCTGAGGCGTCTTGAAATGATGTCGATTGGCTCAATGGAATTGAAAAAAAGATGTTAGCGCCTGGCCCTTCTCTTTCCTCATCCGGTCCAGACAATGAAATATGGCACATGCAACTCACATTGTGGGTGCCATCAGGGTCGATAATTGGGCTGATTTGAGTGATGGAAACGGAGCTTAATTTACGATCCTTGATGTCGAGGGACATAATTACGCCTTTCAAGGGCGGAGCCGCTCGCCAGTCAAAATGAATTCGCCCGCGCTTGGCTCTTGAAGAGGCGCGGCGTCCGGGGTTGGCGATCTAGAGAATCGCCAACCCCATTCTCCTAGGTTGAAAATTTGCTGTGTCATGGTTCTTTGCGCGAATTGCGCTTTTTCCACAGTTTAAAGCGCTTCGCGCCGTGCTTCGCGGACCTGATTTTAGTGAGGCCGCCGATAAGTGAGGCGCTTGCCTTCGGCACCCTTGGCAATCAATTCGGCGCGTTCAACATCGCCAACGCCAAGGCCCGAACGGTTCGTGTAGCGGAATGAAAATTCGTCCAAGTAGCGCTGCAAGTGTTGCGAACCGCAAAAGTGATAGGTGCCGCGCATGCCGCGCTTGAACGTGCCGAAAAAGTTCTCGACGTTGTTCGTGGTGAAGCCGTTCTTGTTGACGTATTCCTTGCCCCAGTGAAGCAAGGTTTCGTGGCTGGCAAACTCTTTACCGAGCTTCGTGTAGAGGCGGCTTTCATCGCTGACCAGAATGGATTTACGGCTTACGTTCTTGACCAGATATTCGCGGACAACATCAGTGCCAGCGCCTAGCTCCATGTGGTGAGCGCGCGCTTCGCCAGTGTCGGGATCAACAACGGCAAGGACGACTTCCTTGCGCTTCAAGCCCTTGCGGTAGGACTTGGAGCGCTTGGACGTGTTGCCATAGTAGGTTTCATCAGCCTGTACGGCACTGCCAGAGCCGCCCATCGGGCCGGGATTGCCATCGCGCATCGCTTCACGAATGCGGTGCATCAAAAACCAAGTGCTTTTGTAGCTGATGCCGAGCATGCGATGCATTTGATGGGCTGACATGCCCTTCTTGCTGGCGGCCATCAGGTGCATAGCCAGCCACCACTTGCTGAGGGGAATCTTGGAGCGCTCGAATACGGTGCCCACAGTGACCGTGAATTGGCCCTTGCATTCGTTGCAGTAGTGCAGGCCCGGACGGTGCGACTGCTTCTCGCCAGCGATCTTGGCGATCTTCTCCGGGTCGCTGTTGCCGCAATGAGGGCAGATCGGGCCTTCCGGCCAGCGCACCGCTTCAAGGTGCTCACGGGCTGCGGTTTCGTCGGTAAAGATCGGGTTTTGAAGGTTGGCGGACATGGCTAGCTCCTATGCCTTGAATCCTAGGCTAGGCCGCCACTTTTGTCAAGGTTATAAATGCGATTTGGTAGGAGTCAAGAGGTGTTTTGAATTTAATCCGACCTGCTTTTACCTCTCCCATAGGGAGAGGTGAAGCAAGAAGCTACCTGTTCCTGATCGCCTCGGCCTCGGCGTAGAAGCGCTTTTCCCAGGCGGTCTGGTTGTCCATGCCCTCGCGAATGAAGGGGGTGAAGACGGCCAGGTGCAGTAGCAGCCAGTTGAGCACGTTGGCGGGAAAGCGCAGCGGCTTGATGAAGTCGACGAACAGCACCACCCGCGTATGCGGCGTCTTGTTCCAGGCCTCGTGCTCATAGGCGTCGTCGAAAACAACGGCTTCGCCTTCCTTCCAGCGGTAGATCTCCTTGTCGACGCGGATGGCGAGGTCCTGGCGCGGCTCAGGCACGATCAGGCCGAGATGCAGGCGCAGGACACCGTTATACGGACCACGGTGCGGCGGCAGATGCTTGCCGGGCTCGAAGATCGAGAACATCGCCGTCGTCAGCCCGGGAATCTTCTGGCAGATGCGCCAGGTTTCCGGGCACTGGTCGATATTCTTCTGCGAGCGGAAGCCATAGCCGCACAGCACGAAAGTCTTCCAGCCTTTGTCCTGGCTGATGGTGGCGACGTCGGCGGACAGTTCGTGGAAACCGGGGAGGTCGTCCTTGCGGACCAGGACGCGGTCCAGCTCGGCGCGGATCGCCGGCCACTCGGCCTCGATCGCTTTCGTCCACGGAAACACCGCGTTGTCGTAGATCGGCGGATTGCCGACCTTGCTGTGCGAGAGGTTGAGCCGCTCGACGAAGGCGACGACCTGCATGAAAAAGCGCGTGATGCGGCTCGGCCGGCCCAACTCGGCGATGCCCATGGTGCCGAATTGCTGCGGAGTAGGGTTGCGCGGATCGGACATGGATTGGGGGCGGGGGTCGGCGTAAGTGGTCATGTCTGCATCACCATGCGGCTTGATCGACAGCCCCCCGACGATCACGCGGAGCCTAGCAAGTGACTGTGGCCAAGAAAAGTTCCCCCTGACCGGCGCGATTGGCAGCGGCGACGGACGGCGCTATCGTCGCAGCCGGAGCAAAACCAGCATGAAACGCGCCCTTATCCTGATCGCCCTTTTGGCCACCGTGTTGATGAGCGGCGCGGGCGGCGGCGGGGCTTTGGCGGCCGACCTGACCTATCGGAGCAGCATGATGCGGTCTCAGCCGCTGCCGTTTCCGCGCAGCGAGCGGGCGCAGTCGGTGTGGGCGTCGAACGTGTGCTGGAGCGAATGCGGGTCTTATTGCGCCTGGGGGCAGGCGGGCTGTCTCCAGCGCGACACGCAGGGCCAGTGCCTGAAGCTGACCGACACTTGCGACCGCTATTGCCAGCGCCAATGCCGGACCTCAGGCGGGCCGCTGCTGCCGATCGACTTTTAGCTAACGGGCGGTAAATCCGACGCCGAGACATTGCGCGGTTTTCGCAATCGGATGGAACATTTTCTGTGAGACAGTGACGCATCGGCCCGAGAAACGGAGCCTATGTGATGATGATGTTGCGACCCCAATCGATCCCAAGCCGCAAATGGATTGCGCTGTTGAGCGGCCTGGCCTGCGCCTATGTGCTGCTGGCGCCGACCCCGGCGCCAAGCCTCGGCAGTATCGAAAGCGCCGCGCCGCACTCTATCGACGCGCTGAGTGGCCTCGAAGCACATGCCGCGCATGAGACCCAAATGAGCGCGCTGCGCCAGCAGGCCAGCCTGGCACTGGCGCAATTGCAGGCCCGGACGGCAAGCCTTCAGCAATAGCGGCCCTTACCCCAGGGCTGGATACGCATCGCTCGACCGGCTAAGCAAACCGGATGCCGAGCGCCGCACCTATCACGATGGATATCGTTCTCGTCGGCGGCGGACATGCGCACGTGCATGTTCTGACGAACCTCGCCATGCGGCCGTTGCCGGGCGTGCGGCTCACGCTGATCGCGCGCGATCTGGCGACGCCTTACTCGGGCATGCTGCCGGGCGTCATCGCCGGCCTGTACCGGCCCGAGCAGGCGCATATCGATCTGGTCACGCTTGCGGCCGCGACCGGAACGCGGCTGATCCATGCCGAGGCCGACGGCCTCGACCGCGCCGGCAAGCGCCTGCTGCTCGCCGGCAAGCCATCCATTGCCTACGATCTCGTGTCGATCGATGTCGGCATCGCGCCGTCGCTGACGCCGATCGAGGGCGCGGCCGAGCACGCCATCGCGGTCAAGCCGATCGGATCGTTCTTGAGCAAAGTCGATGACCTGCTGGCGCGCTGCCGCCGCGCCGACGGGCCACGGCGGATCGTCGCCATCGGCGGCGGCGCCGGCGGCGTCGAACTGTTGTTGTCGCTACGCACGCGGCTGCTGGCCGAGGCGGGCAGGAGCGGCATCGATGCCGGGGCATTTTCGTTCACGCTGGTCACCGACGGCGAAATTCTGGCGACGCACAATGCGCAGGTGCGCGGGACATTCCGGCGCGTGCTGGCCGCGCGCGGCATTACGCTGCGCGAACAGGCGCGCGCCACTGAGATCACGGCGACGACTGTTCGGCTATCAAGCGGCGATACTTTGGCTGCCGACGCCGTGCTGGTCTCCACCGATGCGGCGGCGCCCGCGTGGTTTCGCGGCACCGGGCTCGATCTCGATGCCAAAGGTTTCCTCGCCGTCGGGCCGGCCTTGCAGTCGACCAACGACCCGGACGTATTCGCCGCCGGCGATTGCGCCGCGCTGGTGGCCTCGCCGCGCGAGAAGGCCGGTGTCTATGCGGTGCGGGCCGGGCCGCCTTTGGCCGACAATCTGCACCGGCGCGCGCGCGGCGCGCAGACCGAACCGTGGACGCCGCAGCGCCGGCATCTGGCGCTGATTTCGACCGGCGAGCGCTATGCCGTCGCCTCGTGGGGCGCGTTCAAGGCGGAAGGCGCCTGGCTGTGGACGCTTAAGGACTGGATCGACCGGCGCTGGATGCGCCAATATCAGGACGCCGACGCGATCGCCGCGCGCAGGACCTCGCGCGCGGGGTAATGACCGGTTGCGAGGCTGGCGGAAGGGGTGGGATTCGAACCCACGGTACCCTTGCAGGTACGCCGGTTTTCAAGACCGGTGCCTTAAACCGCTCGGCCACCCTTCCGCAGCATTAGTTCAATGGTCGAAGCCCGCCGCACTTGCAAGAGGCCGCAAGACCGGGTTATCCGGAGCCGGAGGGCGGCAAATCCGCTCCAAAGCCGAACGGAACCAATTGTTTACCACGAACGCTAAGCTGTGGTTCACGCCCTGCTTGGTAAAGGTTACTCTCTGTTGGCAATGATCGGGGACCGTCTTTCACGATGAGCGCATTGGGGGATAGCGGCCGCATCTATCTGTTCGCCCGGCTTTTTGCCGTGGCGGCAGGGTCGCTGGTGCTTGCCAACTGCTCGGGCAGCGTCGGCAAGGTCGATCCCAAATGGGGTGTTTCCGCCAGCGCCCGCGTCGTCGAGCCCGGCGAACCGGTACCCAAAGGCGGCGGCAAGTACCGCGTCGGCAAGCCCTACCAAGTGGCCGGCCGCACTTACGTCCCGGAGGAAGACCCAGATTACAAGGCCGAGGGCCTGGCCTCCTGGTACGGCGACGCATTTCACGGCCGCTACACCGCCAATGGCGAAATCTTCGACATGAACACAATCACGGCGGCGCATCCGACGATGCCGCTGCCGTCCTATGCGCGCGTCACCAATCTGCGCAACCGCAAGTCGATCGTGGTGCGGGTCAATGACCGCGGGCCTTATGTCGGCAACCGGGTCATCGACCTGTCAATCAAGACCGCCAAGCTGCTCGAGTTCCACGGGCAGGGCATCGCGCGGGTGAAGGTCGAGTATATCGGCCGCGCGCCCTTGGCCGGTTCGGACGACCGCAAACTGATGGCGACCTTGCGCGACGGCAATTCGCCGGTCAGCGACAAGGTGATGGTCGCCTCGAACAAAGAGTTTGCGCCCGCCTTTTTCGATTCACGGCCGCTGACCCACTCGCCCTCGCTGACCCATGTACCGAGCCCGCCGGACCGGCCGTTCCGCGTCGCGGGTTCGCATCAGGTCGCAAGCCTGGAGCCCGCCGTCGAGGAGGTCCCGGTGGCGCCGCCCCAGGCCCGCATGGCGGAGAATGTGCTTCGGGCGCCAGTATCCGCGCGCAGCGCGCCGTCCACTCCGGCCGTTTCGCAGGTATCGGCCTATGCGCCGACTCGCTATGATGCCCCGGCGGGCTTCATGAGCGGTCGCGGCCTTTACTGAGCCGCATTTTCCCGCCACTGGCCGTCAGTATGGGCCGCGATGCGCGGTGAGGCCGGTTTGCCGGGAACGACGCAATTGACCATGGCCATGCGCAAATTCCACATCGGACGCCTGTTGGGCGCGGCGGTCTTGTTCGCCGGCCTGTTTGGCGCGGCGCAGGCGGTGGCGCAGGCGCAACGCCCGGCGTCACCGGCCCACAAGCCGGCGTCGGGTCTGGCGGCGAAAAAGGACGGTCCGAAAAAAGACGAGCCGCCGATCAGCGCGCCTCACGCTATCCTCATCGACGCCGAAAACGGCGGCGTGCTGTTCGAGCGCGATGCCGACAAGATGATCTTCCCGGCCAGTCTCGCCAAGCTGATGACCGCCGAATACGTCTTCAACGAACTCAAATCCGGCCGCCTCAATCTCAAGGACGAATTCCCGGTCAGCGAAAATGCCTGGCGCAAAGGCGGCGCGCCGTCCGGCGGCTCGACCATGTTCGCCGCATTGCACAGCCGGATCAGCGTCGACGACCTGTTGCACGGCGTGATCATTCACTCCGGCAACGATTCCTGCATCGTGCTGGCCGAAGGCATTGCCGGCAATGAGGCCGAATTCGCCGCCAAGATGACGCAGCGCGCCCGCGCGATCGGCCTCACCAAATCGACCTTCGCCAATTCCAGTGGACTGCCCGACCCGGGCACGCAAGTGACGACGCGCGAACTCGGTCTGCTGGCGCGCCACATCATCGTGACATATCCGGAATTTTACCAGATCTACGGCCAGCGCGAGTTCACCTGGAACAAGATCAAGCAATCGAACCGCAATCCGCTGCTCGGTATGGAGATCGGCGCCGACGGCATGAAGACCGGCTTCACCAAGGAAGCGGGCTACGGCCTGGTTGGCTCGGCGGTGCAGAACGGCCTGCGCCTGGTCGTGGTCGTCAACGGTCTCAGCACCGCCAAGGAGCGCGGCGAGGACGCCAGGAAGCTGCTCGAATGGGGCTTCAAGAGTTTCGAGCGGCGCATTCTGTTCGCTGAAGGCCAGATCATCGGCAGCGCCAAGGTGTACGGCGGCGAAGACAGCAGCGTGCCGCTGGTTGCCGGACGCGAGGTGCGCGTGATGATGCCGAAGAGCGGCGGCGACCGCCTGATCGCGCGCATCGTCTATAACGGGCCGGTGCCGGCGCCGGTCGAGCAGGGCACGCCGGTCGGGGTGCTGAAAGTCTGGCGCAACGAGAACGTGATCTTGCAAATGCCGCTCAAGACGGCGGAACCGGTGGCGCGCGGCGGCCTGTCCAAACGCGCATTTGACGCTGTGTCCGAATTGATGATCGGTCTGTTCCGCGCCGGCGCGCAGCGGCTATGATGGTTTCGACTGTCATTGCGGAGAATTAATGCGCGGCAAATTCATCACCTTCGAAGGCGGCGAAGGCTCGGGCAAGTCGACCCATACGGCGGCGCTGGCGGAGCGCTTGCAGGCGCGCGGCATCGACTGCGTGCTGACGCGCGAACCGGGCGGCTCGGCCGGCGCTGAAATCATCCGCCACATCATCCTGTCCGGCATCGCCAAGCCGCTGGGCGCGGAGACCGAAACGATTTTGTTCGCGGCGGCGCGCGACGACCATGTGCGCATGACCATCGCGCCCGCGCTCGACGCCGGTAAATGGGTGATCTGCGACCGCTTCATCGACTCGACCCGCGTCTATCAACGCGCGCTCGGCAAGGTCGACATGAAGCTGATCCGCAGTCTTGAGCGCGTCACTGTCGGCGCTGCGATGCCCGATCTCACTTTCGTGCTCGACGTGCCGGCCGGCATCGGCCTGGCGCGCGCCAAGACCCGGCGCGGCAGCGCCGCCGCCGACCGCTTCGAGTCGGAAGCAATCGAGTTCCACGAAGACCTGCGCCGTGCCTTTCTGGTGCTCGCCGAACGTGAAGCCAAACGCATTGTGGTCATCGACGGCCGCGCGCCGCGCGACGTGGTGGCCGAGCGCATCTGGGCGACGGTCGAGGAGCGTCTGCTCGGCAATCTGGCGCAAGGCGTGGAGATCGCAGCGCCGTGAGCGACAACACCACCGAGCGCGACGTGCTGCTGCCGCGCGAGACGGCGGCTCTGTACGGCCATGCCGAGGCCGAGCGCGCGCTGCTCGAGGCCTATCAGAGCACACGCATGGCGCATGCCTGGCTGATCGGCGGGCCGCCGGGCATCGGCAAGGCGACCTTGGCGTATCGGCTGGCGCGCTTCGTACTGGCGCATCCCGACCCGAAAGCGGCTGACGTGCAGGCGGCGAACTCGCTCGCCGTCGAGGCCGATCATCCGGTTGCGCGCCGCATCGCCGCGCAGGCGCAGGGCGATCTGTTGGTGCTCGAGCGGGTCGTCAACGAGCAGACCGGCAAGCTCTACACCGTGATCCGGGTCGACGACGTGCGCCGTTCGGTGTCGTTCTTCGGCTCGACCGCCGGCGAGGGCGGCTGGCGCATTGCCATTGTCGACGCGGTCGACGAACTGCAACGCGAAGGCGCCAATGCGCTGCTGAAAGTTCTCGAGGAACCGCCGGCGCGCACGCTGCTGCTCCTGATCAGTCATGCACCAGGCCGCGAACTGCCGACCATCCGGTCGCGGTGCCGTCGTCTGCTGTTGCGCCCGCTTGATGAAGCCGACGTCACCCGCGCCGTTGTCACTGCCACCGGACGCGAAACGGCCGAGTCGGAAGTCGTGCAGGCGGTCGCGGCGTCGGATGGCAGCGTCGGCCGCGCGTTGCGTTTTCTCGACGGCCCGGCTTTGGCGCTGCGCCAGCGCGTGCTCGACCTGTTCGCCCAGTTGCCCAATCCCGATCCGCGCGCGCTGCATGCACTCGGCGATGCACTTTCCGGCAGCGAGCCGCAGACGCTGTCGGCCTTCATCGACATGGTCAATGCCTGGCTGTCGGCCCGGCTCGATGCCGGCACGCACGGCGCCGCGCAGATGGCCAAGGCGGCGCAGACCTGGGAGAAGGTCAATCGCGCGGCGCGCGATGTCGAGGCCTATAATCTCGAGCGCAAGCCTTTGGTGTTTTCGGTGTTCGGCTTGCTCGCGGAGACGGCGCGCCGCTGACCGTGCCGGGGCAGGCATTGACCCGGCGTGTCGCCGCAGCGGATAATCATCCGGGGCGTGCAGAGGAATCTCACCGATGTTTCTATTGCCGCATCTGCTGCGCCGATTTGTCAGGCACGGCCGCCTCATTCTGCGGACGCACGACGGCGTCGAACATCGCTTCGGCAGTGGCGCCGATGGTCCGTCCGTCACGATCCGCTTGACGGATGCCAAAGTCGAGCGCGAGCTGTTTTTCAATCCGGAGCTGGCGACCGGCGAGGCCTATATGGACGGCCGGCTGGTGTTCGAGGACGGCTCCTCGGTCTATGATTTGCTGCTGCTGTTCTCGGTCAATCGTCAGGGGCTGGCGTCGCATCCACTGCAACAGGCACTGCGCAAGGTGTGGCGCGGCTTGCGAGGCGTGCATCAGTCCAATCCGCTCGGCCGCGCGGCGAGCAATGTGCGCAAGCACTACGACTTTCCGGCGGAGTTCTATGCGCTGTGGCTCGACGAGACGATGAGCTACTCCTGCGCCTATTTCAGCGAGCCCGGCGAGTCGCTCGAAGCGGCGCAGCAAAACAAGTTGCGCCACATCGCCGCCAAGCTGCGCCTGTCGCCAGGCATGTCGGTGGCGGAAATCGGGTGCGGCTGGGGCGCGCTGGCGATCTATCTGGCGCAAACCTGCGATGTACGCGTCACGGCGATCAATGTCTCGCCGGAGCAACTGAGTTTTGCGCGTGCCCGCGCGGCGGCAGCCGGCGTCGCCGACAAGGTGACGTTCGTCGAACAGGACTACCGCGATCTCACCGGCACGTTCGATCGCGTGGTGTCGATCGGGATGATGGAACATGTCGGCGTTCCTTTCTTCGACGCCTATTTCGATAAGGTGCAAGAGCTTCTCGCGCCGCGCGGCTTCGCGCTTATCCATGCGATCGGGCGCATGTCGCCGCCCGGTTCGACGGCGCCGTTCATCCGCAAGTACATCTTCCCCGGTGGCTACGTACCCGCGCTGTCCGAGGTATTCGCCTCGACCGAGCGCACGCGGCTTTGGGTCGCCGACTGTGAAGTGCTGCGGCTGCACTATTATTGGACGATCCGGCACTGGCGGCAGCGTTTCATGGCGCGCCGCGCCGATACCGTCGCATTGATGGGCGAGCGTTTCGCGCGCATGTGGGAGTTCTATCTCGGCGCGGTCGAGCTCGGCTTCCTCCATGGCTCGAACATGGTGTTTCAACTGCTGGTGTCACGCGATCGTGATGACGTGCCGGTGCTGCGCGATTATGTCGTCGACGACGAGCGAAAGCTGCTTTGAAAGCTCGCGCGCTTCGCGCATCTGCTGTTCGAGAACTCCATCGTTTCTCAATTTATACAATGTTGCATGTTCAATATTGAACAGAAGTGTTCCGTGTGTCCGCCTACTCTACCACCTATGAGTCCAGTATTGCGCCGCGTAATCAATTGACATGCACACCAGTAAATATTGGTTTCGTTTCGCGCATGTCCACATCAAAGGAGACGCACATGAAATCGCTCGTCGTCAAGCGCTCCATCGTCATTGCGGGACACAAGACCAGTGTCAGCCTTGAAGATGCATTCTGGTCCGAGTTGAAGGGCATCGCGGAGCAGAAAGAGCAGACGTTGTCGACGGTGGTCGGCGACATCGACACGCAGCGTCATCAAGGCAATCTCTCTTCCGCGATCAGGCTCTTTGTCCTGGACAATGCGCGCAGCCGCGCTGTGCAGCAGGCCGGGCAGCGGCCGGTGGCAAATGGGCCAGTGGCAAATGGAGCGGCGGTGAACGGTATGCAGGCGTAAGCGGTGGCCGTCATCGCCGTCACGCGCTGCCGATCTGCAAGCGCTCGGAGTCGTCTTTCAGGCTAACCCCTGAAACCCCGCGTTTGCGCATGGCACTCAGCAAATGTGCAAGCTTGTGGCCGGCATCGGCATAACCGATGCCGGCTGGCCTGATATTGGAAATGCAGTTGCGGTCGGCGTCGGACGTCTGTGCCTCCGGCTGCCACGTCATATAGACGCCGAGGCTGTCGGGCGCGCTTAAGCCCGGGCGCTCGCCGATCAGGACGGCGACACAGCCGGCGCGCAACAGGCGCGCGACCGCGTCACCCGCGGCAACGCGGCCGTGGCGAATGATCACCACCGGCGCGATGCTCCAGCCGTCACGCGGCAAAGCGGCGCGGGCCGCGGCGATGACCGGCGCGGCATGCATTTGCGCGGCGCGCGCCGACAGACCGTCGCTGACGACAAAGACCAGATCGTAATTGCCGGCATGCGGCGCGAGCATAGATTCGCTCGACGGCGTCAGGCAGCGGCCGAGATCGGGCCGCATCAGATAAGTCTGCTTGTCATGGGCTGCGCTCTCGACCGCGACAACCGGCAAGTCAGGACTACCAGGACCGCCAAGACCGCCGAGATCGTCCGTCAGCCGCGCCATATCGAGTTCCGCGTGCACGGCGTCGCGCGCCTGCGCATGGGCGAGCTGGAAGGCGAGCAAAGGCGCGGTCGCCAGCGACGCTCCGCTGCGTGGCAATCCGATGCGCGCCGCGGTCAGGCGGCGCAGGCCGGTCCACGGATCGGCGTCCGGCAACGCCGGAGGTTTGTCGTCGCCGCTGCTCATGTTTCACCTGGCGGCAGCAGCGCGCGAAAATGCGCCGGCATGGTGTGCGGGCGGATGCGGCTGGCCTTGTCGACGAGGCCTTGCCGTCCGAGCCAGGCTTCGAATTCGGGCGCGGGCCTGCGCTGCAACAAGTCGCGCATCGCCAATGCATCGTGGAACGAGGTGCTCTGATAGCCGAGCATGATGTCGTCGGCGCCGGGAACGCCCATCACGAAATTGACGCCGGCCGCCGTGAGCAAAGCGAGCAGCGCATCGGCATCGTCCTGATCGGCCTCGGCGTGATTGGTGTAGCAGACGTCGACGCCCATCGGCAGGCCGAGCAGCTTGCCGCAGAAATGATCCTCCAGCCCGGCGCGGGTGATCTGCTTTCCGTCATAGAGATATTCCGGGCCGATGAAGCCGACCACGGTGTTGACCAGAAGCGGCCGGAAGGCGCGCGCCACCGCATAAGCGCGCGCTTCCAAGGTCTGCTGGTCGACGCCATGATGCGCATTGGCCGACAGCGCCGAGCCCTGGCCGGTCTCGAAATACATCACGTTGTCGCCGACTGTGCCGCGCTTGAGCGACAATGTCGCGTCATGTGCTTCGCGCAGCAGAGCAAGATCGATGCCGAAGCTCTTGTTGGCGGCTTGCGTGCCGGCGATCGACTGGAACGTCAGATCGACCGGCGAGCCTTTGCCGATCAGGTCGAGCGTGGTGGTGACATGCGCGAGCACGCAAGCCTGGGTCGGGATATCGAGCCGGGCACGGATCTCGTCGAGCATCGACAGCAGCGCATGGGTGCGCTCCGGACTGTCGGTCGCCGGATTGATGCCGATGACGGCGTCGCCCGAGCCGAGCAGCAGGCCGTCGAGAATGCTGGCGGCGATGCCGCGCGCATCGTCGGTCGGATGATTGGGTTGCAGGCGCACCGACAGCCGGCCGGGGAGGCCGATAGTGTCGCGGAAGCGGGTGACGACCGAACATTTCGCGGCGACGACCATCAGGTCCTGAAGGCGGCTGATCTTGCTGACCGCCGCCGCCATCTCCGGCGTCAGGCCGGGCGCGAGCGCGGTCAGCACCGGCGCGGTCGCGTCGTCCGAGAGCAGGAAGTCGCGCAAAGCCCCGACGGTCAGATGCGAGACGGCGCCGAAGGCGGCCTTGTCGTGACTGTCGATGATCAGCCGGGTGACTTCGTCGTCCTCGTAAGGAACGACGGCTTCATTGAGGAATGTGGTGAGCGGCAGATCGGCCAGCGCGAATTGCGCGGCAACGCGCTCTTCGCCTGTTTCGGCGCAGACGCCGGCGAGTGCATCGCCGCTGCGCGCCGGCGTCGCCTTGGCCAGCAAGGCCTTGAGATCGGCGAAGGCGTAACGGCGCGCGCCGACGATCGCAGCATACATTCAAGGCCCCGTTCGCTATTCAGCGGGCCGACTATAGCGCAATGCGGCCGAAGGATCGCTTGTTGTCGGGGCCGGGAGTGGAGACGGGGTTAGTAGCCCCGCCGCCGTTCCTTCTTGGCCGCCTTGCGCGCGGCATAGCGCGCGTCGCGGGCCGCCTTCTGATCGGCCAAAAGCGCCTCTCCGGCGGCTTCCTTTTCGGCGGCGATCAGGGCTTCGAGCTCTTCGGCCTCTTTTTTCGCCTTGGCCTGACGTTCGGCTTCGGCAGCCGCGAGCACGGCGAGTTCGGCCTCGCGCACTTTGCGGGCGGCTTCACGCTCGGCCGTGCGGACATCGCGGGCTTCGGCAATGGCGAGGCGCTTGAGGCGTTGCTCTTCGAGGGTGGGGTCCTGGGCAGCGGCCTTGAACTTTTCCAACATCGCCTTCTTAACGGCAGCGGCGTTGTTCCGACGCTCCAATACGTCGGGGCTTCTGAAGTGGGGCAAGTGATTCTCCTGAGGGGGACATTCCGGGGCTTATATGGCGCGCCGGAGGCAATTCTTCAACAGCAATGGCGCTGATTTAACCAATTTTACCCGGTATCGCCGGGCGGCGTGGCGCGTTCGGTTAGCGCCGGGTTTTCAGGCTTCGAGGTACTTGTCGAAAAACGCCAGGGTGTCGGCGAAAGCCTGCGACTGGACGGCATCGGGCCGGTAGCTGCCGCCGGGCTCGCGCTCGGGAAAGATGAAGCCGTGCAGCGGGTGGTCGTAGCTGTTCCAGATCGCGTTTTTGCCCATCTCGTGCAGCAGATCGTAGCTGACGCGAAAAATACCCTGCAACTCGTCGGTATCGCGCCCCTGTACGAAGAACGGCGTGTCGATCGGCGCGATGCGGGCGCGCGCCACCGCCTCGGTGATGCGCGGGCGCACCTTGGCGGCCTCGCGCATCAGCATTTTCTCGACGTTGAGCAGGCCGGTTTTCGGATCGACATGGGCGGTATCGTCCGGCCGCAGGCGGAGAAACTCGTGGCTCGCCGGTTCGCTCGCCACGAACGCCTTGAAGCCGTGGTATTCGGAGGCGATCTTAAGCGCCATTTCGCCGCCATGGCTGACGCCGATATAGCCCAGCCGGTCGCCGTCGATAGAACCAAGCGTTTTGACGTATTCGGCGACCGCGATGGCGTCCTCGTATTCGAGCGGGCCGCGGTTGAACAATTGCCGCTGCTGGCGGCCCGACTGGATGAGTTTGCCGATCCTGTCATAGGCGTAGTCGACCTCGGCGCGATAGCGCATCCAGGCGACCGCATAGCCTTCGTCGAGCAGCCGGTCCTGGGTCCAGCTTTTGGTGTCGATGTGGTCGCGCAGCATGGCCATTCCGCCGCCGCCATTGCCGGTGGCAAACAGGATCAGCGGAAACGGACCGGCACCTTCCGGCTTGCGCAGGCCGATCGGGATATAGGCGCCGTCGACCATCTCGACATACATGAGGTCGACCGGATAGCGCGAATCGGCAACCGGCACGGTCACCGCGACATGCGCCGGATCGATGGCGGGAGATACAACACTCATACAACAGCCTCGTGCGAAGAGAACGGGAGGCGCAGTCTCCCGGTTTTTACGCCGCGCACAAGCCAGCGTCTAACGCCTGCCTATATCCCGGATCAGTTTGAAACTAGAGGTGTGCCTCCTCGAACGCATGCACCCACATCGCGCAAATGCCGGAGCGGACGATGTCGCCGCGGGTGAATTCGACCACGGGCACCGGCAGGTTCTGGCGGTCGATCATTTCGATCACGGTGCGCAGCCCGGAGCCGGCGTCGAGATCGCACTGGCTGATGTCGCCGTTGATGACCACCGTGCAGTCCTCGCCGATGCGGGTGAGGAAGGTCTTGATCTCGGCCGGCGTCGCGTTCTGTGCTTCGTCGAGCAGGACGAAAGCGTTTTTCCACGAGCGCCCGCGCATGACCTCGAACGGCACCAGTTCGATTGAGCCGTTCTTGAGCGCGATGTCATAGGCGGCCTTGCCGATGCGCTCCTTGATGGCTTCGGCAACCGGCGCCGCCCAGGGCGCGAACTTGTCTTCGAGCGAGCCCGGGAAGTACCCGAGCGAACGGCCGCACGGCACGTTCGGCCGCGTCAGGATGATCTTGTCGATGCGGCGATTGCGGAACAGATCGGCGGCGTGGGTGGCGGCGATCCAGGTTTTGCCGGTGCCGGCCGGACCGAGCACGATCACCTGGGGACATTTGCGCAGAGCATCGAGATAGTCGGCTTGGGTCGGATTAAGCGCTTTTATCGGCGGCAGCACCCTCTCGGTTTCGAACTTGGTGTGCTGAAAATTTATGATCTCGGCGGAACCAGACAAACGATCATTGCGGCGTCTCTTCTTGTTCAGGTTCTTACCCAAGGCCGACTCCTTCTGGTGGACTGCAAGGGGAGCAAGTGGAACGCTTAGGGCCAGCACGCCGCATGGCGGCGTCTCAGATGGGTTCTGAGATGCATCGAACGTGCCAATTGGATTGCTGGGATCAGCGTTTGCGGCGGCTGGCAAACTGGCGTCCGGGAGCGCTTTGGTCCCGAATGACCTGGTTGCCTTATCGATCCGAAACCGACGAACCGCCATGGACAAAAGCTAGGCGATTCGCGTGACAGTTTCCTAAAAATTATTGCGCTGCGGGAAAACGCGGGCGGCAATTGATGCTGATCAAGGCGCGCCGGCGGCCGGACTGCCGGAATGGCCGAAAGCGTCAAATAAGGGGGGCGGCAATGGCGTCTATTTCCGGCAAGACGGATCCAGTCGTGCGGCGCATCGGCGCCGCCGATGTCATCGACGCTCTCGGCAAAGGTCTGCGTGACTTTCAGGCCATGCCGCTTTATGGCCTCGCGCTCGGCGCACTCTATGCCGCTGGCGGCAGCGCGGTCGTTCTCGCCACCACCGCCTTCGGCATGAGCTATCTGTCATATCCGCTCGCCGCCGGCTTCGTGATGATCGGCCCATTCGCGGCGATCTTCCTCTACGAACTCAGCCGCCGCCGCGAGGAGGGCCGGCCGATCGTGTTGCGCGACATCTGGAAGACGATCGCCGGACGTGGCGAGATTGCCTGGATGGCTTTCGTCAGCATCTTCATCTTCGTCATCTGGATTTATCAGGTGCGCCTGCTGATGGCGCTGTTTCTCGGGCTAAAAGCCTCGTTCGCCAGCATCCAGCAGTTCATCGCCGTGGTGCGGACCACGCATGAGGGCCTGGTGTTTCTTCTCAGCGGCAACGGGGTCGGCGCGGGGCTGTCGCTGGGGCTGTTCTCGC
>JAUSBQ010000062.1 GCA_030651965.1 Pseudolabrys sp. | reverse complement strand
GCATCAACCAGGCCGCCAGGAAGACCAGCGTGCCGACAGGGCGCGGTATTCTCATGATGCGCGGGCCATATCGTCGAGCCCGCGTTTCCTGAGCAAAGCATCAACGGTCGGCAATCTGCCGCGGAAAGCCTTGTAGGCCTCGCCCGGGTCGCGCAGGTTGCCGGCCGCGTAGATGAAGTCACGCAGCCTCGCCGCCGTTGCTGGATCGAAGGCGTTGCCGGTTTCCGAGAAGGCCTCGAAAGCATCGGCGTCGAGCACTTCCGACCATATGTAAGAATAGTAGCCGGCCGCGTAGCCGCCGCCGGAGAACAGATGCTGAAAATGCGGCAGACGGTGACGCATGACGATTTCCGCCGGCATGTTCATGCTCTGAAGCGTGTCGCGCTCGAACTTGGCAACGTCGAGCGTGCCGCCGTCCGGCAGCGCATGAATGTCGAGATCGACCAGCGCGCAGGACGTGTATTCGACGGTGGCGAAGCCCTGCCCGTAGGTGCGCGTCGCCAGCAGTCTGTCGAACATGGCCTTGGGCATCGGCTCGCCGGTTTTGGCGTGGCGCGCATATTTCTGCAAAATCTCCGGTACTTCCAGCCAGTGCTCGTAAAGCTGCGACGGCAGTTCGACGAAATCGCTCGACACCGAGGTGCCGGCGAGCAGCGGATAGGTCACGTTCGACAGCAGCCCATGCAGGCCGTGGCCGAACTCGTGGAACAAAGTGCGTGCGTCGTCGAACGACAGCAGCGCCGCCTCACCCTTGGCCGGCTTGGAAAAGTTGCAGACATTGAGGATGACAGGACGGATCTCGCCGGACAGCTTTTCCTGATCGCGCAACGAGGTCATCCAGGCGCCGGAATGCTTGGAGCCGCGCGCGAAATAATCGCCGATGAAAAGACCGATATGTTGGCCGGCGGCATCGGTCACATCCCACGCGCGCGCGTCGGGGTGATAGAGCGGCACATCGACCGGTTTGAAGTTCAGGCCGAACAGGCGATGCGCGGTCTCGAACGCCGCGTCGATCATGTTGTTGAGTTGAAAATACGGCTTGATCTCGGCTTCGTCGAGATCGTAACGCGCTTTACGCAGCTTCTCGGCGTAATAACGCCAGTCGTGCGGGGCGAGCGCGAAGTTGCCGCCCTCCTGCGCGATCATCTCCTGCAAGGCATCGCGCTCGTGGCCGGCCTTGGCCTTGGCGCGGCCCCAGACATTGTCGAGCAGGGCGCGCGCCGCCTTCGGCGTCTTGGCCATCTGGTCGTCAAGCCGGTAGTCGGCGAAAGTCGCAAAGCCCAGGAGGCGCGCCCGCTCGCCGCGCAAGCGGACGATCTCGGCGATCAGCGCGCGGTTGTCGGTGGCGCCGCCGTTCTCGCCGCGCTTGGTCCAGGCCTGGAACATCTTCTCGCGCAGATCGCGCCGCGACGAGAATTGCAGAAAGCCTTCGCAGGACGAACGCGCCAAAGTGATTGCGTATTTGCCTTTGTGGCCGCGCTCCTCGGCTGCCGCGGCGGCGGCGGCGCGGGCGAAATCGGGCAGACCGGCCAGATCGTCCTCATCGAGAATGAGCGCGTAGGATTTCTCGTCAGCGAGCACGTTCTGGCCGAACTGGGTGCCGAGGCTGGCGAGCCGCTCGTTGATCGCGGCAAGCCGGTCCTGGCTCGCCTGCTCCAGCGCCCCGCCGGCGCGCACGAAGCGCGTATGATAGCGGTCGAGAACCCGCGCCTGTTCGGCGTTGAGCCCCAAAGTGTCGCGCCGGGCGTAAAGATCGCCGATGCGGGCATAGAGCTTGCGATCGAGATACATCGCGTTGGAGTGACGCGCGAGCAGCGGCGACATGTCGCGCTCGATCGCCTCGATGGCCTCGCCGGTGTCGGCGCCGGCCTTGACGAAGAACACATTGGCGACCCGGTCGAGGTCGCGGCCGCTCTTTTCCAGCGCGACGATGGTGTTGTCGAAGGTCGGCGGCTGCGGGTTCGCCGAAATGGCGTCGAGCTCGGTGCGGTGCGCAGCCAAAGCCTCGTCGAAGGCCGGGCGGAAGTGCTCGGGCGCCAGCCGGGCGAACGGCGGCAGGCCGAACGCGCCGGTCCAGTCGGCGAGCAGCGGATTTTGGGTGGCGGCAGCAGTCGATTGCGTTTCGGTCATGATCTTCATCTAGTGCATGTCCGCGCCAAACAAAACCGGCATGACGTGGCAAAATGCTTCAAGAATTTCGCCCAATTCTTGGCTATTTTCGCGTATGGACAGATTTTCCAGCGTTCTCCGCCACATCATTATCTTCATATGGCCCATCCCGTTCCTGCTGCGGTTCGCGGTCGAGCGGAATCCCGGCTGGCCTGAATACCTCGCTTACACCGCCGCGGGCGTTCTGACGGTCGTGGCTGCCGGGGTTGCCTGGATGGCAATCCGGCGGAGCCGTTAGGCGCCGGAAACAAAAAGACCCTGGCGGGGGCCAGGGTCCTTCCGGATCGTCAGCGTACCATTTAGGCCCGCACGATCTTGCTGCCTTTATTAGGCAGCCTTGTATCAGGCAGCTTTGGCGTTGATGCCGCGCTCGGCCATACCGGTGAGCTTCATATCGGTGGCCTTTTCTTCCTTGAGGTTCTGTTCAAGGAGCGCTGCGCAGTCCGGGCGGCCGAGCTGCTTCGCCCAGGCGATCAAGGTGCCGTAGCGAGTCATCTCGTAGTGTTCCACCGCTTGCGCGGCCGCGATGAGAGCGGCGTCGAGCACAGCCTTGTCGTCGACCTCACCGGCGATCTCCTCGGCTTCTTCCAGAATGCCGTCGATCGCCGGGCAGTTGACGCCCTCGACCTTAATGCCGTGCAGCTTGAACACCTGCTCCAGGCGCTGGATGTGATTTTTGGTTTCGGCGAGATGCGTCTGGAACCCCTGCTTGAGGCCGGCGTCGGTCGCCTTCTCGATCATGCCGGGGAGCGACTTGGCGATCTGGTTTTCGGCGTAATAGATGTCCTTGAGCGTGTGGACGAACAGATCGTCCATCGTCTTGATGTCCTTGCTGAACAGACCCATGGGGTTACTCCT
>JAUSBQ010000309.1 GCA_030651965.1 Pseudolabrys sp. | reverse complement strand
GAGATCGTCGAGCGCCGCGGCGGCTACCCAGGCTACGGCGCTGCCAATGCCATTTTCCGCATCGCCTCGCAGCGACGGCTAGTGGCGTTTGGAATGTCCGACAGTTGAATGCGTTTCTTCAGCGCCGATAAATAGACAATTCGCCATCGCCCTTATGGATTGGATCGACTGGCATTGCGGAATGCTTGCCAAGTTCCTGTTTCTCTGCCGGAATTCCCTGCGCCTTCGAAATAATTCCCTCTTCCGTTGTGTAGGGAATTGGCATGCATGCGATTGAATTCACTTGCTAACTGTGCATCTCGATCATGCATACAGGCTCGAAATGATGAAATTCCCTGTTCTTTTTCCTGTTAGCAGGGAATCTGGCAGTGAGACTGGTTCGACAACGACTGCGTCCGCCAGTTGGGAGGACTTGAACTAACTGGCACAGGTTTAATGATGGCACCGACTGTATCGCCGCTGCCGGCTCTTCGAGGCTACGTCCTTGGACCTGTCATGCTGTGGTACTGCGGTCGTACCGCAATGTAATCGCTCAAGCGACGTTGGTCGCCAAACTTCCCACCTTGTGTCCGGTATCTTGCCCGGCTTGTTTGATGCCGTGCGGAGCCGTATAGGCCTTAAAGGTGTCTTTGCGATTGCATGTTGTTGTGTGCACCATGGTACGACATGGCCTCCGAAAAAACTTATAAATGCTTGATATAAATAGACAATTCTCCATCGCTCCGATGATGGAGAGGGTCGGCTAAACGGAATATCTGTTATGTTCCATGTACTTAGCAGCGCGGTGTGAAACTCATGTTGTACCGCTCGTCGTACTTTCTGTGTCTTTAATTCGCAAGTTCTCGTCGCATCTCGATGTGTGCTCGCTCGAAGCGGTGTCCGCAATCTGAGATAGCTTCTGGTGGCTAAAACGAAGCCATGCGGTGGCAATCGCGAACAAGACGAAGGCGGCTGCGGTCGTCCAAAGGTCTGGCAGCAGACTCAAAATTCCGAGCACCAAGAAGTAAGCCCTCCAGACAATCGAGACTGGCCGGAACAGCCAGCCGATCATTGCGACGCCGATGCAGACGAATCCGAACACGACATTGGCCAGCCCCCAGATCGTATCCGTCGCGTCGCCGATCAACAGCAAGCCTGGGTGCATGACGATGCCGAAGGGAATGAGAAAGCCCGGTATCGACAGACGGAACGCGGCCCAGCCGGTTTGCGACGCGGAAGCCCTGCTGATCGATGCCGCTGCATAAGCCGCGAGTGCGACCGGTGGCGTCACCATCGACAGGATGGCGAAGTAGAAGATAAAGAAATGCGCGGTCATCGGATTGACGCCGATGGCTGTCAGTGCCGGCGCCAGCAGCACCGCTGCCATGATGTAGGCGGAGGTTGTCGGCATGCCGGTGCCGAGCACGAGGCTGGCCAGCATGGTGAAGGACAACAGCAGCCAGAGATCGCCGCCCGACAGCCAGATCATCGTTCCGGTGAATTTGGTGCCGAGACCCGTGAAGGCAATCACCGCCACCACGACGCCGGCGAGCGCGCAGGGCAGGGCGACGACGACCGTCCGCTCGGCCGACACGATCAGCGCTTCGACGATGGTCAGAAGCGAGCGGCGCGTGCCGGCGCGCAGCGTGCCGACGGCGACCGTGATGACCGCGCTTTCGAGTGCCGAATTTTCGACTGGGAACCCGGACACTATGCGGTAGACCAGCCAGGCCAGCGGCAGCAACAGATGGCCGCGGGCGGCCAGAACCTCACGCATCGCCGATTGCTCGCCCGCGTCGGCGACGCCCAGATTCTCGGCGCGCGCCTTGAGATCGACCATCAACAACAGCGCCAGATAGTAGGCCGCCGCCGGCAGGATCGCCGCCAGCACGATCGATTGATACGGCACCTGCAGATAGTCGGCCATGATGAACGCGGCCGCGCCCATCACCGGCGGCACCAGTTGACCGCCGGTCGACGCCGCGGCCTCGACGGCGCCGGAAAAAGTCGGCGAGTAACCGACGCGCTTCATCAGCGGGATCGTGAAGATGCCGGTACTCATGACATTGGCCACCGCGCTGCCGGAAACGCTGCCCAACAGGCCGGAAGATACCACGGCGGCCTTGCCCGGCCCGCCGACCGCGCGGCCGGTCAACGCGAAAGCCAGTTGAATTATCATGCGGCCGCCACCGAAGACATCATAGATCGCGGCAAAGAAGATAAAATAAAAGACGGTCGATACCGACACGCCGATTGGCACGCCGAACACGCCTTGCAGGGAGAGAAACTCGGTATCGATAAAGCGCTCGATGCCGCCGTAGCGATGGCTCAACTCTCCGGGCAGGTAAGGCCCGAGAAAGAAATACGCCACGAACAAGGCCGAGAACACCGTCAGCCCGAGGCCGAGCGTGCGCCGGCCGGCTTCAAACAGCGCGACGATGAAGAAAATGCCGAGCCCATATTGCACGGGCGTTACCGAATCGAGCCCCTGAACGCGCTCGCCGGTCAGATAGCCGGAATTCCACGCGATATAGAGCGCCGGCGCGAACGTCAGCAGTCCCAAAAGGGCAAAGCCGTGGCGCGCGGCCGCAGGGCGGCCGCGGCCGAACATCGTCACCGACAGCGCCAGCGCGAATCCGACATGGAGCGCGCGCTGGGCCAGCGTATCGATCGCCGGCCAGACAACAAAGGCGATCTGCGCCAAAGTCCAGACCAAAGCGATCAGCGCGGCCGGATCGAGAAGATCCGGCCAACGCTTGAGTGTGAGAACGCTTGATTCCGTCGCTTCGGAATCGGCGGTCCGGTCTGTCGCGCTCATTTAATCCAGCCACGTTCTTTGTAGTAACGCGCCGCGCCGTCATGCAGCGGAAGGCCGGTCGCACCGATTTTCCAGCTACCGTTGACGCAGTCAAATTTGGCGAGTGCCTTGTGGGCCGCGCGCAGCTTGTCGGTCTTTTCGCAGACTGTCTTGACGATCTTGTAGGCGTTGTCGTCGGACAGGTCGGTGCTGGCGAACAGAACGGTGGTGGTCCCGGGCACCTTCACGTCCTTGTCCTGTCCCTTGAAGGTGTCCTTCGGCAGGACCTTGCTGTCCCAGCCGAACTGGTCACGCATTTTGGCGAGCAATTCGTCGGACGGCGCCAGGAAGGTGACGTCGGTGTTGTGTGCAATTTCAGACACGCCCGGATGGCCGCGGGTCGCAACCTGAACGAAGATGTCGCCGGTACCGGCCGCAAAGCGGTTCTTGACCATGCCGAAGGTTCCGAATTCGTAGTTGCCGCCACGCGCGGCCAGTTCCTTTTCGCCGGCGCCGGCAAGCTCAAGCATTTGCTGGCCGGCGAAACTGCCGATGCTGCCGCGGCTCAACAAGGTCACATGCGCCTTTGGGTTGACTTTCGTGAAGTAGCCGGAGAGGTCCTCCGACACGCCCTTGCCCCGCGCAAGCGTGACGAGGAAATAGTCGTCGAGACCGCCAACCAGCGAACGCAGGTTCTTGAGCGGCTCCTTGTAGCCGATCTTGCCCTCCAGCGCCCAGTTGCCGACCGCGGCCATGCCGAAGCCGAGTTGCGCCTTGCCTCCGGATACGAGTTGCGGGTTGGCAAGGCCGCCGGCGATGGGTGGAGTGTCGATGGTCGAGCCCGCCGGCAGTACGTCGCGCAACAGCTCGGCGAGGTTGACGGCGTAGACGTACCAGCTCGAACCTTGCGAGAACGACGCTATCGTGAGATGGGTCGGTTGCGCCGTGGCGGTCTGCGGGGCTGTGAAAGCGACGGTGGCGGCGAGCGCTGCCACGCCCAGCCATGAAGCGGGGGCAGAGCCCCTGCCAATCGATCGAATAAACGTTTTCATTCTCGTCTCCCTGGTTCGTTTCTGTGGATCGTCTGTTTCTTCACACCGCGATGCTTTCTATAAGTGCATCGCGGTCGCCCTGCGAATCCGCCTTGCCGGATAGAACGACGCATCCACGTTCCATCGCGATAAAACGATCGCAGAATTTGAGAGCTTCGCCGAGGTTCTGCTCGACCAGAAGAATGGTGCAGCCCGCCGCGCGGAGCCCTGCGATGATCGCGTAGAGATCGGCGACAATCATCGGCGCGAGGCCTTCACTCGGTTCGTCGATCAGCAGGAGCTTCGGCTCGCCGACCATCACCCGTGCCATCGCCAGCATCTGCTGTTCGACACAGGACAGTGTGGTGCCGAGTTGTCCGCTCCGTTCGGCCAGGCGCGGGAAACGCTCATAGACTCTTGCGAGCGCCGCGCGGTTGGCGGCGCCGGTGCGGCCGGGCACCTGCAGGAAGCCGAGCGTCAGATTTTCCTCGACCGTCAGGCCGGGGAAGATGCGGCGATCTTCCGGCACGAAGCCGACGCCCTGCCGCGCGATGCGATGGGGTTGCAGGCCGTCGATGCGCGCGCCGTTAAACGCGATTTCGCCGCCGGTCGGCTTGACCCAGCCGGCGACGGTCTTGAGCAATGTCGTCTTGCCGACGCCGTTGCGGCCGAATATGCCGAAGACTTCGCCGGCGGCCACCGACAGGTCGATGCCCTGGATGATGTGGCTGCGGCCGTAATGGGTTTGCAGGTTGCGGATGTCGAGCATGTCAGGTGTGCCCGAAATAGGCGGTTTGCACCGCTTTGTTTGCGCGGACGTCCGCGGGTGTGCCTTCGGCCAGCTTTTGGCCCTGATGCATGACGATGACGTGGTCCGACAGGCTCATCACCAGCCCGATGTCGTGCTCGATCAGCAACACGGTCACGTCGGCGGCAAGCGTCTTGATCAGTTCGGCGGTATCACGCGTGTCGCCGTGGCTCATGCCCTGGGTCGGTTCGTCGAGCAGCAGCACTTTTGGCTTGCAGGCAAGCGCGACGGCGACTTCGAGGCGGCGCTGTTCGCCATGTGACAGTTCGCCCACGATATAACGTGCTTTATCAGCGAGGCCGAAGCGTTCCAGCAGTTCGTCGACGCGCGCCTGCGCGACGCCGCTGGCGCGCACCGGCCGCCACGCCATCGATACAGGTTCGAGGATTTGCGCGGCCAGCCGCAGATTCTCGGCGACGGTCAGTTCGTCGAACAGATTGGTGATCTGGAATGAGCGCGCGAGCCCGGCCGCCTGCATGCGGTAGGGCGGCCGTCCGGTGCAATCGACGCCCTCGATCAGCACCTGTCCGTTGCGCGGGCGCAGCGCGCCTGAGATCAGATTGAACAATGTCGATTTCCCGGCGCCGTTCGGCCCGATGACGGTGGTGATGCGGTTGCGCTCGACGGTGAAGCTAACCTGGTCGACGGCGCGAAGGCCGCCGAAATTGATCGACAGGTCGCGTGTTTCGAGAACGGGCGCGGTCATTTCGGTTCCCTCCGCGCCAGCATCCGTTCGATCGCGGGCCTGATGCTGCCCATCATGCCTTTCGGCAGGAAGATGACCGCGCCCATGAACAGCACGCCGATGACGATCAGGTGATGCACGGTGTAGCTGCCGATCACGGATTTCAGCAGCGTCAGCAGCGCGCTGCCGTAGAGCGCGCCGACCAAAATGCCGGCGCCGCCGGTGACGACGGTAATCACCGCGTTGCCCGAAGTTTCGAAGAACATCAGCTCCGGCGATACGAAGCCGCGCAGCATCGGATAGAGCGCACCCGACAGACCGGCGATCATGGCGGCGAGCACATAGGCGGCCAGCCGCGGCGTCATGGTACGATAGCCGAGGAAGGGGATGCGCGCCTCGTTGGCGCGCAGCGCGATCAGCAGGCGGCCGAACGGCGTATCGAGCAGATAGGCGGCGAACGCATAGAGAATGACGATCATCGCCAGCACAAGCAGGAAGAATCCGGCCGGCGAGGCGCTCGACACCGTAACGATGCCGAGATTGATGTCGATGACCGGAACGCCGATCAAGCCGTCGGAGGCTCCGAGCGCGCGCGTGTTGTAGACGATCTTGGCAGCGACCTGCGCCATGCCGAAGGTGATGAGGGCGAAATAGACGCCGCGCACCCGGTTGACGATGAAGCCGCCGATCAGGCCGGCGAGGGCGGAGGCAAGCGCGGTCGCGCCGATGGCGGCCCAGAACGAGGGCACGACCATCAGCACCAGGGCGGAGAGATAGGCGCCGAGGCCGAAATAGAGCGCCTGGCCGAGCGACAACAGCCCTGTATAGCCAAGCAGGATGTCGACCGACAGCGCCAGGCCGGCGAAGATCAGCGCTTCGGTCGCGAGCCGCAAATAGAATGTATCGTCGAACGCGACGCCGACGGCGGCGATGACGAGCGACACCGAAACGAGGATGGCGACGAGCACGTGGCTCGCCCGCATCGATCTGGTGAGCGCGTCAACCATGACCGAGCCGTCCGAACAGGCCCTGCGGCCTCACCATCAACATGACAACCATGATCCCGAACACGATCGGGTCGGACCAGACCGGCGATATATAGAGCGACACGATCGCCTGGATCTGGGTGAGCAACAGGCCTGCGACCACGACGCCGGTGATGCTGCCCATGCCGCCGACAATGACGACGGTGAAGGCCATCAGGATGAAGTCGCGGCCCATCGTCGGAAACACCGAATAGATCGGCGCCAGCAGCACGCCGGCGAGCCCGGCCAGCGCCACGCCGAAGGCGAAGGCGCCGGCGTAAACATGCTGGACCGGTACGCCGAGCGAGGCGGCCATGTCGCGGTCGAAGGCGGCGGCGCGCACCATCGCGCCAAGCCGCGTGCGGTAAACAACAAAGGCGACGGCGGCGATGATGGCCGTGCCGACGATAATCAGGAACAGGCGATAGGACGGCAGGAAAATGCCGAGCGCTTCGACGCCGCCGGCGATCGGCGTCTCCGGCCGGTGCGGATTGGGCCCGAACACCAGCCGGAACGCATCCTCCATCACCAGGCCGAGCCCGAAGGTGAGTAGCAGCGTGCGCACATGGCGGTCGCCGGAGTGGAAGACGCGCTGGATCAATCCGCGCTCCACGATGTAGCCGACCGGCAGCATGATCAGCGGCACTAGCAATAGCAGCAGCCAGAACGGCAAGCCGATCGTCGACAGCGCCAGCGCGACGAAAGCGCCGAGCGCATAGAACTCGCCGTGCGACATGTTGATGACGTCGAGCAGACCGAAAATGATGGTCAGCCCGAGCGCCACCAGGATCACCGCCACACCGAGCACGAGGCCGATGAGCATCTGGGGCGCCAGAACGAACTGGAAGTATTGGGCGGCCTCAGACATCATCGTCCTCGTGGGTTCCGTGTGCCGTTTCGACTAGAAACGGGTGCAGGTGTCGGGACCGATCGCGTCGGGACCGCTGACACTGCTGGTGATCTTGAAGTTTCCGTCGGTGACCTGAACCACATACATGGTCTGCATCGCCTGATGGTCGCCGGCGCGGATGGTCTTGTCGCCCTGCGGCGTCGACCATGTCAGGCCGCGAAACGCATCGCGGACCTTGTCGGTGTCGGTTGACTTTGCTTTCTCGACGGCGGCCTTATAAGCGTAGATCAAGCCGTAGGAGTCTGTGCCGTAGAGATCGGGATCGGCCTTGGTTGCCGCCTTGAAGGCGGCGACGAAAGCCTTGTTGGCCGGATTGTTGATCTCGGTCGAGTAGCCGACGCCGGTGGTGAAGCCGTTGGCTGCTTTGCCGATTGCGCCGATGTTCTGCGAGGTGACGGTGCCGGAGGCGCCGAGCAGAGTCAGGTTCTTGAGCAGGCCGAACTCCTCCATCTGCGCGAACAGACGCACGGTGTCGTTGCCGGCGACAGAGGTATAGAGCACCTGCGGCTGGGCGGCGCGGATCTGGCCGAAATATTGCGAGTAGTCCTTCGAGCCGAGCGGGGCGAACACTTCGCCGAGGCTGACCGAGCCGACCTTCTCCGCCGCTTCCTTGAAGGCCGCAACAGTGGAGCGGCCCATCAGGTAATCCGGCCCAAGAAAGAACACCTTGGCCTTCGGCTTTTCCTTGGCGAGCCAGGCCGCAAGCGCGGTCGACTGCTGACCGGCCTTGGCGTTGACGCGGAACACATTCGGCGAGCACTTGTCGCCGGTGATCGAATCCGCGAACGACACCGTGGTCGCGATCAGCTTTTTGGCGCGTTCGGCGACCTGGCCGACCGCCAGCGTCGAGCCGGAATTGACGGTGCCGGTGAGGAAATCGACCTTGCTGACCTCGAACAGCTTCTCCGCCTTTTGCACCGCCACGGCCGGATTGGCTTCCTCGTCTTCGTAGATCAGTTCGATGGGGCGGCCCATGATGCCGCCCTTGGCGTTGACTTCCTTGGTTGCGAGCTCGAGGCCCCATTTCACCTGCTGGCCGATGCCGGCATAGGTGCCGGAGAGCGGCGTGACCACGCCGATCTTGATCGGATCGGCGGCATAGGCCGCGCTCGTCATCGCGGTGGCGGATAACAGGGCCGCCAGAAGCGTCGTTCGTGTCGTTGTCATCGTAGTCCTCCCTTGGGGTTTGTTAGTGACGGCCAGCGGCCGCCATTGTGTAGGCGTTACGAGCCCTTGAATTTCGCCGGCCGCTTGCCATGGAAGGCTTCCACGCCTTCACGGAAATCGTCCGACTGCCGAAGCCGGCTGTAGCAATGGCCTTCCAGTTCGATCGCGATAGCGAGCGTGGAATCTTCCGTGTCGTTGAGCAGTTTCTTGGCCGTGCGTTGGGCGATCGGCGAAAAGCTTAGAAGCTCGTCGACCAGAGCGTCGGTGGCGGCTTCGAGTCTGTCGTCGGGCACGCATTCGGTGGCAATGCCCCAGTCGAGCGCCTGCTTGCCGGGGATACGCTTGGAGCGCATCACGATATCCTTGGTGCGGGTGATGCCGACGATCTTCTGCAGGCGGGCTGAGCCGCCAGAGCCGGGGATCTGACCGAGCTTTTGTTCCGGCAACGCGTAGAAACAAGTTTCGGACACGATGCGGAAATCGCAGGCGAGCGAAATCTCGAAGCCGACGCCGAAGCAGTAACCGCGATTGGCGGCGATCACCGGCTTCGAACAGCGCGCCGGCGCCGCCATGTTCCAGGCCAGCTTGGAGACGTGTTCGGGCGAGGCGTCGAGGAAGCCCTTGATGTTGCCTCCGCTGGAGAAATGCTCGCCGATGGCGCACAGCACGATCACACGCACGCGCGCGTCCTCGTCGAGCGCCTCGAACACCAGCCGCAACTGGTCGCGCTGCGGCATCTCGATCACGTTGAGCGGCGGGCGGTGCAGAATGATGTCGGCGCGCTGCTTGGCTTCGTCGAGTTCGACGCGAAAACCATTAAGCGCCGCCAGACGCGGATCGTTGAAGGTCATCGGGATCATGCCGCGGTTCCTTGTGAGCGTGACGGGTCCTCGGCCTGGAATTCGCCCGCGACCAGCATGCGGCGCAGGAGTTTTCCGACCGGCGATTTCGGGATATCGGCGACGAAGACGTAACGGCGCGGCCGCTTGAAGTTGGCCAGCCCCGAGGTGCGGCAGAACTGGTCGAGTTCCTCGTCGCCGACCGGGCTGCGCCGTTTGATGAAGGCGGCGACGATCTTGCCCCAGCGCTCGTCGGGCAGGCCGACGACGGCGACTTCCGACACCGCCGGATGCAGCGACAGGCAGCTTTCGATCTCGACCGGCGAAACGTTTTCGCCGCCGGTGATGATCATGTCGTCGACCCGTCCGGTGACGAATAGGTCGCGGTCGGCGTCGAGGTAGCCGGTGTCGCCGGTGAAATACCAGCCTTGACGCAGCGCCTTGGCGTCGGCTTCCGGCCGTCGCCAGTAGCCCTCGAAGGATTCGTCGCCCGCCAGCAACGCGATGATCTCGCCTTCCTCGCCAGTGGCGGCGAGTTCATCGGGCGAGACCGCGCCGAGCCTGACCACGCGGATTCGCTGATTGATGCCCGCCCGGCCAGCCGATCCGGGCTTTGCCGGCGCGTTCTGGTCGATGGTGAAGGTGTAGATTTCCGACGACCCGTAGTGATTGACGAAAAGGTCCGGCTTGAAGGCGGTGTTGAGATCTTTAAGGAGCCTGTCGGTCATCGACGCGCCGGCGAAGCCGAGCTTGCGCACCGAACGCAGGTCGGTCTCAGCGAAGCGCTCGTGGTGCAGGAGATCGTGATAGAGCGTCGGCACCAGATAGAGATTGGTGACTTTCTCCGACGCCATCAGCGCCAGCGCCTTGGCGGACTCGAAACGCGGCAGGCAGATGAAGGCGCCGCCGACCACCGACATCGCCAGCAGCGAGCGCACGCCCATCGTATGATAGAGCGGCATCACTCCTAGCGTGCACTCGTTGCGGCCATACAGGTTCTGCGCGACATGGGCGATCGCCGCCGCGCGTTCGACACGCTGACGGCGCGGCACACCTTTCGGTTTTGCGGTGGTGCCGGAGGTGTAGAGCATCACAGACCAGGCGTCCGCACCAGCGCGCGGCTCGACGTCCTTCGCCTGGCGCTCGACCAGCGCCGAAAAATCGATTTCTCCGAGTAACGCCGTATCAAGAGAGATGCGCTTGCGAGCGATCGCTTCGCGCGAGGTGTGCACCGCTTCAGCCGACGAATCCTCGAATACGATTGCCTTAGCTTCCGAGTTCTCGACGCAATAGTCGATCTCATCCGGCTTGGCGCGCCAGTTGACAGGTGTGATGACAATGCCGGCGAACTGGCAGGCCCAATGCAGCGTTGCCGCCTGCCAGCGGTTCTGCAGCAACGTCACCAGATGATCGCCGGGCATCAGGCCGAGTTCGTCGAAACCCGCGACCAGCGCCGAGATGCGCCCGTACCATTGCGCATAGGTTAGCCGAACGGCGCCATCGACAATGGCGAGCGCGTCGGGGTCGCGCTCAACGCTGGCGCGAAAGCTGTTGCCGAGATCAAGCATGAGCAGGGGCTTCCCGCAGTGTTCTTGCGGCGTCGAGCGCCGCGGTCAAAATCGGGGTGTAGCCGGTGCAGCGGCAGAGATGGCCGCCGAGAAACGCACGTAACTCCGCTTCGCTCGGCGCGGCATGGCTCCGCAGATAAATATCGAGCGACATCAGGATGCCTGCGGTGCAAAAGCCGCATTGCAGCGCGTGATGGTGGCGGAAGGCTTCCTGCAGCACCGACAGGCGACCCGGCTCGGGGGCAAGTCCTTCGACCGTGCGGATGATCGCACCCTCGGCCTGCACGGCGAGCGTCAGGCAGGCTCGCGCGGGGGCGCCGTCGATCTCGACGGTGCAGGCTCCGCAGA
>JAUSBQ010000030.1 GCA_030651965.1 Pseudolabrys sp. | reverse complement strand
CAGCGCGGGCAGTGCGAGGCCACGGATGACATCGGCCACCAGCTTGTCGCGAACGCGCATGTTGTCTCCGACGAGCACCCGCATGCCGAGGTCGCTGTTCATCACCGCGTAGACGCGCCAGATTTCTCCTCCCACTACCGTCTGAGAGAATCCGTCGCCGCTATCGGTAAGAGGCGTAGCCGGAGCCGCGTCCGAGCGCCCGACCAATGTTCCGTCGAGCGCCCAGATCTGGCACGAGAGCTGACGGTCGTAGGAGGTGTGGAGGGCAGGCACGACGGTTGGTATCTGCGCAGCGCGCTTAGGGTCGATCTCCTGGCTGGTGATTAGCGAACTGACCATGCGAGCCGCTTCTATCAAGCGCGCGTCAAGAACGCGTTCTACTTCGGCTCGCGTGCCGAGATAAATCCAGACGATCGCCGACATCCAGACGACGCCGGTTGTCATCATCAAGATCATGAACAGCCGGCTGCGGATCGATCTCATGCACCGTCCTCCGCGAGCTTGTAACCCACCCCTCGCACCGTCTCGATAATTCCGGGGCCGAGTTTCTGCCTCAGATTGTGGATGTGAACCTCGATCGTGTTGCTCTCCACATCCTCCTGCCAGCCATAGAGCCTGTCTTCGAGCTGCGATTTCGACAGGATCTGGCCCGGCCGATCCATCAGAGCATGCAGGATGGAGAACTCGCGGCGCGAAAGACGAACAGCCTCACCACTTTTCGAGACGGCCATGGTCGCGGGCTCCAGACGAAGATCGCGCCAGACCCGATAGGCGGACCCACCCCCGTTGCCCCGTCTCGTCAAGGCGCGCAGTCGCGCGGCCACTTCGTCGAGATCGAACGGCTTGCCGAGATAATCGTCCGCGCCGGCATCCAACCCAGCGATGATGTCAGGCACGCTGTCACGCGCAGTCAGCAGCAGCACAGGCGTTGCGACCTGACGTTCGCGCAGTTCGCCCAGGACTTCCAGGCCAGATCCATCAGGAAGCATCAGGTCGAGAATGATCGCGTCGAAAGCGGAGCTTCGCAAGGCGATCGACGCATCGGCGCAGGTGGCGACGGCGTCCACGGTGAAGCCGGCCAGCCCCAGCCCAACCTGCAAGCCGTTCATCAAAACAGCGTCGTCTTCGACCAATAATACTCTCATGCGCACGATACCCGGCCGCGAGTGAACAATGGAAGTACGGTGCCCACCTTAAGCCAGCCTTAAGGTAGCGGGAGGATCGCAGGCCGCGCAGGCATCGACCTGTCCGTATCCAGGCCAAAGGAGATCCTATATGCCAGCTCTTACGCGTCGCGTCGCTGTGCTCGCCATCGGTGGTGCCGTATTGACCATTCCTCTGATGAGCCGCTCGGCGCTCGCGCAGACCGCCGCCGACGTCTCCAAGGAAATGATCCTTAACGATCCTGCCGCACCGACCGCTGGCAACCCCAAAGGTGACGTGACGATCGTCGCCTTTCTCGACTACAATTGCCCATTCTGCAAGAAGTCCGCGCCCGACCTTGATCGCGTCGTCAAAGAAGACGGCAAAATCAGGCTCATCTACAAGGATTGGCCTGTCATCCGCCCGACCTCGATCGACGGGGCGATGATGGCGCTCGCGGCCAAATATCAAGGGAAATACGACGTGGCGCACCATGCTCTGATGGGAATTCCCGGCGTGGGCGTTCCGAAGGAGAAGATGCGGCAGGGCCTCCAGGCCGCAGGTATCGATATGGCTCGCCTCGACGCCGATATGAAGGCCAAATCCGCCGATATCGAGGCCATCATCAAGCGCAACATGGCGCAGGCCGATACCATCGGGTTCTCCGGCACGCCGGCATACCTCGTCGGCCCGTTCCAGACGTCGACGCTCGACTATAAGGGCTTCAAGCAGGTCGTGTCCGATGCACGCAAGAAGCAGGCGGAAAGCAAGTAATGGGGCACTCTCTCACCAGCCACGCTCGCGATGCCTGATATCGATCATGCCGCCCTTCAGCATATGAGACCAGCAGAGCGAGGGCAGGAACTTCGCTTTTAAGTGCCAGATGCTCTTGCCAGGCACCCCAAGGAGCCAACCTGGAGCGCTTTTCGGCGGCTCCAGGCGTTTCGGCCGGGAGCTTTCCCACATTTAACGAATACAGATGCCCTTAAGTCTGCCTTAAGCTGCCGATCAGACCTCTCCCGCCGACATAACATCAAGCGGGAGCGTGCATTGCCTTCAAGAGCTGTCTGGTCCGTCATTCTCGCGGCCATGTTCATGGCGCTTGCAGCGCTGTCGATCATGCCGGCGTCGGCGCAGGTGACATCTTCAGGCCGGATGCCGCTTCCAGTCGATCAGGCGTTCAAGCTCTCGGCGACACGGCAAAACGACGGCAGCGTCCAGCTCAAATGGGCGATCGCGCCAGGTTATTACCTCTACGAGGACAAGCTCAGTTTCAGTCGCGGAGGCGCGGCTGTATCCGCTCCGAATGTCGAAGGAAACGGTCAGAGTAAGGACGACCCAACCTTCGGTCGCTCGACCGTCTTCCACGATCATGTCGCCGCAGTCGTTCCGCTTGACGCGTCGGAGCCTGCTCCCCTCGAAGTTCGCTATCAGGGATGCCAGGACAACGGCATTTGCTACCCGCCGCTTGTGCGCCATGTCGATGCGACGACTCTAGCCGTGACCGACCCCGATGAACGCGCGCCCGCGACGCAGGCGACCCAGTGGCGGGCGCCGGCCGAAGCGGCGCCCGCATCAGCAAGTGGGACCGGCATCGCCATTGCTGCAGATAATGGCGGAATGATCGGCTCGCTGCTGAAGGACGGGGGCGTTTCGATGGTTCTGGCGAGCTTCATACTGTTCGGCGTGCTGCTCGCCTTCACGCCTTGTGTGTTCCCGATGTATCCGATCCTTGCTGGAGCGATCGCACGCGAGGGCGAGTCCGTCACGGCGCTCAAGGGCTTTGCCCTCTCGCTTGCCTACGTGCTCGCGATGGCGAGCGCATTCGGCCTGCTGGGCGTGGCAGCGGCATGGTCCGGGCAAAATTTGCAGATGGCCCTCCAGTCGTCGCTTGCTGTCGGAGCGGTCTCCGCCCTCTTTGTCGTGCTGGCCTTGTCGATGTTCGGCCTGTTCGAGCTGCAACTACCCTCCGCCTGGGTCAATTCCATTGGGCGGCTTGGACAAGGAAACCGAGGCTCGCTGGCGTCGGCCGGCCTGCTCGGCTTTACGTCGGCGCTCATCGTCGGACCTTGCGTCACCGCGCCACTGGCCGGCGCGCTGATCTACATCGCTCAAACCGGCGACGTGGCGCTTGGCGCATCTTCCCTCTTTGCGCTTGGCCTCGGTAAGGGAATTCCTCTGATCGCTTTTGGCACTCTCGGCCCAAAGGCGCTTCCCAAGGCGGGAGCGTGGATGTCCGCGGTCCGCCAGGCCTTTGGGTTCGTCTTCGTGGCGACCGCCATCTGGATGGTCTTGCGTATCATCCCGGCAGAAGCCGGCCTCGCGCTCTGGGCCCTTTTCGCGATCGGACTTGCGGTTTGGCTCGGCGCATTCGACACGCTTGGTCCTGACGCTCCAGGCAGACGCCGTACGGCAAAGGCCGCCGGCATCGCGGTTGCGCTCTACGGCGTAGTATTGGCCGTTGGCGCAGCTAGCGGCGCCGGCGATCCCTTCCGTCCATTAGGCAACCTCGTTGCCGGAACGCGAGGCAGCGCCGGCAGCGAAGCGCTGGCGTTCCGCAGTGCTGGAACACCTGCAGAGCTCAAGACAAAGATCGCCGAACGGAACGGCAAACCGAGCCTGCTCTATGTCACAGCAGACTGGTGCGTCACCTGCGCGGTCATAGATCGCAGCGTGCTGTCTGACACAAGCATCCAGTCCACACTCGCCCAGTTTAACCTCATCAAGCTCGATGTCAGCGACAACACGTCGGAGCAGCGCAAGATTATGCAGGGCCTACAGGTCGTCGGGCCCCCGACAATGATCTTCGTCGATCCCAACGGACGGGAGGCCGCCGGAACGCGGCTGGTCGGAGACGTGACGAAGACGGCCTTGCAAGCTTCGGTCGAGAAGGCAAGCGCGGAGAAAACAGGGATGGTGCGATGAACGCTGTCGCAATGGGACCTTTCGTGTTCTCGTCTGGGCAATTCGGAGGCATCCTAGGAATCTTCGCTTTCACAATCGTAACGTCGATCCTCGCGCGGCGAGTCGACCCCGTTATCGGAAAGTGGTCGACTTGGGCGCTTATCGGCGGTCTGGTAGCCGCTCGCCTTGGTCATGTCGCGCTGCATTGGCAAAGCTTTGGAGGCGAACCATTGCGCATCTTTGCCATTTGGCAGGGCGGCTTCCAGCCGATCGCCGGATTGGCCGGCGTATTGATCGTCAGTGCGCTTTTTATCCGATCGCTCAAGGCCGGGCTTGCCGCTGCCGGTGCCGTCGGCTTCAGCCTCGTTCTTTGGGTGGGTGTAACGCAACTGACCCAGGCCACGCTTGGACAGCCTGCGCCGACATTCGCCCTGCAGCAGATCGATGGGCCGCCGCTCGCGGTGAGCAGTGCAAAGGGCAAGCCGGCCGTTATCAATCTTTGGGCAAGCTGGTGCCCACCGTGCCGCCGAGAAATGCCGTTGCTGGCTGAAGTCGCAGCGAGCCGCGACGATGTGGCCTTCCTGTTCGTCAACCAAGGCGAAGGTTCGGAGACGATCCGCGCTTATCTCGCAAAAGAAAACCTCAAAATCGATCGCGTTCTGCTCGATCAGTCGATGCAGATCCCTCGGCATTACGGGACATTGGGGCTTCCGATTACGCTGTTCCTGAGAGCTGACGGAACGCTTGCCTCGATGCATATGGGCGAGATCTCGCGTGAGGCGCTCAACGCCGCCATAGACCGGCTCGGAGCTCCAATATGATGCCTGCCTGGCCCATCCGGTTGGGGGGCGGCCCGTTCTCTTAACCCCGAACCTGAACCATCCGCGCTTTCTGAAAGAGCCGCGGACAAAGATGCGTGATTCAAGATGAGTTTGCCTAAAATGAGTGGAGCAGTCTCCGCCTTCTTTTTCAGCCTGCTCGCTGCAGGCTGCACCACGACAGCCACTCCGACATCCGCGGTTACCCAACTCCTTGAAAGCATCCGACCGGCGACCCTGGCCAATTACGGCCCGCAGACCAACGAAAAGTTTCCGGTCGCTGCGATCGACACGTCGCGCATCCAAACGAAAAATCTGCGCCAACTGGTCGATTATCGTACCAGCGAGCGCCCGGGTACGATCGTGGGCGATACGGGGAACCGCTTCGTCTACCTCGTTCAAAACGGCGGAAAGGCGATGCGTTATGGTGTCGGCGTCGGCCGAGAGGGGTTGGCATTCACGGGAACGGCCAATATCGCCTGGAAACAGGAATGGCCGAAGTGGACGCCAACACCCGAAATGATCCGACGCGAGCCGGCGAAATACGTGCAATGGTCGGGTGGCATGGAAGGCGGGGCCAACAATCCTCTCGGCGCCCGTGCGCTCTATCTTTTCAAAAATGGCAAGGACACCTTGTTCCGTATCCATGGGACCAATGAGCCCGAAACGATCGGACAAGCCGTGTCCTCGGGCTGCATCCGCATGATGAACCAGGACGTCATCGATCTTTACCGCCGCGTGCCGACGGGATCGAAGGTCGTCGTGATCTAGCGGCCACAACGGCTTGTACGCTGACCTCAAGCGGGTTTCGATCTTCCACGGCCGGCAGCCCTTCAATTCATCGGGACGTTGGCATGGAGAACAACTGGGATCGCCGATTCGATCGAGAAAGATTATCTCTCCGGTGCAGAGCCAATCGCATTTCTCGACTCGTGGCCTTCCGGTTGAAGCCGTGCATTAAGGCGCTTTCTGTCGCCGACGGCGAGGAGCGTAATTGTTTCTGGCTCACCGAACATGGGCTCGAAGTCGTGTCGATAGATATCTCAAGGTCGGTCTTGGCGCGTGAGCTGCGCGCCAGCCGTGTTAGCTTGCAGACCGTCCTGGCGAAGCTGGCCGAGTGGGAATGGGAGTCAGAATCTTACGATCTCGTCGTCTATCTTCGTACAATTCGCGCGGTCCGAATTGGGCCGGACTACGTTCGAAGGCTTCCACATTAGTGTGAAGCCCGGGCTGCTGATCATGCAGAGCTATCGCGTCGCTGTGCTCGCCATCGGTGGCCCGCCGCATGCCGACCACTTCTGCACTCAGGATCCGTTGCTCAGATCGTTTGAGCATTGAAAATTAGGGCTGATCGCCTATCCGACTACCAAATGCGACATTGCGGGATCAGGAATGACCACAATAGCGCTGCCGTCTCGGACGTTGGCGGCGAGATGAATGACATCCTGGTTGAGCATGCGGATACACCCGGAGGACACTGATTTCCCGATGCTCGAGAATTCGGGGGTGCCGTGGATTCGATAGATCGTATCGCGGTTCCCCTCGTGAATATAAAGGGCTCGGGACCCGAGCGGGTTGTTCAAGCCGGGAGGCATGCCCCCGTTATCGATGCTATACGGCTCAAGCTCAGGCTGGCGCGCGACCATTTCGTTGGGCGGACGCCAACGAGGCCATTCGCGCTTGTATGCGATGTGCCCCTGGCCGGCCCAGGCGTACCCATCGCGTCCGACGCCAACGCCATACCGTGCCGCCTGACCATTTGGTCTGACATGATACAGGTAGCGGTTTGGCGTATCGACGACGACCGTCCCGACCTTTTCGGTGGTCGAATACCCTACTTCGTTTCGCCACCATTTCTGGTCGACCTTGGAGACATCGACTTCGGGGATCGGAAATTGCTCGTTCGGCAGCGCCGCGTACATGAGCGGGACCTGCGGCTCAGGCGTGAATTCAGCAACCGGCGCCATCGTTGGATCTGCTTGCTGCGTCGATACGCAGCCTGCCAGCGTAAAGGCGCTTGCACCGAGTAGGAAGGCACGTCGAGCAAGCGGTTTGCAGCTTATCGTTTCAGTCAATTTTTTTCCGGCCTTTCGGATCATTTCGAATTCGAATGCCAGACGCATGCGTCACCTTAAGCCTGCCTTAAGGACGAAGCCGACGATGGTCGGAGAATCAAGGAGAACATGCATGGACTGTTTGGAATCGAAATCGCTCGCCCAGATTGAGGCTGATGCTCGAGCCGCTCGCGGAGCAAATCCGTACCGCTGGTCGCTTTCCACGACCAGACGAAGCTTTATGATCGGAGGCTTCCTCGCCACAGCGTCAGTGGGCTTTGCGCACCGCGCTCTCGCCGACCCGGTGATTGTGGCCAATCTCGCTCAGTATAAGAGCGGGCTGAGCCGCCTTTCCGAGCGCTACGAGGTTGCACTGGTCGACATCGGAGCGGAGTGGTGCCCCTTCTGCCAGACCATCGATAACAAAATTCTCCCTGACCCCCAGGTCCGCCAAGCGATGGCGCGTGTGGGGCTCGTCAAAGTCGATGTCACTCGAATGGACGAGGCAAGCCGGGAACTGCTGGCGCACCTTCGGGCCGATGGCCCGCCGACACTGTTTGTGGTCCAGACGGCGAGCGGCCGTGAATATGCCGGGACGCGGTCGCTGGGATCGTTTAGGGCCATTGATCTTATCCGTCGACTGCGTCCATTCGTTTAGACTAAGGACGAGGCATTGTGGGAAGAGACGCGCTTTTTTTTGTAGTCGCCATCGCCATGGAATTTCTGCGCGTCCGACGCTTGTCTGGGCTCTTCGTCAAAGCGACCGACATGCTGCCGAGCCCGGAACGCCGTCGATGGGCGCCTTCCGCTCGGTCGAAGGTGCTCCTTGCAAATCGGCCGCTGACGTTCTTTTACAAAAGAACCACAGAAGCTCTGATCACGTGGCCCCACCGAGAACGCTTGCGGCGGCGTGCTCGCATAACAGCTTTGCCTGCAATGGCGTGAGTTGAGGATACAGTTCGGCCAGCTCAACGGCGGCGGCCGCAACCGCTGCCGGCGCCGACAGCTTCCGGATCTGAAGACATGCCAGGACCAGGCCGAACGCCGCTTCATCGGACGAGGGCAGGGGGCCCTCCAAGTCGACGACCTCATCCATTCAGGAGGCTGGGCTCCGGGTGGGGAGCCGTCTTCGAGCAGCGGCGTGTCTAGGTGCGCGATCTCCGGCATCGCTTTGCCGGCAATTGCTTGCAGGTCGCCAACCATGCCAACCGTCGATTCGATCACCAAGATAATCTGCGTTTCCCGCTTCGCCTTCTGGCAGCCGATGAATTTCCGCTCACGGTCGAGATCCTCGCGCATGTCGTTGAACTTCTCGATGACGGCCTCGACGCGCTGACGGAATTTGTTGCCGGTCAGATAATGATAGACCTGCTCCATCTTGGTCTGTTGCCCCTGTTGCACCAGGCGCGTACTGCTTACTTCGATCAGACCCTGACGAAGGGGGGCCGCCGGGACAGGTTTCGGGTTTACGCCCGCCTGTTTGCCGCCGCCGCCAAATCCCCGCCGCTCGGCGAGCGCAGCTGGGGCCCGCAGCGGGGAACCAGCAGCTAAGGCCGGGGTTGAGCTTCCCATGATGGACATTCCCGTCGCCCTGTCCACTACTGCATCGGGCGCCGTCGTAGGGCTCGTGCTTGGCCTGGTCGGCGGCGGCGGGTCCATCCTTGCAGTTCCCCTTCTGATTTACTGGGTCGGCATCGCGTCACCTCACGTCGCGATTGGAACGGGCGCGATCGCAGTGTCTTTGAGTGCACTCGGCAACGTGGCCGGGCATGCGCGCGCCGGAAATGTGAAGTGGCGGTGCGCCGGCGTTTTCGCATCGGCGGGGGTGGTTGGTGCGGTCGCGGGGTCCGTGGTCGCCAAGGCGATGGACGGCCAGAAGCTTTTAGCCCTCTTCGGCATGCTGATGGTTGTCGTCGGGTTGATGATGCTTCGCAAACGCAGCGGCGAGGGCGATCCAGACGTCCGGCTTTCGAAGGCAACAGCGAGAAAGCTGTTGCCGATGTTGATCGCCATCGGGGCCGCCGTGGGTCTCTTGTCGGGCTTCTTCGGCATCGGAGGCGGTTTCCTGATCGTGCCAGGCCTCATGTATGCAACAGGCATGCCCCTGACCCTCGCGATCGGCACCTCTCTGGTCGCCGTTGCGGCGTTCGGCGCGGCCACCGCGACGAGCTACGCGGTCTCAGGGTGGATCGACTGGCCGATTGCCGGCGTCTTTGTCCTGGGCGGACTCTTGGGCGGGATCGCCGGCGTCACGCTGGGAAAAAACTTGGCCGCACGCAAACGAGTTATGAACATTATCTTCGCCGCTCTCGTCATCGTTGTCGGCATCTACGTCGTGGCACGAGGTCTGGCGCCGCTGATCGGCGAAACGTAGGTCACTGAGCGTGCATCAGGAGATTCCCATGGCAGGCAAGTCCACCGTTCCCCAGTGTTGCCCGACCGTAGCGGGCTTCTTTGAGAAGCGAACGTCAAGTATCCAATATGTCGTCGCCGACCCGCAAACGAAGCGCTGTGCCATCATCGATCCGGTCCTGGATTTCGATCCGAATTCGGGAGCCACGGCCACGCATTCGGCCGACGCGCTGCTCGACCATATCGCGCGGCAGGGATACCAGCTCGAATGGATTCTCGACACGCACCCTCATGCCGATCACTTCTCGGCCGCGGGCTATCTGAAAGATAAAACCGGGGTCCGAACAGCAATCGGCGAGAAGGTGGTGGAGGTCCAGCGGCTCTGGAAGCGCCTCTACAACCTGCACGAGGATTTCCGCACGGACGGCTCCCAATGGGACAAGCTCTTCGCCCATGATGAGCAGTTCGAGATCGGCAACTTGAACGCCCGGGTGATGCTTACACCCGGACACACCCTTGCCTCCATCGCTTACGTTGTGGGCGATGCCGCCTTCATCCACGATACGATCTTCATGCCGGACGGTGGCACTGCCAGGGCCGATTTCCCGGGCGGCAGCGCCCGGGTGCTGTGGAAGAGCATCCAGCGCATCATGGCATTGCCGGATGAGACCCGGTTGTTCACGGGACACGATTACTGCCCCGCCGGCCGCGAAAAGCCGCTGTGGCAGAGCACGGTTGCTCAGCAGAGGGCGGAGAACATCCATTTGACCAAGGCGAAGACCGAGGCCGATTTCGTGGCTCTGCGGGAACAACGTGACCGCGAGCTGCCGATGCCAAAGCTGATCCTGCATTCACTTCAGGTGAACATGCGGGGCGGGCGCCTTCCCGAAGCCGAGAGCGACGGGAGGCGATATCTCAAGATTCCGCTTGATGCTCTCGGGAATGTTCCGTGGGAGGAGTGAGGGACGCCCTGAGTCAGCAGGAGCCGATCGACTATCCGCCCGCAAAGCTGCGGGGCGGGCACGCCATCGCAAGACGGAGATGATCATGACGACGAAGAGCGCGAAGGACCTGGTCGCAGAGGCCAGCCAAAACATAGAAACCTTGTCCGGCGAGGAAGCGGCGAAGCTTGTCGGCGACCCAAACATGGTGTTCGTCGATATTCGCGAAGCCGAGGAGCTGAAGAAAACAGGATCCGTGAGAGGAGCGTTGCATGTGCCGCGCGGGGTCCTGGAGTTTCAAGCCGACCCAGCCAGCGCCACCTACAACGCGCAGCTTGGCGGCGGCAAAAAACTGGTTCTGTATTGCGGTTCGGGCGGCCGCTCCGCGCTGGGCGCCAGGGCTCTGACCGAGATGCGCATTACGAACGTGGCCCACGTCGCGGGTGGCTTTCCGGCTCTCCAACAAGCAGGCGCTCCCCTTGAGGGGAGCGGCGGCGTGAATGAGCGCTGGGGCGAGGGTCCCGGTCCGCGTCGCTCTCCTGTGGCGACGTTTCTTGAGAACGACGTGCCGCATGGCAAGCCGGAGGTTCAATGGCGGATCGTAAATTAACGCTCTTCCAAATGAACGACACCCACGCCTACCTGGAACCGCATCCCGAATTGGTATGGGGCGTGAGCGGCCCTTCTTATCCGATCATGGGCGGGTATGCCCGCATTGCCACGTTGCTCGCGCGGGTGCGCAAGGAAAACCCGGGCGGTGTTATCGCCCTCGACAACGGCGATACCTTCCATGGGACTTACCCTGCCATTATCAGCAAGGGCGAAGCCGTCGTTCCGCTGGTCAACGCCTTAAAGCTCGATGCGATGACCGCGCATTGGGAGTTCGCCTGGGGTCCCGCACATTTCATGGAAATGGCGGGCCGTCTGGCCCATCCTGTGCTCGCGATCAATTGTTATGACAAAACGACGGATGTTCGGCCTTTCCCGGCATCCACTGTGCTCGAGCGCGCGGGCCTGCGCGTCGCTGTCATTGGCATCGCTGCTACGATCATCGACAAGAGCATGCCGCGACGTTTCAGCGAGGGGCTGCGCTTCACGCTGGGAACCGATGAACTGCCCGACGAAATATCCCGGCTGCGCTCAAAAGAGGGCGCAAACCTTATTGTTGTTCTTTCGCACCTGGGGTTTCCGCAGGATGTCAAGCTTGCCGGGGCCATTGCCGGCATCGACGTGATCGTGAGCGGCCACACCCACAACCGACTCGATCATCCGGCACGCGCCGGTGGGACGCTGATCATGCAGTCCGGCTGTCACGGATCGTTTTTGGGAAAGCTGGACCTCCATATTGAAAACGGTAGGATTGCCGGCACCCGACATCAATTGATTCCAGTCGATGAGAGCGTTGCACCTGACGCCGAGATGGAAGTCTTGGTTGACTGCGTGATGGCGCCTCACCGGCCGATGCTGAGTGAGGTGATAGGCCACACTTGCGTAGGTCTCCACCGCAACACCACTCTGCATTCATCCATGGACGACGTACTGCTCGCTGCGATCGCGCGGGCCGCGCATGCAAAGATCGCATTCTCCAACGGCTGGCGATATGGAGCACCGGTCCCGCCGGGTCCCGTACGCATGAACGACCTTTGGAACATCATCCCGACGAATCCGCCGGTTTCTGCAGTGGAGATGACCGGCGCTGAAATCAGGGAAATGATGGAGGAAAATCTCGAGACGACATTTTCGTCGGATCCTTTTGGCCAGATGGGCGGCTATCTGAAGCGTTTCCGGGGATTGACGATCTATGGCAAGATCGAAAACCCGCGCGGGCACCGGATTGAGCATGTCTTTACGCAGGAGGGCCCCCTTGAGGCGGGCGTCACTTACCGTGTCGCCTTCGTCACTGAGCAGGGCGTTCCGGAAAAATTCGGCCGCAACCGCCGCCACCTCGCCATCGCAGCCATCGATGCGATGCGGGAGTTTCTAGGTTCTACCAAAAGCGAACTTGACGACGGAATCGGCCGTTTCGTGGCCTCGTGAGCATGTCCAAGGATGAGGGAATTTTACCAGACTAAAGGGAAGGCGAGGGGATCAGCCACCGTTACGCAGCGCACTTCATCGCCGCGGCCGCTTTGTCGGCAGCGTGCTCGACATCCGCGAAATCCCCGCGGATCGCTTTCAGCGCAGTCCTTTCGCGTGCGCATGGATATGCGCAAACTTGTGGGCAAGAATTTCGGTCGCCTCCGTCAGGAGAAGGGCCTGACGCAAGAGGACCTTGCCGCGCGTTCAGGTTTCAGTCAGCAATATTTAAGTGGACTAGAAAGGGGGCAGCGAAATCCTACGGTGGTGACGCTGTACGAACTCGCGCTGGCTCTGGGAGTCTCACACATTGAGTTGGTTCAGCCAGACCGTTGGAAAAGCTGACTGCACAGCTTCGACTATTGGGGCAGGCGTCGCTGTTTCTTGGTGCGTGTAAGCAGCGCTTATGTCGGTTGCTCTTGCACCGCTCTCAGAAGGCCGACCCCACGCGGCCGCCGTGCGACATTGTGTCTTGATCGCTTTTTTTTACCTTTGAGGTGAATGCCCCTGGGGCTGGCTCGGCCCAAGCTTTTGCTCTGCTTCCCGAGCCAACTCGCAGCAACGCGAAGCCGAGCCGGCACCGCATGTGCTTCTGGCAGAACGAAGCTGAATTGCTCAATCCGTTGACTGCTTCAGGCACAACGCGGGCCCTATGAGCCCAAGTGACTTATGTCCGCTTCTGACCGATTTTGTTGTAAAAGTCGGCTCTATCCGATGGATGCTCGTCATCATGCGGCTATGGACGTCTGGCTTTGATCTGCCGGTTATGACGCTCTCCAGGCAACTTCGACGCTACGCAATGCACTGAACCGAGTGCGGCGGCGGACGGGCGACGAGTGTTGCGAGCCGCCGCAGGTTCTGGGCAACGGCGGCCAGAACAAACTCGTCCTGGGCGCCTCGTGGACCGCGCAGTCGCAGACGGCTGAGCTTCAGGATACGCTTCAGGTGTGCGAACCGCATCTCTATCTTCTTACGCTCTCGCCGCGATTGCTCGAAGCCATCGGTGCCAGCCAGCGAACGGGCGACGTCTCGGGCGTGCTCATGGATATCTCGTGGGATCTTACGTGATGGTTCTTTTGGACAGCACCGCGGTTTAAGCGGGCATACATCGCAGTCGAGCTTGCTGGCGCGATACAGAAGCGTCTTGCCCTCGGTGCCGCTCGTCCCGAGCCGCTTTCCGCCCGGGCAGTGGTACACGTCACGGGTCGGATCATATTGAAAGTCGCTCCGTGAGAAGGTGCCATCATCCCGCTTCGATTTGTCCAACACGGGAATATGTGGCGCGATGCCCTTCTCCTCCAATAGCCAGTTCAGCATCGGAGCCGCCCCATAAGCGGTATCACCGGCAAGGCGCTCCGGCTTGAGACCGAAACGCTGTTCGGTTCGCTCGATCATGGTCTTCGCCGCGCCGACCTCGGCCTGGCGAATGGCGCGAGAGGCCTCGACATCAACGATGACGCCAAACTTCACGTCAATGAGATAGTTGTCGGAGTAAGCGAAGAAAGCTGGCCCCTTGTGCGCACCAGTCCACTGGGCCGCGGGATCGGATGGCGAGACAAACTTCGGGACAACGTCACTGGCCGCGTCCCACGCCGTATCGTCAAGGGTCGCCAGATACTCCTTCACTGCGCGGCTTGACCTCGCCGGATCACGATCCCTGCGCCAATCCTGACCCGCGATCGAACGTTGCTTGTTGGCGTCGGCCTGGATCAGGCTCGCATCGACTGCGAATCCTTCGCCACCAATTAAACCGGCAACAATACACGCCTCGACGACCCGTTCGAACACGCGACGAAAAACATTCCCCTCACGAAACCGCTCGTTGCGGGCACGCGAGAACGCCGAATGATCCGGGATAGCATCCTCGATACCGAGCTTGCAGAACCACCGGTAGGCAAGGTTCACCTGCACTTCACGACAGATCAATCGCTCCGAGCGGATCGCAAAGACATAACCTACGATCAGCATCCGGATCATCAGTTCCGGATCGACCGACGGGCGACCCATGGACGAATAATGGGGTGCCAGTTCGCTGCGAAGCCAGGAAAGATCGAGAGTAGCATCGATCCTCCGAACGAGATGATCGTCGGGCACTGCATCGTCGAGGTTGAACTTATAGAAAAGCTGACCTTGCTCGCTCTTCAGACGGCCCATCATGGCTTGACCTCGCCCAGATTCGCGCCAGCACAACGGAATCACGGTTCGAGGGCTATCTCAACCGACTTCTGCAACAAAATCGACCCAAAGCGGACATGGCCTCGATGCTTTGCGATGTCCATTGTGGCAGAGAACAGAATATCCAGGGTTCTTTGAAGCGCCTCTCCACTCGATACCCCTTGCCCGCTATTCGCTAGGTAATGTAGCGGCGAAATCCACTAGCATCGGTTCTCGGCCGCAAGCGCGGATGAAGCGCACGAGGTCTTGCGGCTTCAAGCCCAGACTCTCGTCGTTGACCAATGGATGAAAATTCACTTGGGCGGAATTCATCAGCGAGGCGTCGATTACGGCTGTCACTTCGCGATTGGCGTCATTAATCAATCCAAGGGGCGTCAGCGATCCAGGCTGCACGCCTAGTAATTCAATCATGCGCTCAGCCGGCGCGAATCCCAACCGACCATTGGCGCCAATGCGCCGGTGTAAGGTCTTCAGGTCCAAGACCAGGTCTTCGTGCACCGAGAAAAGGAATAAGCGGGCCTTCTTATCTTTGAGCAACAGATTCTTAGTGAAGGTGCCGGCCATCTGCCCACGAAGACGCTTGCCCTCTTCGACAGTATCATGTGCTGGATAGGGAGCAATGTTTAGCGCAATACCGAGTGTTATTAGCCTCTCAATCAACCGGGGGCGGCCCGGTGCGCTCGCGTCAAGAGAGGCATCATGGACTGTGCGGTTCATTCGGCATTTACCTGTTGTCGCCTTTTCTGCCAGTAACCAAGCCAAGTGAGCGCAGCGGCGGCTGCCGCCAGCCAAGGCAGCAATAGGACGTTTAACAATTGCCAGCCAAAAGCCTGAAGGAGGGCGGCCGCGCTGAACGAACAAGCGAGCCCCACCGCGAATATCGTCATGTCATTCGTGGCTTGGGCACGCCCGCGCTCAATGTTCATATAAGTGGTGGTTAGCAATGTCGTGCCACCAATGTAGAGAAAATTCCAACCGACGCCCAACAGGATCAAAGCGCTTGCAAAGGAGCCGAAACCTGTGCCTGTGAGAGTCGTTACGACGTGCGCGGCGAGCAGAACAATGCCCATCAGCATGATTTGAAGCACGCCAAAGCGAGTAATGAGTGCACCAGTGAAGAACGATGGCAGAAACATGCCCAGCACGTGAAGCTGAATTACGGTCGCAGCCGTCGAAAGATCATGGTGATGATGGACCATTGCTATGGGTGTTGCGGTCATAGCCAAGATCATGACGCCGTAACCCGTCGCGGCACCGAACAGAGCAACCAGATAAGCGGGCTGGGAAACGATCTCCGACCATGAGCGACCCGGGGAGGAGGGATTTGGCTCCTCCAGCACACGGGGAACACGCAAGCCGCTGAGCACTGCCGCGCCAAGGAGGGCCACGACTGCGAGCAGGATGAATGACCCAGCGTATTGAGCACTCAGAAGGGAAGCACCTAAGCGACCCACCATCGGCCCCGCCAGAGCTGCGACGATTCCTCCGGCCAATACCAGCGAGATAGCACGCGGGCGAAATGTGTCATCGGACACCTCCCCAGCCGCAAAACGATAAAATTGGGCGAACGCTTGATAGCAACCAATCAAGAAGGTTCCGCAGGCAAGAAGTAAAAGCGAGCCGACATGGATGCCGACGGCCGCTGTTAATCCGCCTGCCCCACCGAGCATCGCACCAAGAACAAACCCTGCTCGCCTGCCAACGCGGGTCATCCACATAGATGCAGGAAAAGTGGTGGTTGCGGTCCCTAAGAACATTGCGGCGATTGGTATAGTAGCCAGTTCAGGGCGCGATGCGATGATCGCTCCCGCTAACCCTCCCACTGTCATAACCATAACTGAGGAAGTCTGAAAAAGCGCCTGGGCAGTTGCCAAGAGCATCACCTGTTTATGCATGGACTGCTGCGGCATAAGGAAGTTGCCCCTTCTAAAGCGGCATGATACATTCAATAATTACGTTGAATGATTTAACTTAGGCAAGAAGATCGTGTCAATCACCAATCCCAAGCAAGCGCTTTATGAACAGTTTGCGATGGTTGCAAAAGCCATGGGAAATGCGCAGCGCCTTGAGGTAATTGAGCATCTTGCACAAGGGTCACGAAGTGTTGAGGCTCTCGCTGCAAAAATGAAGTTGCCCACGGCGAACGTTTCGCAACACCTCCAAGCGATGCGCCGCGCGGGTATCGTGACTTCCGAGCGAGACGGCAGATTTATAAACTACCGTGTGTCTGATGAGAGCGTTCTTGCTGCTTTCGCTGCGGTTCGCCTTGTGGCCGAACGTCAGTCAGCTGAAGTCGCGCGAGTTGTGCACGAATGGTTTCATCGTCGTGACGAAATGGAGCCCATTTCTCGCGTTGAATTGGCTAAACGCATGAAGAAAGGGCTGGTAACTATCATAGATGTCCGGCCACCTGACGAGTTTCAGCTTGGGCACCTTCCTGGTGCAATCAACGTGCCGATTTCTGAAATCAAAAGCCGATTGTCCTTATTCGCGGCCGGGCGTGATATCATCGCGTATTGCCGGGGCCCTTGGTGCGTTATGTCATTCGAAGCAGTCGCCCAGTTGCGTAGCAAAGGCCTTAGTGCTCGCAGGCTTGAGGATGGACTTCCAGAATGGAAAGCAGCTGGGCTGCCGGTGGAAAGCGGGTTGTAGATCGGTGACAAGCCAGCGCCCGGTCCATCGGCCCGAGATCGCGCGCAAGCTCGCAGGCCTTGCCGA
>JAUSBQ010000017.1 GCA_030651965.1 Pseudolabrys sp. | reverse complement strand
GGAGGTGAGAAAGAAAAGAAGGGCGCGCATCACCCCGTGAACTCGTCGGCCCGATGCTTGCGCGCCAACTGGTCGAGCACGGCATTGACCATGCCGGTCTCTTCCCGCTCGACAAAGGCGGCGGCGACGTCGGCATATTCCGAGACGACGACGCGCCCCGGCACGTCGCGGCGGTGTTCCAGTTCGTACAGGCCGGCGCGCAACGCGGCGCGCAGCACGGCTTCGATCCGCTTGAGCGGCCAGCCACGCTCCAGCGCCTCGTCGATCTGCGGATCGAGCGCGCGCTGCTCACGCACCACGCCGGAAACGATATCGCGGAAGAACGCCGCCTCGGCCGGAAGATATTGCGCCCCCTCGACCTCGCGGCCGAGCCAGTGGCTTTCGAATTCGGCGAGAATCTCGTTAATGCCGGCGCCGGAAATATCCATCTGGTAGAGCGCCTGCACCGCGGCCAGCCGCGCCGCGCCACGTTTGTTGGCCTTGCGCGCTTCCTTGTCCGGTTTGGCGGCGTCCGCCATTACTTGCTCGTCAGGCTTTGCTTGAGCGCGACCATCGCCAGCGCTGCCTTGGCCGCTTCCTTGCCCTTGTGGCCATGCGCACCGCCGATGCGCGCCTGCGCCTGCGCCTCGGTATCGACGGTGAGGATGCCGTTGCCGATGGCGATCTGGCGCGCCACGGTGAGGTCCATCAATCCGCGCGCGGATTCGTTCGAGACGATCTCGAAATGATAGGTCTCGCCCTGGATGACACAGCCGAGCGCGACATAGCCGTCATAGGGCGTCTTCTTGTTCTTCGGCGCATCGGCGGCCATGGCGATGGCGCCGGGGATTTCCAGCGCGCCCGGAACCGTGATGCGATCATAGGTCGCGCCGGCTTCATCCAGCACGGCGCTCGCGCCTTTGAGCAGCGCATCGGCGATGTGCTGATAGTAGCGCGCTTCGACGATCAGCAGGCGCGGCCCGCTTGATTTCGACGGTTGCGATTTGGGAGCGCGCGGCGCCGCAGCGCTGACTTTCTTAGCCATTCAAAGGGTTCCTTGGTTGAGCCGCGTGGTAGCAAGTGCCCGCGTGTCAAACAAGGGCCCTGTCTTCGAGCCGTCAGCGCGCTTCCATCAGCCGCGCCGCGTAGCGCGCCATGGTGTCGATTTCGAGATGGACCGTATCGCCTTCGCGCAATTGTCCGAAGCTGGTGACCGACAATGTGTGCGGGATAATCAGCACGGAGAAGGTATCCCCATCCACGAGGTTGACGGTCAGCGACACGCCGTCGAGCGCGACCGAGCCCTTCGGGGCGATGAAGCGGGCCAGGTCATGCGGCGCGTGCAAGGTGAAACGCGCCATATCGGTCATATCCTCGCGCGCCACGACATTGGCGAGGCCATCGACATGGCCGGCAACCAGATGGCCGCCCAGTTCGTCGCCCAGCCGCAGCGGCCGTTCGAGATTGATGCGCGTGCCGTGCCGCCAGCGACCGACATCGGTGACGGCCAGGGTCTCGGCGGCGGCATCGGCGGCGAACCAGACGCGGCCGTCCTCCTCGCCGGTATCCACCACGGTGAGGCAAACGCCGGAACAGGCGACCGACGCGCCTTCGACCAGTTCGGCGCGCGGGTAGCGCGTGTAGATGGTGATGCGCGACAGGTTGTTGGCGCGCGGATGCACCGAACGCACTTCGCCCAAATCCGTGACGATGCCGGTGAACATTACTTATGCTCTCTCGTAGGTTTCGAGAGTATCAGCGCCGACCTGCTCGCTGCCGAGCGACTTGAGCTTGCCGGTCAACGCCTCAAGCTTCATGCCTTCGAGCGGCGCGATGCCGGTATCGCCGAGTTCCTTTTGCGACCGCAGCAGCGCCGCCTCGTCGACCAGATCGGCGGCGACGAACGCGGCCGCCACCGTCGGTCCGCCTTCGACCATCAAGCGGGTGATGCCCTGCTCGCCCAATATTTTCAGAACCTCGTCGAGATCGAGCCGGCCTTGCGTCTCGTCGACGCGAAACACCTTGGCGCCCTTCTGCTGCAAGATATCTTCGGCAATCGGCGAAGCCTTGTGCGAGCAGAACACCCAGGTCGGCGTCTCGCGCATTGTTGCGATCACCGTCGCCGACATCGGCACGCGCAGCTTTGCATCGAGCACGACGCGCACCGGCGAGCGCTCGAACAGGCCGGGCAGCCGGCAGGTCAATTGCGGATTATCGGACAGCACCGTGCCGATGCCGACCAGAATGGCGTCGTTTTGCGCCCGCATCAGGTGGACGCGGTCGCGCGCTTCCTCGCCGGTGATGACGGCGGGCTTGCGGCCGACAAGGCCGGCTTTGGAATCCTTCGACAGCGCGAGCTTCAGCGTGACATGCGGCCGCGCTTGCTGGATGCGGGCGATGTGGCCGGCATGCGCGCGGCGCGCTTCGTCGGCCATCAGGCCGACATCGACGGCAATGGCCTTGTTGCGCAGCTTTGCATTACCCTGCCCGGCCACTTTCGGATTGGGGTCTTCCAGCGCCGACACCAAGCGGGCAATGCCGGCCTTGATCACGGCATCGGCGCAAGGCGGCGACTTGCCCTCATGCGAGCACGGCTCGAGCGTGACATAGAGCGTCGCGCCTTTGGCCTGCCGCTTCGCCTGGACCAAGGCGACGACTTCGGCATGCGGACGGCCGCCGGGTTGGGTCCAGCCTCGGCCGACGATGACGCCGCCCTTGACGATGACCGCACCGACCGCCGGATTGGGCCAGGTATTGCCGAGCCCGCGCCGGCCCAGCGACAGCGCCAATTGCATGTAGCGCGCGTCGTCGGCCGTCGTGTCGGCAGGCCCGCTCATTTGCGAACCGGCGGCGCGGCTGGCGTCTCGTCATCGCCCGACAATTCGTCGAGCGCGGCGCGGAAATCCTTGACCTCGCCGAAATTGCGATAGACCGAGGCGAAGCGCACATAGGCGACGTCGTCGATCTCGCGCAGATGCGCCATCACAGTCTCGCCGATCGCCTCCGACGAGACTTCGTTCTCGCCGCCGCTTTCCAGTTCGCGCACGATCTTCGACACCATCTGCTCGATGCGTTCCGGCTCGACCGCGCGCTTGCGCAGCGCGATCTGCACCGAGCGCATGAGCTTGTCGCGGTCGAACGGCACGCGGCGGCCGTTGCGCTTGATCACCGTGAGCTCGCGCAACTGCACGCGCTCGAAGGTGGTGAAACGGAAATTGCAGGTCAGGCAGACGCGGCGGCGGCGGATGACGGCGGAGTCCTCCGTCGGCCGCGAATCCTTCACCTGGGTGTCGAGGCTTCCGCAACTCGGGCAACGCATGACGCCCCCTTAAGGACTAATTCTGATAAATCGGGAAACGCGACAATAACGCCTTCACCTTCTCGCGCACCGCCGCTTCGACCAGCGCTTCTTCATCGACACCCTTCTGCGACAGCACATCGAGCACCTCGACAATCATCTCGCCGACCTGCTTGAACTCAGCCGCGCCAAATCCGCGCGTGGTGCAGGCCGGCGTACCGAGACGGATGCCCGACGTCACCATTGGTTTCTCGGGATCGAACGGTATGCCGTTCTTGTTGCAGGTTATATGCGCGCGGCCGAGCGCCGTCTCGGAAACCTTGCCGTTGAGACGCTTGGGGCGCAGATCGACCAGCATCAGATGGTTATCCGTGCCGCCCGAAACGATATCGAGGCCATTGGCCTTGAGCGTCTCGGCCAAAGTCCGGGCATTCTCGACCACGTTCTTGGCGTAGGTCTTGAAACTCGGCTTCAGCGCCTCGCCGAACGCGACCGCCTTGGCGGCGATGACATGCATCAGCGGGCCGCCCTGAAGGCCGGGGAACACCGCCGAATTCATCTTCTTGGCGAGGGCCTCGTCGTTGGTCAGGATCATGCCGCCGCGCGGGCCGCGCAGCGATTTGTGCGTCGTCGTGGTGACGACATGGGCATGCGGTATCGGCGACGGGTGGACGCCGCCGGCGACCAGACCGGCGAAGTGCGCCATATCGACCATCAGATAAGCGCCGACTTCGTCGGCGATCTCGCGGAAACGCTTGAAATCCCAGACGCGGCTATAGGCGGTGGCGCCGGCCAGGATCAGCTTCGGTTTGGTCTCGCGGGCGATCCGCGCCACGTCGTCCATGTCGATGAGGTTGTCGTCGCGCCGCACGCCATAGGGCACCGGCTTGAACCACTTGCCCGACATATTGACGGGCGAGCCATGGGTGAGATGGCCGCCGGCATTGAGATCGAGGCCCATGAAGGTGTCGCCGGGCTGCAACAGCGCCAGGAACACGGCCTGATTCATCTGCGAGCCGGAATTCGGCTGCACATTGGCGAAATTGCAGCCGAACAGCTTCTTGGCGCGCTCGATCGCCAAAGTCTCGGCGACATCGACATACTGGCAACCGCCGTAATAGCGCCGGCCCGGGTAACCTTCGGCATATTTGTTGGTCAGCACCGAGCCCTGGGCTTCCAGGACGGCGCGGGAGACGATGTTCTCCGAGGCGATCAGCTCGATCTCGTCGCGCTGGCGACCGAGTTCCTGGCCGATCACATGCGCGATCTCGGGGTCCACCTCACGCAGGGACGCGGAAAAGAACTGGCTTTCTGCCGCCGACATTGAAGGATTCTCCAGGCGCCAGACGATGGGCGCCGACTCTTAAAGGGTTCCGGGATTGAGCGTGGCGAATAGCATATCGCCCGCGAGCCGCCAAGCGGCGACCAAGCGCTGGCGTAGGGGCGGTTGAGGCGCAATATATAGGGAAATCCGGTCAGCTCCGCTCGCGCGCAATCCGCGCCTTCAGCTTCGCCAGCGCCAGCTTTTTCAGAGCGTCCTGCGACCCCTTGGCCGGACCGATGACCGTAACCTCTATGCCCGTGTTGGCGTCAATCGCCACCAGTTTCGCGCTGGCGCCGATCACCATTAGTTCGAAATAGACTGTAGAATCGTCCGCCATCGCCGCCCCCGCGAAGCGGCAGTATACGCCGCCCCGCAACAAGACGGGCAAACGAAAATGCCCCCGGCCGGTGGAGGAATCCGGGCCGAGGGCAAGTCGTCTCGCCAGTACGTGCGAGCAAAAGTTAGAGGCGATACAGGATCTGGTCGGTCCAGAAGCGCTCGAGCCGGTGCAGCGACTTGTTCAAGGTCGCAAACTCGTCGGCATTGATGCCGCCGACCTGCTCCACCGTGCGAACATGCTTCTGATAGAGCGTGTCGACGATGTCGCGCACTTCCTGGCCCTTGGCGGTCAGCTTGATGCGAACCGACCGGCGGTCGACGCGCGAACGCTGATGATCGAGGAAAGACATCTCGACCAGCTTCTTGAGATTGTAGGAGACATTGGAGCCGAGATAATAGCCGCGCGTACGCAGCTCACCCGCGGTGAGTTCCTTGTCGCCGATATTGTACAACAGCAGCGCCTGCACCGAATTGATATCGGAGCGGCCGCGGCGGTCGAATTCATCCTTGATGACGTCGAGCAGCCGGCGATGCAGCCGCTCAACCAACGTCAGTGCCTCATGGTACAAAGGCTGGATCGTGTCGAACCGCGCTTCACGTTCCGCGGGTTCGACCGTCTTTGCGACGGCTTTCATATTCAACGCCCCTTAGTTAGTTTTTACTTGGTAACGAGGCCCTGTTTTCCTCGTCCCTTGCAAACCAAACTATGCGGGCCAGTCTAAAATCGACTTAAATAACAGCATAAAGATTAGGTTTATTTGCAACGGTGAACAGTCCGTTGCATTTTCAATTCGACGCAAGCGCGCAAGGTTTCGTTCACCGTGCGCGCGCCGTATCAGCCGCGAATGAAGCGGATAATGCCGGAAAAATCCCGTTCCGCCTCGCCGCTGTCGGCATAGGCTGAATAAATCCTTGCAGCGTCGGCGCCCAATTCCGTTTTCGCGCCGGCGGCTTTCGCGGCATCCTGCGCCAAACGTAAATCCTTCAGCATCATCGCGGCGGTGAATCCGGGCTGATAGTCGCGGTTGGCCGGCGATGTCGGCACCGGGCCCGGCACCGGACAATAGGTCGTCATCGACCAGCACTGGCCCGACGCCTTCGACGCGATATCGAACAGCTTCTGGTGGTCGAGGCCGAGTTTCTCAGCCAGCACGAAAGCTTCCGACACGGCGATCATCGAAATGCCGAGGATCATGTTGTTGCAGATCTTGGCGGCCTGGCCGTTGCCGGCGCCGCCCGCATGCACGATGGTCTTGCCCATCTTGTCGAGAATGGGCTGCGCACTGGTGAAAGCCTGCGCGCTACCGCCAACCATGAAGGTGAGCGTGCCGGCCGCCGCGCCGCCGACGCCGCCGGACACCGGCGCGTCCAGCATCAACAGTCCCCTCGCCTCCGCGGCAGCGGCGACCTCGCGCGCGGTCTCGACGTCGATGGTCGAACAGTCGATCAGCAGCGTGCCGGGGTTGGCGTTCTCGACGATGCCGTTTGCGCCGAGATAGACCTCGCGCACATGTTTGCCGGCCGGCAGCATGGTGATGACGACATCGGCGCGGCTGGCCGCGATCTTGGCGGTCTCGACGCTCGCGCCGCCGGAGGCTGTCAGTCTTTCAACCGACGCCGGATTGAGATCGACGCCTTCGACCTGATGGCCTGCCTTGAGCAGATTCTGCGCCATCGGCAGACCCATATTGCCGAGGCCGATAAATCCGATGCGCGCCATGTTTCTCTCCCTTTATGCTTTTGTCGTCTATCTTCTAACTTATTCCGGCTGCTCGCGCGCCGACTTCAGCGCCAGCCAAAGATAGAGCCCGAGCAGCGCGCCTTCCACTATGACGGTGACGAAGCCACGGCCATAGACCTGCGGAAAGAACATCTCCACCGCCAGCATCGAGGCGACCGCGGTGAGCCAGATGACCGCGCCCCAGGCCGCCGCCAGCCACAGGCCGACGGCCGCGACCAGATCGATCACCGCGAAGAACACCGTCGCCACTTGCCAGGCGATGGAATGGGCTTCGAACAACTCGTTCTGCTCGACGCCGATGCCGCAGACCCGCGACCAGTGATAGAGCCCCTTGATCATCGACAAGGCGGCCATCACGCGCAGGAACAAGACCAGCCGCCGCGTCCAGACGCCGATGCTCGCCTCGCCCTCGTTCTCATGGACGGGATCGAGATTTCTCAAGTCGTCGGCGGCGAAGGGCTCGTTCATGTCAGCGCCAGTTCGCCGTCGTCGAGCGGCGCGAAGTGGCGCGCGACCTCGGCGTCGCTGACTTGCGCCAGCGTCGCCGGCTGCCAGATCGGTCTGTTGTCCTTGTCGACGATCACCGCGCGCACACCCTCGTAGAAATCATGGCCATGAATGACGCGCGACACTATGCGGAATTCGGTGCGCATGCACGTTGCGAAATCGCAAAGCTTGCCGTGGCGCACCTGCGCCAGCGCTACTTTAAGACTGAGCGGCGATTTCGTTCGCATCAAGGCTGCGGTCTTGCCCGCCCATTCGGCGTCGGCGCTGCCGGAGGCAGCTTCGGCGTCGAGCGCGGCGAGAATGGCCTCGACCCGATCGCCGGCAAACAGCCGGTCGATCGCGGCGCGCCGCGCCGTTATTGACCCCTCCCCTGCCGGTTCCGCGAACGCGGCAAGCACGGCATCGACCGAGACGGTGCCGGTGAGGCCGTCAAGCAGCGCGCCAAAGCGCGCCGAGGGAACGCGATGGGTGGCGAGGCCGGCGTTGAGCCCGTCGGCGGCGTTGAAGCGCTCGCCGGTCAGCGCGCAATAGGCGCCAAGTTCGCCCGGCATGCGCGGCAGAAACCATGTCGCGCCGACATCGGGGAAGAAACCGATGCCGACTTCCGGCATGGCGAAGGAAAAACGGTCGAAGGCGACTCGGTGCGAACCATGCACCGAGATACCGACGCCGCCGCCCATGACGATGCCGTCGATCAGCGCGACATAGGGCTTGCGGAAATTCTTGATCGCGGCATTGAGCGGATACTCGTCGCGCCAGAATTGCAGCGCTTCGTCGCCTTTGCCGGCTTTGCCGAGATCGTAGAGATGGCGGATATCGCCACCGGCAGAAAACGCGCGCTCGCCATTGGCCATGATGACGACGCGGGTGACCGCCGGGTCGTCGGCCCAGGCCGCGAGTTGCGCGCTCAAGGCATGCACCATGGCATGGGTGACCGCATTGAGCGCCTTCGGCCGGTTGAGCGTGACAATGCCGGCCGCGCCGCGGCGCTCAAACAATATTTCGGCGTCGCTCACGTCATCGCCCACAAATAGGCAATCGTCGCGACAAAGCCCAAGGCGGTACGTACCGCATGCAGCCTGCCCCACTGCTCGATCAGACCGCGCGTCACCTCGTTGGCCTGTTCCGGGGCGGTGCCTTGCAACAGCTTGTTGGTCGGCATGATGATGAAGAGCGTGAACGGCCAGTTGGCGACGATCAGGATCGCACCGACCAGCCAGCGCCAATCATAGCTGAGCAGAAAGGCGATGACGCCGAAGGCGCAGGAAATCACCGCCAGACTCGACTGCATGATGAAGCCACGGCTGTAGCTCGGCTTCCATTCCGTCAGCAGCGCGCGTTCGTCGAGTTGCAGCCGCGCGTACTGTTCGGCGAAATTGATATAGAAAGCGGCGCCGGCAAACATCGCCGCCGTCACCAAGGCCAGTTCCCCGCTCCACTGCGCCGTGTTCATGTCAGTTCCCCAGCATCGCGCGCGAGACGATCAGGCGCATGATCTCGTTGGTGCCTTCCAGTATCTGGTGGACGCGCACGTCGCGCAGCACGCGCTCGATCGGATGGTCGCGCAGATAGCCGTAGCCGCCGTGCAGTTGCAGGCAGCCATTGACGACGTCGAAGCCGGTATCGGTGGCAAGCCTTTTGGCCTTGGCGGCCAGCGGCGT
>JAUSBQ010000011.1 GCA_030651965.1 Pseudolabrys sp. | reverse complement strand
TCGCCCTCGCCTTACCCACCTCGCCCACGGCGCACTCCAGCGCCTTGCGGTCCCACTTCCCCAAGTCAGCCGCCGCGTCGTAGGTGCTCTGCAAAAACTCCATCAGCGCGGCATCGGGGTCGTCGGCCAGCCGCACCGCGTCATAGGGCAGAATGAACTCGCCGAGGATTTTCGAATAGAACGCCTTGTCGGGTTTAACCTTGGCCTCGGCAAAGCCCGGCGGCGCCGGATAGGCATAAGAATAGAACGCCGGATAGTCGACGGGCCCCTTCGAGCCCGGCCAGAAGCCGGCGCTGGAGACTTCATGCGAGTAAGCCTCCTGCGCGACGCTGTTGGGCAAATGCGGAATACCACCGGGGTGCCGTGGCGCGGTGCGGCCGGAAAAACGCGTCACCGCCAGATCGAACGAGCCCCAGAAGAAATGCACCGGGCTCGATTTGCCGATGAAACCGGTGCGGAAGCGCGCCAGCACGTCGTTGACCGACACCAGAATGCGGAAGAAACGCCCCACCGCCTCGGGGTCATAGCTGCGGTGGATCGCGTCCTTCTCGAACGCGATGCATTCGAGGAGTTCGCACGGCATGGTGTTGATGGTCACGTCGATGCCGAGCTCGGCGAGCGCGTTCATCACCTCACTGTGGAATTCGGCGACCGTCGTTCCGTGCGACGGGCTCGGCAGCAGCAGCATTTGCCGGTAGCGCCCGTCGCTGGTGCGGATCCACAGCACATGGTCGACGAAGTCGAAATCGATCTGGAACGAGCGCGCGCCATCGGGGATCGGCCCGGTGGTCAGGCCGCGCGCTGATACATAAAGCGTCACGTGCCAGGAATGGTTCAGCCAGGGCGTGCGGGCAAGCCTGATCTTGCCGACCACCTGCGTCCACAGATGCAGGGTCGCGGCGGTGTCGGCCCAGGCGATAAAGGGCAATTCGGGCCAGCGGGCATTGGTCATGGCGGGTCCTTCGCTTCACCGTAAATGAGCCGTTACCTTAACGCCGCGAACCGTCCCGCTCCACAGAAGGCTTGGCGCAAAGCGGCCCGAAAAGTCCGCGCACCATTGACGTATCGTTCGTCATCTGCAATCTCGGCTCTTTATGTCCCTGTTGGAATCGAATAGCGCACGATGTCCCCAAGACCATTCCGCCTCGGCCGCTCGCTCACGGGCCTGGGCCTGTTCGCCACAAGACCGATCAAGAAGAAGTCGCGCATCGCCGAGTATCGCGGCCGCCGGCTCGGCATCGATGCCGCGCTCAAGGCCGAAAAGAGCGGCAATCGCTACCTCTACGAGGTCAACAGCAAGATCACCATCGATGGCGCCCGGCACGGCAACATCGCGCGCTATTTCAACCATTCCTGCAACCCGAATTGCGACACCTTCATCCGCAACAAGCGCGTCTTCATCCGCACCCTGCGCAACATCAAGCCGGAAGAAGAGCTGACCTACGACTACGGCCGCGATTACCTCAAGAACGTCATCGGCCTTAAAAACTGCCTGTGCTCGCGCTGCCGCAAGCGGCGCAAGAAGCACGCCGCCGAGCTGCGGGAAAAGCGCGCCCGCAAGGCCAAGCGGCTGGCCAACGCCGCGGTCAAAGGCAAAACCAAGAAGAGCAAGACGAAGAAGACTGGGACGAAGAAGACCGCCAAAAAGCGCGGCGGCAAGCGATAGCGGCATGGCGGCTGCGTCGCGCCAGAAAGCCAAGATCACGCGCAAGGTCAAGCCGCCGCTTTTTCGCGTCGGCCGCGCCAGGACGGGCCTGGGCCTGTTCGCCGTTCAGGACATTCCCGAGCGCAAACTGGTCATCGAATATACCGGCCGCCGCATCCCGACAAAGCTGGCGCAGGAGATCGACCGCCGCCGCGCCAACAAATACCTGTTCGAGATCGACAGCCGCTGGACCATCGACGGCTCGGTCCGCAGCAATCTGGCGCGTTACGCCAACCACTCCTGCGACCCCAACACGGAAGCCGAATCCAACCGCGGCCGTCTGATGTATCGCGCCATCAAGCCGATCGCCGAAGGTGACGAGATCACCCTCGACTACGGCGAGGAGCATATGGAACTCTATTTCGGCAAGGCCGGCTGCCTGTGTCCGCCCTGTGTCGATATTGCGAAAAAGGACGTGGCGAAAAGCGCCACCAAAAAGAAAAAACGCAAGACGTCGAAAGCCGCCGCTCACTCAAGACTGAATGTGGGAGACTAGGTCTATGGCCATCAACATCCGCCGCGTCGTCACCGGCCACGACGACCAGGGCCGCGCCAAGGTGCTGATCGACGAGCAGGTCACCAACACCTTCTCGCACCGCAAGGGCGCCGAGTTCAGCGTGATCTGGTCGAGCGAAGGCTTCCCGGTCGACAATGACGGCTTCGACGATCCGTCGAACAAAAAGATCGGCACCTTTATCGACAACGGCACCGTGTTCCGCATCGTCAGCTTTGCGCCGGGCGTCGCGCCGCGCAACCACCGCACCGATTCCGTTGACTATGGCGTGGTGATGTCCGGCGAGATCGACATGGTGCTGGACATCGGCACCGTGCATCTGAAAGCCGGCGATGTCCTGGTGCAGCGCGGCACCATCCACGACTGGGTCAACAACGGCAGCGTGCCCTGCGTCATCGCCTTCACGCTAATTTCGGCCAAGCCCGTGATCGCCGGCGGCAAGCCTTTGCCGGCGCATGGCTAGCGCATGATCCCGAAAAGTGGGAACCGGTTTTCGGACAAGATCATGCGCAAATAAAGGAGTTATTTATCGAGTTCCGGATACCTTCTGAAAATGCCGTCCTCGTTAAACGCAATGCGCCGCTCGGAGGCGAGATAAGCCTTGATGGCCGGCCGCGCCGCGACGCGGTCGCGCACCGCGACGATCTTGGGAATCTTGCGCTCGATGCGTTTCATGCCTTTCGGAAACGCATAGCGCATGCCTTCGACCAGTTGGAACAGCGACAGGTCGGTGTAGGAAACCTCGCGGCCTAGCAAATAGGGCCCGCCGCTTCTGTCGATCACGCGCTCGAAATAACCGAAATATTTCGGCGCGCGCTCGTCTAGAAAACCGGCGGCATAGCGCTTCGCCTCCGGCTTCTGGTCTTCGTAGTAGAGCCCGGTGCCGACCGGGTGATGGGTGTCGTGGATTTCCTTGACGAAGTCGGTCACCGTCAATTGCAGGGTGTTGAGCCACAGCCGGGCGCCCTCGTCCTTCGGGGCAAGATTCAAGCGCGGCCCGAGATAAAACAGGATATTCGCCACCTGCGCGATGACGAGCTTGCCGGCTTTGAGAAACGGCGGCGCGAAAGGCGGCCGCTTCTCGCCCCCTTGCATCATCGCCATCATTGCTGTCCTGCCGCCTTTGCCGCGCGCGACGTCGTCGTAAGCGGCGCCGGCATCTTCCAGCGCCAGCCGCACGAATTCGCCGCGGCCCTGGATGCCCGGCCAGTAATAAAGCTGATATTTCATCGGCGTCTCCGTCCTGCAATCCGGAGGCTAAACCCGCGTTCCCGAACGAGGCAAGGAACTCAGTTCTTCACCAGCCGCACCGGGCTCTCGCCGGTCGGCGGCCGCGCGCCGATGACGCGGTTGCGGCCCAGCGCCTTGGCCTCGTAGAGCCGCTTGTCGGCGATTTCGAACAGCCGGTCGTAGCCGGACGCATCGTTGGCGCAGGAGGCAACGCCGATGCTGGCGGTCACGCGGCCCGCCGGATCACCGCCAGGGAGCGCGGCGATGGCACGGCGAATGCGCTCGCCCAGCGCATTGGCGTCGTCGCCGGCAATGCCGTCGGCGAGGACGACGAATTCCTCGCCGCCGAAGCGGTAGGTGAAATCGGACACCCGCGCCGCCGTCATGATCTCGGCGGTGATGCGCTTGAGCATGATGTCGCCGGCGGCGTGGCCGAAGCGGTCGTTGAAGGCCTTGAAGTGGTCGATGTCGATCAGCAGCAGCGCCAGCGGCCGCCCGGCGGCGGCGGCATTCTCGACGGCGCGCCGGCCGTAGGATTCCAGCGAATGGCGGTCAAGCGCGCCGGTCAGCGCGTCGCAGCCGGTGCGCGCCAAGAGGTCCTCATAGCGTTCGCGATAGGTCAAGGTGTCAAACACGTCCCAGATGCGCGGCGCGGCGCGGCGGCCGAGCGGGCGCTCGAAATATTTGAGATACACGGTTGCCAGCACGCCATAGAGCGCGACCGCGCCCATCTTGGCGACCCAGCCGCCGATCAGCACCGGCAGGCCGGCGCCGGTCAGCATATTCAGTCCGAAGAAGAACGCGACCTGATCGAAGGTCAGCACCAGCGCGCCGCTGACCAGCAGCCGCGGAAACACATGATCGCCGAACCAGGCGCGCGAGCGCTCGTACAGCAGAATGATGAGAATGCAGTCGAAGAACAGGATCGCCGTTCCCCACACCATCAGCCCGCCCATCTGGTCGAGGAAACCGAAATCGGCGGCGCGCTCGGCGCCCAGCGGGATAAGCGTGTGGTGGCGCATGACGTAGGCAAGCGCGAACAGCAGCACATTGCCGATCAGCAAGCCGTAGATCGGCTGGCGCACCACCACCGCGTCCTCGCGGATATAGAGCAGCAACAGCAGCATCAGCTTGCCGGTGAACAGCACCGTCGAGCCCGGCGAGGTCACGATACCGAGCGGCAGTGCGACATATAGAATGCTGGCGAGATAGGTCTCGAGGAAATGCATGACCCCGAGCGCGCAGAAAAATGCGCCAAGACCGATCCGGCCGCGCGCGCGCAACAGCGCCGCGAGCGCGACGAAGTAAAGAACCGCGTCGCCGGCCAGCAACAGGACATTGGTGAATTCGGACATTGCGTACAATTCGTCCGCGCTTCGCGCGCGGCATTAAAGAACAGGAATCCACTGGCGTAAGGTAGCCGTTCTTGCCGGAGAAGCGTCAAGGGCCGCGCGGCACAATACGACGTCATCCACGCCTAATGATGCGCGTGCCGGACACCGGCGGGGGAATCCCGCCGGTGAATTATGGTGACATGCTAGCGCGGCTCAGTTGGCGGCAAAGCAGTACAACAGGCCGTCGCCGCCGGTGCCCCGGAGGTCGGTCTGGGCGCAGCCGCCGCCCGGCCCGCGCGACGGATGCGACGAGTTCCACGAGAGCGCCGGCGGTTCGGTGTTGAGACCTTGGCGATCGTGATGACCGACCATCGCCGCGCCTTCCGTGCTGCTCGTCCAGTTCTTGCAGGTCATGTCCTTGTCCGGCGGAAAAGCGGTGCCGTCGGGCTGCGAACCGGTGAGAATGTCGTGCCTGTTCGGCGTGTCGCCGCGGCCATTGATGACGTCGCCTTTTTCCGACAGCGCGGTCTGTTTGGTCAGGTTGTTGGCGCCGTGCAGGTCCGCGACATCCTTGGCGATGGTCGCGCCTTTGGCGTTGACCCAAGGGCCCTTGCCGATTCGGTCGCGCGCATTCGCTGCGCCTGCGCCTTGGGTCGACAGATAAGCGCGCCAGGTCTTGGCGCCCGCCCCGGCCGAAGCGGCCAAAGTCTGGCAATGCGCGTCGGCGCCGGCGAGGCCGCCGAGATCGGCGCCTTTGCCCGGCCCGGCGCTGGTCACGAAGAAGGTCATCGCCGCCTGTTGCGCGGCAACGGGTGGCGCGAGAAGGCTGCAGGCGAGAAGCATCGCAGGCAGTGACAGGCTCAGTTGGCGCGTGCTCATCGGTTTCCTCCGCGGTGGCGCGGGCATGATCGCCGCGCCTTCGATGTCAAACACCGGCCGCCGCCGGAAATTCCCCTGCTCTCGGCCGACCGATTGTCGCAGCAGGGCAAATGGCGTCGGCCCAAATAAAAAGCCCGGCGTCGCCGCCGGGCTTCCGCGTCTTCTGAATTGCTGCGCTGGCTCACGCCGGCTGCAGATTGCCCGCCGCCTGCTTGCCGCGCTCGGTGACGATTTCGAAGCTGATCTTCTGACCTTCGGCCAGGGAGCGCATGCCGGCCTTCTCGACCGCGGTGATGTGGACGAACACATCTTTGGAGCCATCATCCGGTTGGATGAAGCCGAAGCCTTTTTGGGTATTGAAGAACTTCACAGTTCCGACGGGCATCGTAGTTCCTTTCACGTTGAACGCCGGCGCGCTCATCGCACAGGCGGCAACATCCGCGTTTTTGGGCAGTTCACTTTCAGCGCAGCCAAAAACCGAAAGGCTTAGCGAGCAAGGTGAGGCCGAAAACCAGGTTGCGGCGGGCGACATAAACGGAATCCACGGTAAGGTCAACGCCGCGGGCCTCTGTGAATATCCGCGCAAGCCCAAGGCGCGCCACGGGAATCGGCTTTTGCCGCCTGCCGCCGTGGGCCGCCGCCGCAAGCCTTCATGCCGGGGTACTTTATCAATTGGTAACATGACGGCCGGTATAGTCCGACAATGCGCGCCGCCAGAATTAACACTTCATTAAGCGCAGCCGCCGGCCCCCGCCCCTGCACGCCAGGTCCCAATGCATAGAGACAAACGACGATCGCTCCGCCGCCAGATGCGCTACAACGCCGTCCTCATCCTTGAGGGCGACGTGCAACGCGGCTGTGTCCTGTCCGACATTTCCGACACGGGTGCGCGCATCGACGTCGATCCCACCGATGAACTGCCCGAACGCTTCACGCTGCTGCTGTCCGGCAACGGCTCGCCGCGCCGCCGCTGCCGCGTGGTCTGGCGTCAGCCGACCCAAGTCGGCGTCAATTTCGACGGTCGTTTGCCGACCGCCGAACGCACCGGGCTGGTGCCGGAAGCCCGCACGGAATTTCCCGCCGAAGGCGCCGACGCGACGCCGCACAAGGCGTTCGACTAGCTCGTAAGTCCAAGCGAAAAGGCGCCGTCCGTTTCCGGACGACGCCTTCGCGTAACCATCAATCGTCGGCGTCTCAGGCCTGCTGAATGGCCGAGAGCATCCATTCGCCGCCGCGCAGACGCAGGAAGGTCCACAGCTCGGTGACTTCGCCCGGCTGGCCGCCTTCGACAACCTTGCCGCTGGCGCGATCCGCCGTGGTGTCGGTCAGGGCGAAGTGCATGGCAACGGTCGCGTATTCACGATCGCCTTCGCGCCAGGCTTCGGACAGGTCGCCCTGCAACAGCTTGACGTCGGTGACCTGGTTGACGACGCCGCGGCTGGCATTGTCGGTCAGTTCCTCGGCGAAATACGACACCATTTCAGGCGTCGCCTTGGCGCGCAGCGCGGCCAGATCCTCGGCCGAGTAAGCGGCCTGGACGTCGCCGAGCAGGGTTTCGAAGTCGTCGAAATCCGACTTCTCAAGCGTTACCGGCGTACCCACCGGAGCGGCCGGCGCATTGCCGCCGAACATGGTTCCGAGGCCGCCAAAAGCCTGCGTGCTGGGGCCGGATGCTGCACCCGGCGTGTTTCCTGCCGACTGCATGGCAACCGCGGGTGCCTTGCGGCGCTGCCACCAGGCGAAGGCCAGGCGGGCCACGATGACAACAAGAGCGACCTGCAACAACAGGCCCAGGATGGAGGCAAAGCCGCCCATACCGGCCATGAAGCCGCCACCGAACAGCATGCCGAACAGACCGGCGCCGATGAAACCGGCGGCAAGGCCGCCGAGCAAACCGCCGCCAAACATACCACCGCCGGCAATGCCCGGACGCGCAGCCGCACCCGCCGCACCCGCCGTCGCAGCGCTGGGCTGCGTCACGGAGCGCTGGATCGGCGCTGCGGCCGTCGGCGCGGTATTGGTCGCGGCCGGCGGGGTAAACGTGCGCGCGCCGCGGCTACCGAACGAGCCGCCTCGGCCGCCACGGGCATCCGCGTAATCGGCAGCAACGAAAACGAAAACAGTCGCGATCGCGGCAAGCGCAATCAGCCAGCGGTGGCGCATCATGGTCTTGATATCCTCCCGGAAAAAATCAGTGGCATGGAGAATAGGTGCACGGCAGGCATTTTGTAAGGGCCCCCAGAGGATACCGCCCGGCGGTGCGCTGCTACGCCGCAGCCGTCGCTTTGCTCTTGCGTTTCACGGGAATGTCATAGGCCGGCCAAGGAACATATGAGCCGGCGGCCGAGTTTCCGTTGCATTCGGGGCATTGGAGTTGACCGAGATGAAAACCCCAGGGCTTGCCTTGGCGCTGCTCGTGCCCCTCACTTTCGCGTCGGCGTTGCCGGCGGGCGCCAAGCTAACGCCGCTCCAGCAGTTGCCGCTCGAGCAGATGGACGTCACATCGCTGCACACCGGCCCCGCGGCGGCTTCTCTGGAGCGCAACTATTTCCAGGCGCCGCAGCAGCCGGTCGCAACGCGCGCCGTCGCGCCCTGCACCGTGCAGATAGTGATGTTCGACAAGGCGCGGCTGGCGCAGGCTTGCTACTAGGCGTCAGTCCGCCAACGTCTGCTTCACGATCGCGACCAGTTGCTTGAGCGTGAAGGGCTTGGCCAGGAACGCATACTGCTCGTTGGTCGGCAGGTTCTTGGCGAAGGCTTCCTCAGCGTAACCCGACACGAAAATGATCTTCACCTTCGGATCGCGCGCGCGCAGTTCCTTGAGCAGCGACGGCCCATCCATCTCCGGCATCACCACGTCCGACACCACCAGATCGACATGGCCCTGCTCGGCGAGCACCTCGAGCGCCTCGACGCCGTTGCCGGCCTCGAGCACGGTGTAGCCGCGCGACTTCAGCCCGCGCGCATTGAGCGCCCGCAAGCCCTCTTCATCCTCGACCAGCAGAATGACGCCCTGCCCGGTCAGATCGCTGGCCGCCGACTTCGCCAGATTGGCGGCGGCAGCGGCGGCGCTGTCGAGCGCCGGTTCGCTCAACCCGCCAACGGCCGGCGGCGCCTGCTCGTCGAGGCCCGGCACATGGCGCGGCAGGAAGATGCGGAACGAGGTGCGGCCGGGTTCTGAATCGGCATAGACGAAGCCGCCGGTCTGCTTGACGATGCCGTACACCGTCGACAGCCCCAGGCCCGTGCCCTTGCCGACGTCCTTGGTCGAGAAGAACGGTTCGAAGATCTTGTCAATAATGTCCGGCGGAATGCCGGTGCCGGTGTCGCTGACCTCGACCAGCACATAGTCGGCGACCGGCATGCCCTTGGCGCCGAGCTTGGCGCAGTCGGCGGCCAGGATATTCGCGGTGCGCACGGTCAGCCGTCCGCCGTCCGGCATGGCATCGCGGGCATTGACCGCGAGATTGACGATCACCTGCTCGAACTGGGAAATGTCGACCTTGACCGGCCACAGATCGCGGCCGTGAACGACGTCGAGCGTCACCTTCTCGCCGATCATGCGCTTGAGCAGCATGCCGAGATCGCTCAGGGTCTCGCCGAGATCGAGCACCTGCGGCCGCAAGGTCTGCTTGCGCGAGAACGCCAGCAGATGCCGCACCAGCGCCGCGGCGCGGTTGGCGTTCTGCTTGATGTGCATGATGTCCTGGAACGAAGGGTCGGTCGGCTTGTGCGCGTTCAACAGGAAGTCGGTCGCCATCATGATCGCCGACAGCAGATTGTTGAAATCGTGCGCCATGCCGCCGGCAAGCTGACCCACCGATTCCATTTTCTGCTGCTGATAGAACTTGTTCTCCAGCGTGCGCTGCTCGGTCGTCTCCAGCGCGTAGACGATGGCGGCTTCGCCGTCGCGGTCTTCTTCCTCGACCGAGGAGACGAAGAAATTCGCCCAGCGCTCGCTCTTGCCGGCAAGCACCGCCTCGACCGGCGCGATGTCGCCCTGCCCCGACGCCGCCTTGGCGATCGCCTGCTCGAGCGCCGGCCGGTCGCGTTCGGCGACCACCGACAGGATCGACCGGCTGTCGTTCAGCAAGCCTTCGAAGGCGGAAGCAAAGCGCGCATTGCTGCGCGCAATGCCGCCCGCCTTGTCGACGGTCGCAATGGCCATCGGCGTGTTCTGGAAGAAGCGCATGAAGCGCACTTCGGCCGCGCGCTGCGGATCGGTGCCGTCGTCTCTGGCCCGGTTGAGCACCAAAGTGCGCGACACGCCCGGCGCGCCGTCGGCGCCGAACGCCACCTTGTGGAACAGCCGCACCGGCACCGGCTTGCCGCCGCGCGAGCGCAGATCGAGATCGAGCACCTCGGTCTTGACGTCGCCCGGCGCGGCATTGAGCGTGTTCAGGAGCGCCGCGCCTTCGCCGGCGACGATATCGGTGAGCTTGAGCGAGCCGACGCCGACCTGCGCCAGATCGTGATCGAGCCAGGCGGCGAGCGTGGCGTTGAGATAGACGATGTTGCCTTTGGCATCGACCGAGAAGAAGCCGGCCGGTGCGTGATCGAGATAGTCGATGGCGTGCTGGAGTTCCTGAAACACGTTCTCCTGCCGCTCGCGCTCGCGCGTCACGTCGGCGACCGACCACACCGTCATCTTCGAGTCGTGCCGGCCGGTCCCTAACGGACGCACGCGCATGCGCAGCCAGCGCGCCGGCTCGCCGGTCGGGCTGGCGATGCGCACCTCCTCCATCAGGCGGCGGCTTTCGCGCGCCGCCTTGAGCAGGCGGTAGATCGACTCGGAGACATCCGGATCGCCGATGAACACCCGCTCGATCGGCCGCACGTCGTTGCCGTCGCTGGCGCCGATCAGGTCGAGATAGGTGGCGTTGGCGTAGAACACGCGCCCCGCCTGGTCGGTGACCACGATGCCGTCGAAGGCGTTGTCGACCACCGCCTTGAGCAGCGGGTTGGCGTGGTCCTTCGATGCCATCTGCATGATGCCCGAGGCCATCGCGAACAGCGCGAACACGCCGAGGGTTCCCAGGAACGCCAGCATGCCGAGAATGTAGGCCTCGGCGTACTCCGGCCCGATATAGATGAGACCGGCGGCGGCGGCGACCAGCAGCAGCGCCACCAGCAGCACCATGCCGACCGAGCCCGAGCGCGGCGCGCTCTGGCTCTTGTCGAAAGCCTGGCGGCCCGGCGCCGGCGCCTCGCTGCGCTCGGGCGCTGGTCGCTGTGCCGGGTCGTTTACCGGAGATTGGCCTGCCATGACGTATTGAGTGCCTTAAGCCGCCCTCCCGGCGCAAGGGCCGGGGCCGGCAATCGGTGTTCTTTGCCCACGTTTTGGCGCGTTCCGCCGGATTTACCGCTAACTGTGTACTGCGCGCCACCGATCCCGGGTTTACCCGAGATCGGCAAGTTCATTTAGTCGAAGTCGGCTATAGCCCAGCTCGACGTAGTTTCATGACGTAGCTGATGACCTCGGCGACCGCCTTGTAGTGTTCGGACGGGATCGGCTCGTCGATTTCCACGGTGGCATGCAGAGCGCGGGCGAGGGCTACGTTCTCGACGATCGGGATCGAATGCTTGCCGCCGATCTCGCGGATCTTCAAGGCGATGGCGTCCACGCCCTTGGCGACGCAGATCGGCGCCTCCATGCCGCGCTCGTATTGCAGGGCGACCGCGTAGTGAGTCGGGTTGGTGATGATGACCGAGGCCTTGGGCACCGCCGCCATCATGCGCTTGCGCGAACGCTGCAGGCGCAACTGGCGAAGCCTGCCCTTGGCGGTCGGATCGCCTTCCGTCTGTTTGAATTCTTCCTTGATTTCGTGCAGCGACATCTTCTGCTTGTTGAACCATGTGCGGTACTGGAAGAAATAGTCGGCCGCCGCCACGACGGCGAGCAGCGCCACCGTCGCGCCCATCATCTTCAGCGCCAGAACCTGCGTGATCGGCAGCAGCGCCAATACGTCGGTGCGTACCAGCCCTTCCATGCGGTCGCTCTCCGGCCACATCAGCGTCACCATCACCGCGCTGAGCAGCACCAGCTTGACGATGCCCTTGGCGAAGTTGGCCAGTGCCTGCTTGGAGAACAGCCGCTTCATGCCGGCGAGCGGCGACACCTTGGAAGCCTTCGGCTTCAAGCCTTCGGTCGTCCACACCAGTTTATGCTGGACCAGATTGCCGATGAGCGCGGCGAGCATCAGCACCAGGAACGGCATGGCGAGCGCCGCCAACATCTCGATGCCGAGCTTCTGGAACAGGCTCGGGAGCGCCGGACCGTCTATGCTGATCCTGTAGGAATTGGCGAGCAGCCCGCGCATCGTCGTGGTCAGGCCTTCGCTCATGCTGCCGGCGAAGGTCATCAGAACCAGCGTGCCGCCGGCTATGATGAACCAGTTGTTGACTTCCTGGCTCTTGGCGACGTCGCCTTTTAATAGCGCATCGTCCAACTTCTTTTGTGTTGGGTCTTCTGTTTTGTCTGTTGTGTCCGCCTGGTCGGCCATGATGCGTCAGCGGCCCCTGAGCATGGCATTGAGCACGCCTTCGATGTAGCCGGTGAAGGCGCCCATCATGGCGGTGATCACGAGCAGCAACAGCATAAGCCCGAGCAGAATCGACAGCGGCATGCCGATGAAGAACACCTGCATCTGCGGCATCAGCCGCGACAGCACGCCGAGGCCGAGATTGAACAACAGTCCGAACACCAGAAACGGCGCCGACAATTGGATGCCGATCTTGAATGACCCGGCGATGACCTGGGTGATGTGCTTGGCCATGTCGCCGACAACCGGCACCTCGCCGGGCGCGAAGATGTAATAGCTGTCGTTCAGCGCGGCGATCACCAGATGGTGCATGTCGGTGGCGAAGATCAGCGTGACGCCGAGTATCGCCAGGAAATTGCCGACCAGGAGGCCCTGCTGGTTCTGTGTCGGGTCGACCGCGGTGACGAAGCCGAGGCCGAGCTGTTGCGCGATCACCGAGCCCGCGACCTGCAATCCGGAAATCGCCAGCCGCGCGGTCAGGCCCAGCACAGCGCCGATCAGGATTTCCTGAAACAGCATCACGATCACCGGCCCGAGCGCGCTCAGATTGATCGTATAGGCGGCCTGATGCGCCGGCAGTAGGATCGCGGTCAGGACCAGCGCGATGGTCAGCCGCACGCGCGCCGGCATGTTCATTTCGCCGATGCCCGGCATCATCATCACCATGGTGCCGACGCGCGCGAAGGTCAGCAGAAACGCCGCCGCCAGCATCGGTAACAGGGAGACGTCAATTCTCATCGCCGCGGCGTCCGAAGGGGCTGATCGGTAACGGCGACCATACCCTCAACCGCTGATGATTCGCGCCGCGATCCGCAACATTTCGGCGTTGAGCTTTTCCGCCATGAACGGCAGCGCTATCAGGAGCGACATGAAGATCGCCAGGATCTTCGGCACGAAGGCCAAAGTCATTTCCTGGATCTGGGTCAGTGCCTGCAACAGCGATACGGCGACGCCGACCACCAGGCCCACCAGCATCACCGGCGCCGCGATGATGACCAGCGTATAGATCGCGTCGCGCGCGACATCGAGAACTTCGGGACCGGTCATCGGCTTTAAGACTTTCTGTAGACTAAGTCGCCGAAACTAGATCGGCATCCGCATGATTTCTTCGTAGGCCGCGATCACCTTGTCGCGCACCGCGACCACCGCATCGATCGCCACTTCGGTCTCGGCAACCGCGGTGACGACGTCGACCATGTTCGATTTGCCGTTGACCAGCGCCTGCGACTGGATGTCGGACTTG